>CAZFGJ010000078.1:0-13963 GCA_964518445.1 uncultured Solirubrobacteraceae bacterium
TGCGGTCCTGGTCGGTGACCATGTAGGGCGAGATGTAGCCCTTGTCGAACTGCATTCCCTCGGTGAACTCGAGGTCCATGCCGAACGTCTGGCCCTCCTCGACGTTGACAACGCCGTCCTTGCCGACCTTCTCGATCGCGTCGGCGATGACGTCGCCGATCTCTTCGTCGCCGGCTGAGATGGTCGCCACGCGGGCGATCTGGTCCTTGCCGGAAACCTCCTTGGACTGCGAGGCGATGTTCTTGACGACCTCGTCGACGGCTTTCTCGATGCCGCGCTTGAGGGCCAGCGGGTTGGCGCCGGCGGCAACGTTCTTCAGGCCCTGGCGAACGATCGCCTGGGCGAGAACGGTGGCCGTCGTGGTGCCGTCACCGGCAACGTCGTTGGTCGCCGTGGCAACCTCGCGGACGAGCTGTGCGCCCTGGTTCTCGAAGACGTCCTCAACCTCGATCTCACGAGCAATCGTGACACCGTCGTTGGTGATCGTCGGAGCGCCAAACTTCTTGTCGAGGACGACGTAGCGACCCTTGGGGCCGAGTGTGACCTTGACCGCATTCGCGACCGCGTCGACACCCGCCTCGAGGGCCGAACGGGCCTCGGCGTTGTACTTGATCTCCTTGTGAGCCATGTTCTTCTCAGTTCTCCTTGTGCCTTAGGCGACCTTGGCGAGGACGTCTGACTCGCGAAGCACGAGCAGATCCTCACCGGTGTCCGGGTCCTTGATCTCGGTCCCGCCGTACTTGCTGTAGAGGACCTCGTCGCCCTCCTTGACATCCATCGGGATGCGCTTGCCGCCCTCGTCGAGCCGGCCGTCGCCTGCGGCGAGGACCTTGCCCTTCTGCGGCTTCTCCTTGGCAGTGTCGGGGAGCACCAGGCCACTGGCAGTGGTCTGCTCCTCCTCGATCGCCCGCACGATCAGACGATCGCCCAGGGGCTTGAGCTTCATATTCGAAAAACCTCCATCTAGAGAATGCGACTGCCGGTTCTCGGCCACTGCGTTCCGTGACAGAACCGCCCTTTTGGCACTCTCAGGGGGAGAGTGCCAACTTGCATCTCAATATATAGAAGATCTGGGCCGGCGCGCCAACCGCTGGCACTCCTCATGCGAGATTGCCGATTCTTCGGGCCGGGCGGGACAAGGACGGCCGAAAGACCGTCAACAGCTAGTTCTGCGCGCCGCCGAAGCCCTTCATCGCCTCTGTCATGCCGGTCGGCGTGTCGAGGATCTGCGAGAACCGGACGACCGTGACGATGTCCTCCGGCGAGACGGCACGGCCGTAGATCTGCTCGAGGAATTTGATCAGCTCCTCGTGGCGGCGGAACTCGGGGTTGTCGTGCTTGATGTCCCGCGGGGAGAGGTCGGCCAGCTTCATGACCTCGACCTGGTCGATCACGGCTTCGAAGATCCGTTCCCTGGGGGAGTACTGGAAGCCGATCGTGACCAGGACAGCCTGGTTCTTGCGGTACTTGCCCGACTTGTCGCCGAGCCGGATGGTCGCGGTCTTCCGCCCCCGCTTGAGCTCGTCGGCGAAGATCGTCGAGTAGAAATTCAGAACCTGCATGCGGGGCAGGCTACCGCTCTTTCTCGAGGTAGGCGATCGCCAGGGCCACCATTTCGCGCTCGGCGTCGTGGCTGAGCTCCTCAACGGCCTGCTCCAGGCTGATCCAGCGGACCTCCTCGACCTCGTCGTCATGGTCGGCCGTGTCGCCTCCGACGTGGCTGAAAAGAAAGAACGAGACGGACTTGCCGATCGTCCGGCCGTCCCGGCGATACCAGTAGCGCGTCTCGCCGAGCTCGCTGAGCGCCTCGGCAACGATTCCAGTCTCCTCACGCACCTCTCGCTCGGCGGCCTCGATTGGAGTCTCGCCAGGATCGACGTGCCCCTTGGGCAGCGCCAAGACCTTCGAGCCGTCGGCGGCCCGCCGGGTGGGGACGATCACGACGACCTCCTGCCCTCGCACGACGACCCCGCCGGCGGAGAACTCGCGGGCCTGTCCCTTCTTGGGACGCCCCGGCGCGCCGGCGGCGGGCTGCTTCTTCTTTCCCCGCCGCTGTGAGCGCTTGCCATCAGAAGACATATTGGCTCAATGCCTGGGGGTTGTGGACCACCAGACGGCCCCTTCCCTGGGAGATCACCCCGGCTCGCTCGAGCACCGCCAGGAAGCGGCTGGCCGACTCGCGCGAGGAGCCCGCCAGCTGAGCCAGGTCCGCCTGGGTGGCGGTCACCAGCACGTCCGACGGCGGGATGCCGGTGGCGATCTGCTCGGCCACGAGGTTGCCAAGCACCACGGCGACCCGGCTCTGCACCGTCTGGAAGGACTGGCGCGAGAGGCGCTCGTTGCTCTCCCGCAGCCGCCTGCCCAGAGCGATCACCAGCCGTGTGGAGATTTCGGGGTGCTCGATCATCAGCCGGCGCATGTCCGGACCGAGGACTCCGATCACGCCTGTCGTCTCGATCGCCTCTACGGTCGCGGAGCGGCGCTCGTCCTCGAACATCGCCAGCTCGCCGAAGATGTCACCCGGCCCGAACGTGGCGAGCGTGATGGTGCGACCGTCGGGATGGCTGCGTATCGCCCGGGCGTGGCCGTCGGAGACCACGTAACAGGTGTCGCTCGAGTCGCCCTCGCGAAAGACGGCCTGGCCCGGCTCGAATGTTCTCGGCACCGAGACCTCCGCGATCCGCTCGAGATCGGTGCGCTCCAGGGTCGAGAAGACGGGCACCCGCCCGAGCAGTTCCACGACATCGTCGGACCGCGCGCTCATCGCTAGGACATACCACAACCGGGGTGGCTGAACGGGTCCCGGCGCTATCGTCCCAGGCATGTCCATCCGCAGGCTTATCGCGTCCCTCCTGGCCATTTCGCTGCTGCTCTGCGCCTCCGCCATGGCCGCGCCCGCGACCAGTCGCTCGAGCACCGAAAGCACCATGCTCAAGGCGCTCCTGCGCTCACGGGACCTGTGGGCGACGATCAACATCTGCACCCCCACGGATCAGCCGGACACGCTCGGGATCCGCGGCTCGATGCCGGGAGACAAGCACTCCCGCGACCAGATGTACATGCGCTTCCACCTGCAGTACCAGGACGCGAAGACCAAGAAGTGGCTCGACCTGCCGGCCAAGGACAAAAGAGCGCCGAAGTTCCTCCACGTCGGAGCGGGGGCCTCGGTACGCCAGGGCGGGGGAAGCTTCCAGCTCGAACCGCAGGCCGGCAAGCCGGCCTTCAGCCTGCGTGGCGTTGTCGAGTTCCAGTGGCGCCGCGGAAGCCGGGTGCTTCAGAGCGCTACCCGCCCGACCACGGCCGGGCACAGGAGCGTGGCGGGCGCCGATCCGGCGGGCTTCTCGAGCGCCAGCTGTCTTATTGGCTGAACAGCCGGGGGTCGTTGGTGATGATCCCGTCGACCCCCATGTCGGTCAGCTTCTGGATCATCCGGGCGTCGTCGACCGTCCAGACGTAGATCTGCCCGCCGCCTTCGCGGACCGCCCTGATCAGCGCCTTGGTGACGACCCGCCAATGGGCCATGATCGCGTCGAAGCGCCCTTCCTGCAGAGCCGTGCGTGCCCGCCGGGGCAGCATCGCCCGGTAGCCCGTGAGGATCGCCAGTGCGGGGATCGCCGTGAGCATGTCTGTCGTGTAGTCGCGGCGCACCCGCGGAACCGACCAGCCAAGCCGCAGCGCCGGCTCGGCCTCGCGGATCAAAGCCAGGCCTGAGGGGAACATGCCGCTGATCAGAGTCCGCTCGACGAGGTTGCGCTCACGCAGGGCCGAGAGGACACGCAGCTCGTAACCCGGGAGCTTGACGTCCACATCGAGCTCGATCGCAGCGAACTCGGGCCTGCAGAGGTGATCCAGCGCCTCCTCGAATGTGGGCGGAACCCGCGAGGAGGCGTCGGCATAGTCGTGTGCCACAAGAAGCCGGCCCGTGCCGTCCTGGCGCTCCGGCAGGACATCCAGCTCGATCATGTCCACGTCGTGGCGGAGGGCGGCATCGAAGCTGGCCAGGGTGTTGCCGTGCTCGATGTGGGCCGCCCCCTTGTGACCCACCCGGCGGGGCCTGCGGGGCGCATCGGCGGCGCCTGGGCTCTGAGTTGGGGGGTCGCTCATCGCTCTCAACAATCGCAGAGCCGCCGGGCGGGCAGAGCGGTGGGGCGGCTCAGGCGCTGAGCGTCAGGCGCCTGGGGCCTGAGTGGAAGCCCAGCTCGATCAGCGAGGCGGCGAACGGAGAGGAGATCGCAGGTTGCCCGTCGATGCGCTCCAGAGCCAGCTTCCCGACCCGTCCCCCGCGAACGGCGTCGGCCAGGGCCGACAGCGCAAGGCGGACCGGGCCATCCTGGCCGGCCGGCGCTCCCGCGGACTCCCCGGCCGGCACCTCACCCTGGCGGGGAGGAGCGAGCAGCGTCGCCAGCCCCCTTCCCCCGCGCTCGACGTAGAGAACCGGGCGATCCTCGACCAGGACCACATATGCGCCGGCGACACGGGCCGGGCGGCGATCCTGAGCCTCCCGTTTGGGCCAGGGCAGCGCGGCTCCGTATGGCTGAGCCGGGTCGGCCGCGGCGAGAACCATCGTGCGCGGCCCGTCTCCCGTCCGGCGGGGCGCCGCGCGCAGGCGCTCGACGGCACCCGGAAGGGCGAACTGAGCGCCGCCCATCCCCTCGATGAAATATCCGCGCCGGCAGACGCCCAGCGTCTCGAGCTGGGAGAAGGTGTCGTAGAGGATCGAGAACCCTCCCCTGATCCCCTCGGCCAGGACCTGCTCCCGGGTGACGATGCCGTAGCGCTCCAGCAGCAGCTCCGCGAGGACCCTGCGGCGCTCGACGGCACCGGCCGTGTCGACCTCGGCGCCGAAGACGGCCGCGCTGAGCGACCAGCGGCCCTGGACCTGGGACTGGGCGCCGGTGCTGCGCCGCGAGGCGAAGCGCGACCGGGCTGGATGGCGGACGCTGCGCCGGCCTTCGGCCAGCGAGGCTGAGGACCCGCCCG
Organism: uncultured Solirubrobacteraceae bacterium; assembly: GCA_964518445.1. Lineage (GTDB taxonomy): Bacteria > Actinomycetota > Thermoleophilia > Solirubrobacterales > Solirubrobacteraceae > Palsa-744. The sequence goes on from CAZFGJ010000078.1 coordinate 4,981, forward strand.
AGCGTGCCAGCGACAGTCGGGGTGCCCGCAGCGGAGCCCAGGCGTCGTTGGTCGCCTCCCCCGCCCAGACCAGGTCCCAGAGCGCCTCGCGGAGCGCCTCGGGAGGCGCGTCGATCTCCGCCAGCAGGTCGGTGAAGAAGCAGGGGCCCTGGGCGAGGCGCTCGCGCAGCAGCAGGTGCTCGGGCTCCTCGGGAGGGCTCACCGACGATCGTCCCGCCGGGCCGCCCGGCGGCGGGCCGATCGCGGGGGCATCGTCGCGGAAATAGAGGGCCACCCGCCCCGATCTCCCGAGCGGGCCGGCACCGACCCAGACCACCTCGCCGCTGGCGCAGAGATGGTCGAGCCAGGTCTGCGAGTAGGCGCCCGTCCGCCGCGGGAGGATGTCGCGCTCCCAGCTCTCCACCGGCAGGGCCAGGCCCTGCAGCGGCACCAGAACCTCGCGCAGCCGGTCGACCCCCGCACCGGCCGAGGTGTGGCGGTCGACGCCCTGCCACGAGGGCAGGAAGGCGGCGAGCCGGCTCTCCTCAGCGGGCTCGATCTCCTTGCGCAGAGCGGCCAGCGACGCTCGGCGCAGCCGTCGCAGGACCTCAACGTCGCACCAGTCGCGGCCGCTGCCCCCGGGGCGCAGCTCGCCCCGCACGATCACGCCGTCGCGCTCGAGCTCGCGCAGGACGGCACCTGCGTCGAGGTTGTAGCGGGCATGAACGTCCTCGGTCGAGAACGGTCCGTGGGTCCTTGCGTAGCGCGCCAGGAGCTCACGAAGCGCGTCGGGCACGGGGGCGATGAACGCCTCCGGCAGACCCCCGGGCGGGGACGCCCCGAGCGCGTCCCGGTAGAGGCCCGCCTCGTCCGCGGCGATCCAGCGAGGCTCCCCTCCGATCCGCAGCTCGACGGCCCGCCGTTCGCGGCGCAGCTCGCCGAGCATCCCCTCGGCGTCGACTCCGGGGAAGACGCGGTCGCCTAGCTCCGCGCGGTTCAGGTCACCGACCCTGCGAAGGACATCGTGCAGTCCGTCCCGGCCGGTCGCCCGGGTCATCTCCGAGCGGCACTGCAGGTCCTCCTCGACCCGTTCGAGCGCCTGCGGGTCGATCAGCTCGCGCAGCTCCTCCTGCCCGAGCAGCTCGCGCAGCAGGTCGCGGTCGAGCGACAGCGCCGCAGCACGGCGCTCCGCCGTGGGCGTGTCCCCCTCGTACATGTAGGTGGCCACGTAGTCGAACAGCAGCGAGGAGGCGAAGGGCGATGCATGCTGCGTCTCCACCTCGACGAGGGCTATCTCGCGGGTGTGGAGCCCACGCAGGAGGGACTGAAGGCCCGGCAGGTCGAGGACGTCCTTGAGGCACTCGCGGTAGGTCTCGAGGATGATCGGGAAGTCCTCGTAGCGCCGGGCGACCTCGAGCAGATTCTGTGCCTTCAGGCGCTGCTGCCAGAGGGGCGTGCGCCGTCCTGGATAGGCGCGGGGGATCAGCAGAGCCCTGGCGGCGTTCTCGCGGAAGCGCGCTCCGAACAGGGCCGAGCCCCCCAGCTCGGAGACGATTGCCTGCTCCACCTCGTCCGGGTCGAGCAGCAGCAGATCGGCCGCCGAGGGCAGCGCCTCGGCCTCCTCGGCGTCGAGGTCGGGGAGGTGCATGATGATCCCGTCATCCGTCCAGATCGGATCGGAGTCGAGGCCGAAACGCTCGTGCATCCTGGCCGACAGGGCGAGGCCCCATGCGGCGTGCACACGACCGCCGTAGGGGGATAGGACACAGAGCCGCCAGTCTCCGATCTCGTCGCGGAAGCGCTCGAGCACGATCGTCCGCTCGCTGGGCAGGACCCGGGTGGCCTGGAGCTGCTCGAGCAGATAGGCCAACAGGTTCTGAGCGGCACGGCGGTCGAGGTCGTAGTCGCGCTCGAGCGTCTCTGCGTCCTGCTCGACAGCCCAGCGCGAGAAGGCTCCTATCGCCTCTCCCAGCTCCTTGGGCCGCCCGACCGAGTCGCCCTTCCAGAAGGGAACCGCTCCCGGTGCGCCGGGCGCGGGCGTGACGATCACCCGGTCACGGGTGATCTCCTCGATCCTCCAGGTCGAGGCTCCCAGCAGGAAGGCCTGACCGGCACGCGCCTCATAGACCATCTCCTCGTCCAGCTCCCCCACCCGGCGTCCGTCGGGAAGCGTCACGGCATACAGGCCCCGGTCGGGAATCGTCCCGGCGTTGGCGATCGCCAGCTGGCGCGAGCCCTTACGCGCCCGGACGACGCCCGCCACGCGATCCCAGACGACCCTGGCCCGCAGCTCGCCGAACTCTTTTGAGGGGTAGCGGCCGTCCAGCATGTCGAGGACGTTCTCCAGCAGCTCCATCGAAAGCTCGCTGTAGGAGTGGGTCCCCGTGACCAGCCGGTGGATCTCGGCGACCGAGACGCCATCCGGGTCGGCAGAGACCGCGATCGCCACGATCTGCTGAGCGAGCACGTCGAGGGCGTTCCGCGGCACCACCGTGGGCTCGATCTGCCCCTCGTGCATCCGGCGGGCCACGACGGCGCACTCGAGCAGGTCACCCCGGAACTTCGGGAAGATCCTTCCCCGGCTGACCTCGCCGACGCCATGACCGGCACGCCCGATCCGCTGCAGTCCCCGGGCGACGGACTTGGGCGACTCGATCTGGAGCACCAGGTCGACGGCGCCCATGTCGATCCCCAGCTCGAGCGAGGACGTCGCGACCAGGCAGGGCAGCCCGCCGGCCTTCAGCAGCTCCTCCACCTTCGTCCGCTCCTCGCGGGCCAGGGAGCCGTGGTGGGCTCGTGCGATTTCGACGGGGGCGCCGCTCTGCTCCGCCTCGGCCCCGGCCGGCCTGCCCTCCTCGTCCTCCTTCGCGGCAAGCTCGTTGAGACGCAGGGCCACCCGCTCGGCGGAGCGCCGGTTGTTGACGAAGACGATCGTCGAGGTGTGTTCGCGGACCAGCCGCAGGATCTCCGGATAGATCGCCGGCCAGATCGAGGCGCGTGTCGCCTCGCCGCCCTGGACGGGGTCGAGGGGGTCGGCCGCGGGGTCAACCGGCCCGCCGGGCTCGACCATCGACTCGACGGGGACCTCGATCCGCAGGTCCAGAGGCTTGCGGGCTCCGGCGTCGACGATAGTGACCTCGCGCCGCGGTCCGACGAGGAACCGCCCGATCTCCTCCAGCGGGTTCTGCGTCGCGCTCAGGCCGATTCGCTGGAAGGCTGCCTCCTCCGGGCCGATGGCCGGGTTCGAGCTGCGCACCAGCGCCTCGAGGCGCTCGAGCGTCAATGCCAGGTGCGATCCCCGCTTGGAGTGGGCGACGGCGTGGATCTCATCGACGATCACCGTGTCGACGCCCTTCAGCATCGAGCGTGCCTGTGAGGTGAGGATCAGGTAGAGCGACTCGGGTGTGGTGACGAGGATGTCGGCCGGGTTGCGGACCATTGCGGCGCGCTCGCGCTGGGGCGTGTCCCCGGTGCGGATCGCGACGGTGATGTGCTCGGCGCCGATGCCGCGGATGGGAGCCCGCAGGTTGCGCTCGATGTCGTAGGCCAGCGCCTTCAGCGGGCTGACATAGAGCACCCGTGTGCCCGTCGCGGCGCGCTCCCCCTCCGCCGGCGCGTCCGCGCCGAGACGGTCCAGCGCCCACAGGAATGCGGCCAGCGTCTTGCCGGATCCCGTCGGCGCGGACAGCAGCACATGCTCGCCCCGGGCGATGGCCGGCCAGGCCTCGTTCTGAGCCGGCGTGGGGCGCTCGAAGGCCGAGTCGATCCAGGCCTGGACCGGCTCGGTGAATACCTTCGCTGACATCCTCCGAGCCTAGCGTCCCCGGCTCGCCCGGAGTTCAGTCTCCGAGCGATCTCCCGTACTGGCGGGAGTAGTACTCGCGGTACTCCCCCGAGCGGATCGGTTCCCACCACTCGGGGTTGTTCCGGTACCAGGCAACGGTCTCCGCCAGGCCCTCTTCGAAGCGCACACGGGGCACCCAGCCGAGCGCGCGGACCTTCTGTGAGGAGAGCGAGTAGCGGCGATCGTGCCCGGGGCGGTCGTTGACATGCTCGATCTGAGACTCCGATGCCCCGGTCATCTCGATGATCCGCTTGACCACCGTGATGTTGGCCTCCTCATCGGGGCCGCCGGCGTTGTAGACCTCGCCGGGACCTCCGTGTTCGAGGACGTGCCCGATCGCGCGGGCGAAGTCGGTCGCGTGAATCCAGTTGCGGACCTGCTTGCCGTCGCCGTAGACCGGCAGCCGGTCGCCGAGCAGGGCGTTCAGCACCATCAGCGGGATCAGCTTCTCGGGGTACTGGTAGGGGCCGTAGTTGTTCGAGCCGCGGCATATCCGAACGGGCATCCCGTAGGTGTGGAAGTAGCTCAGCACCAGCAGGTCGGCGCCGGTCTTGGTGGCCGAGTAGGGGGAGGATGGCCGCAGGGGGCTCTCCTCGGTGAAGGTCCCCTCGTCGATCGAGCCGTAGACCTCGTCGGTTGAGACCTGCAGATAGTCGAGCCCGCGGTGATGAGCCGCCTCGAGCAGCACATAGGTGCCGAGGGCGTGTGTCCTGACGAATGCGTCGGGCTCGGCGATCGAGCGGTCCACGTGCGTCTCGGCTGCGAAGTTGACGATCGCGTCGGGCGCCGCGGCATCGATCGCGCCGGCAACCGCCTCGGGGTCCTCGATCGCGCCGCGGATGAACCTGAATGCCGGGTCGGGCGCGAGGTCTGCGAGATTCTCCTCGCGGCCGGCGTAGGTCAGCTTGTCCAGGACCGTCACATCGTCACCGTGCTCACGCAGGCGCTGGCGGGCGAAGGTCGAGCCGATGAACCCGGCTCCACCGCATACGAGTAGTTTCATGCCCGCATCATCCCAGCGCGAGCGGCAAGATAGCCCGCCAGCCCGTCCTGCCACGGTGGCAGGGGCAGCACGTCGTCGCGTTCGGACTCGAGGGCCGACCAGCCCGGCCGGGGAGCGGGGCGAGCCATCTCGGCGCTGGTCGCCTCGTGCACCTCGCAGCCGAGCTCGGCCTGCCGGAAGATCTCGGCCGCGAACCCGTGCCACGAAACCGCGCCCGTGCCTGCGAGGTGGACGAGCCCGCCGACCTCGCGCTCGAGCAGGCCCAGGAGCGCCGGGGCCAGGTGGCCTGTCCAGGTCGGGCAGCCGATCTGGTCCGCCACGACCCGGACCGAGTCGCGGTTCCCGGCAAGCGTCAGCATCGTCTCGGCGAAGTTGCGCCCGCCCACTCCGAAGAGCCATGCCGTCCTCGCGACCGCGTGCCGGGGCGAGGCTCGCCTCACGAGCTCCTCGCCCTCCAGCTTGGTCAGGCCGTAGACCGTCGCCGGGCCGGTCGGGTCGCTCTCGAGGTAGGCCCGCGGCGCTCCGTCGGGGCGCAGCGGGGGCCGCCCGTCGAAGACGTAGTCGGTCGAGACGTGGACCATCCGCGCACCCGCGGCAGCGGCGCATGAAGCAAGGTTTCCGGCGCCGTCGCGATTGACCGCCCGAGCGCCGGCCGGGTCGCTCTCGGCGCCGTCCACATCGGTCCAGGCCGCGCAGTTGACGACGCCGTCGGGTTCCAGGCGCCCCATTAGCTCTCGGGTGCCCGGCTCGTCGCAGATGTCCAGCTCGGCGCGGGAGAGCCCGATCATCTCGTGCCCGGCTCGCTCGCCGACGCGCATGACCTCGAGGCCCAGCATCCCGTTCGACCCCGTGACAAGCAGCCTCAAAGGATCGAGATGTCGGAGTTGTCCCCGACCATGAAGCGGTAGGCCCGCGGCTGGCGGTCGCCGCGCCGGATGGTCACGTTGCGGCCGAGCAGCGACGACTCCATCCTCCCGTCGAGGTCCGTGACGGTGCAGCCGGCGAGCAGGATCGAGTGCTCGACCTCCGAGCCGGTGATCCGGCAGTCCTCGCCGATCGAGGTGTAGGGGCCGACGTAGCAGTCCCGCAACACCGCGCCGGCGCCGATCACGGCCGGGCCGCGGACGGTCGTGCGTTCAAGGACGGCGCCCGGCTCGACAACGACCCGCCCATCGAGCTGCGAGTCGACGAGCTCGCCCTCGACGAGCTCGCTGAGGTTGTCGAGGATCAGGCGGTTGGCCTCGAGCATGTCCTCGAGCCGTCCCGTGTCCTTCCACCAGCCCCTGACGATGTGGGGCTCCACGCGCCGGCCCGCATCGACGAGGTACTGGATCGCGTCGGTGATCTCGAGCTCGCCTCGGGGAGAGGGATCGATCGCTCGCGCCGCGTCGTGGATGCCGGCGGTGAACATGTAGACGCCAACCAGTGCAAGGTCCGTCGCCGGCTCCGTCGGCTTCTCGACGAGGCGCCGGACCGGTCCCACGTTCCCGTCTGAGCCCGGCGCGAGCTCGGCGACACCGTAGTTCTCCGGGTCGGGCACCTGGGTCAGGAGAATCAGGGCGTCCGGCTCGTTGGCCCTGAACGCCTCGACCAGCTCGCTTATGCCGCCCTGCAGGAGGTTGTCCCCCAGGTACATGACGAACGGGCTCTCCCCGAGAAAGGGCTCGGCCGTGAGCACCGCGTGAGCCAGGCCGAGCGGCTCGTCCTGAAGGATGTAGGTGATGCTCAGGCCAAAGCGCGAGCCGTCTCCGGCGGCCTCTTCGATCTCGGGCCCGGTCTCGGGGGCGATGATGATGCCGACCTCCTCGATGCCGGCTGAAGCCATTGCCTCGATGCCGTAGAAGAGGACAGGCTTGTTGGCGACCGGCACGAGCTGCTTGGCGCTCGTGTGCGTGATCGGGCGCAGGCGTGTGCCCTTGCCACCCGAGAGAATTAGACCCTTCAGCGCCTCCACGTTCCGCAGAACCCTAGCGGCGATTGGGGTCCGCGAAGCCAATGGCTTGTGGAGACGGCCCATACCGACACACTCTCAGGTAGGTTTTAACCCGATCAGCCGATATTTCGATCTATGATCAGATTCCGACGACTGCGGTGGCGGACGTAAATGTCTCCAGTTGTCAAGCCCCCAAAAGCCGAACAGGAAGCAGAGACCCACGAGATGCCAAGGCCCAAAGCTGTAGCGACAAAAGCCGCCGGAGTGGACAGCGATCCCGCCTGGTCGATCCCCAGTCTGCGCGAACCGCGCTACTCCCAATCACTGGAGCGCGGTCTGGCGATCCTCGGGTGCTTCACGCCCGCCCGCCCGATCCTGGGCATCGCGGACATAGCCGACGAGCTCGGCATGAGCCGCTCGACGACGCACCGCTACGTGATCACGCTGGTCGCACTGGGCTACCTCGAGCAGGGCGCCTCGCGCAAGTACCGGCTCGGGCTGCGGGTCACGGACCTGGGAATGTCGGCGCTCAACTCGACCGGCCTGCGTGAGCACGCCCGCCCCTACCTCGAGGAGCTCCGCCAGCGCACCTCCTACACCTCCTGCATCCTGGTCCTGGACGGCACCGAGGTCCTCTGCGTTGACCGCGCCCGTAGCTTCCGGCGCGGCCTGACCGATGCCGAGCGCGAAATCGAGCCCGGCTCGCGGCTCCCCGCACACGCGACATCGGTCGGCAAGCTCCTGATGGCCTACCTGCCCGAGGAAGAGCAGCGAGATGTCCTGTCAGCCCTGAAGCCGACGAAGGTCGGGCCCAACACGATCACCACGAAGCGCTCCCTGCGCGACGAGCTCGAGCAGGTCCGGGAAGCAGGCTTCGCCGTCAACGACGAAGAGTTCCAGTCCGAACTGCTCTCCGTCGCGGCGCCGGTCCGCAATGCCAGCCGCGAGGTCGTGGCGGGCGTCAACATCGCCGCCCGCAGCTCGATGATCTCGCTCGAGGAGCTCGTTGACGCGCTGAGCCCGCATCTGGTCTCGACGGCGGACCGGATCTCGGCTCGTCTGGGCTACCGGCGCGACGACGAGCGCGGCTAGCAAATAGCCTTGCGTGCGATGCGTCGCGCGCTAGCCCTGAGCTGTCTGCCCCTCTGCGCCCTGGCGATCTCGGGCTGCACCACGAAAACCTCGACGAGCAACTTCAGCGGGACCGAGAAGACGGTGGCGCAGACGATCGCCGGCCTTCAGTCGGCCGTGACCGCCGGGGAACAGAAGAAGATCTGCACGGAAATCCTCTCCGCCTCGGTCGTGAGCAGCCTCGGCGGGACGAAGGGCTGTGAAGCGGCGATCAAAGAGCAGGTAACCGAGATCGACGGAACCGAAGCCGATGTCAAATCCGTTCAGGTCAACGGGACCACGGCGACGGCCGAAGTGAAAAGCACCTACTCGGGCAAGAAGGGACAGCTGAGCCAGGTCACCCTCGTCGAAGAAGGCGGGAAGTGGAAGGTCTCGGCCGTCAAGCAGGTCACGCAGCCGGCCCAGTGATGCCTCGCTAGTAGGTCCCGCCGAGCTTGCGGTGATCCCAGGTTGCGCGCCGCAGCTCGACGAACTCGAGCGCCACACGCTTGACGGCCTGCTTTTCGACCATCTGCCCCACCTCGGGTGGGAGTTCGGCGACCGGCTCGGCGCCGCGGGGGGTCGCGTAGCGGTGGAATATCTCCTGGCCCAGCGGTGAGACCGTCTCGAGCTCGCCGTGCACCCGCACCTCGCACTCGAGCATCACCCCACGCAGTTCCTGGTAGAGCTCGCCCGTCTCGATCTGCAGGGTGGCCCTGGGGTCCCGTTCGAGGTTCTTGACCTTCTGCGAAACACCGTAGGTCCACGACCACAGCCGCGGCCCGGGCTCACCGTCGGGTGCATCGCGCAGGACGTACCAGAGGGGCATCAGATGAGGCCAGCCACGGGGCCCCTGAGTGGCGCAGGTGAGGGTCCGCTCCTCGGCGAGAAACGCGCTCACCTCGTCGTCGGACATCTTGATCTGATCCCGGCGGCTCATGCTGCTCCCGGTTTCAGACTCCGGCCGGCGATGCGAGCGCCTGGCGCAGCCGCGCGGCGGCCTGCACGACCGCCTCGCGGGCATCCTCGGGCTCGAGCACGGCGGCGTCTCCCGCTTCCCGGAGGATCTCCCGGACCAGCCAGTCGACTCCTGCAAAGCTCAGCTCGACGATCC
>CAZFGJ010000079.1:0-13684 GCA_964518445.1 uncultured Solirubrobacteraceae bacterium
CGCTGCAGCTGACCCACTCGCTGATCGGAGATCGACCCCTGCTGAGCGAAATCGCCACACCGCCGCCACCGGCGACGCCCTACAACCTGGTCGTTGCCGCCTTCGCGGCACCGAAGCAGGTCACCAAGATCGTCCTCGTCGACGACGAACCGCCAGGAAGCGCACCACTCGCCCTGCAGGTGGCCGTCGGCCCGGGGCTGACCCGCGGGACGATTCTGCGCCTCACAGGACCCTCACCCCAGGCGACCGGAGGAGTCGAGCTGGGCGGGCATGTCGTCTCCTCCGACGGGTCTCTGCGCTCACCGACCCATTCCGAGCGGGCGCTCGTCCAGCAGGGCGAGATGAACGTCAGCCTCGCCCCCAGTTCGGCCGCCCTCGTCACGCTCGAACCACCCGCCCCCCGTAAACACCGCCACCCCCGGAAACCGAGCGCGAGCCCTCGAAGGTGATCGTCCGGTCGCGACCGGCCCGCTTGGCTCTGTAGAGCGCCTCGTCGGCATGACGCTGCAGCTCGAGCAGGTCCTCGACAGCCCGTCCAGAATCGACACCGGCGCTGACCTTGACGACCGGCATCCCGGTCCCCTGGGCGGCCGCCAGGCTCTCCCGGACCCGCTCGGCGAAGGCGTGGGCCGCGCTCAGGTCCGCGCCGGCCAGCAGCACCACGAACTCCTCGCCGCCGTAGCGCGCCACGACGTCCGTCTCTCGGGCCTCCCGTTCGATGATCCGCCCGGTCCGGGCCAGGACCCGGTCGCCGACATCGTGGCCGCAGTCGTCGTTGACCTGCTTGAAATGGTCTATGTCGAACATCGCCAGGGCCGTGGGGGTCCCCTCGCGGGCGGCCATCGAGAACGCCAGCGCGGCTCGCTCTTCGAAGCCCCGGCGGTTGAGCAGTCCTGTCAGCGAGTCGACCCGCGCCTCGGCCCTCAGCCGCCCCAGCAGGGCGTTGTTGCTCTCGGCCAGGCGCGCGATCACGAGCGCCACGATGCAAACGGGGATCATCACCTCGAACCAGCGCCCGGGATAGCCCCGCCCCGGCGGCAGCTCCAGCAGCACGAAGGCCTGTGCGACGGCGATCGTCGCGACTATCCCGATCGCGCCCCGCCTGCCAAGGAAGAAGGAGCTCCAGACAACCGGCCACACATAGAGGACTGCGGCATCGCCTGTGTGCGGCGCGCTGATCAAGGCCTGGGCGATCATCACGACGCCTATCGGTCCGACGACGGCAAGCCAGCGGATCGGCAGGCGCGGGCCGAAGCGTGCCAGAGCCCCGGCAAGCACCACAGCCAGCACCACCGAGACCCAGTCGGTCGGGGGGTCTCCGGGCAGCGAGCCGGTGATCACTTCGTCAAGTGCGGCACCGCCATACATCGCTGCGGCCGTGTAGGCCATCAGCGCGTTGTTGGACGCAATGCTCTCCGTGGAGCGTCTCACACCCACCTATCGGCTCGGACACGGGAGAACAGGAGAAGGAGAAGCTCGCTCTCAGCAGCTGTCTCGGCGGTTGGAGCTCAACCGCTCAGGGCGGTCCCCGTCTCGAGCATCACGCCCTCTTCCTCCAGGCGCGGGACACCGCCGTCGGTCACGTGGATCACGTGCTTGGCGCCGTAGAGCTTCAGCAGGCTGGCGGCCGTCGCGGCGCGCACTCCGGCGGCGCAGATGACGGCGATCGGAAGCTCGGGGTCGAGGCCCTCGGGGACGGCTCTGATGTCGTGCCAGGGCGTGAAGACCGAGCCGGGCACATGGCCGGCGTTCCACTCGTTGAGCTCCCTGACGTCGAGGAGTTGAAGGTCGCTCTCGTCGCTCAGGCGCTCGGGCAGCTCCGCTGCGGGCAGACGCTCGGTCTCCGTCGCGGGATGGCGTTCCTGGCGCCAGTTGGTCATCCCCCCGGCCAGCAGCCCCGCGACGTTGCGCACGCCCACCGACAGCGCCAGCCGGGCGGCACGGCGCCCGTCCGCGTCGTCGCGGCCGATGAAGACGATCTCGCGGTCGTGATCGGCGATCCAGGCGAGCTTCGATCCGAAGCCCGAGCTGAACGACGGGATGCAGACCGAGCCGTGGATGTGGACGTCGTCGAACTGGAGGTCGGTGCGAACGTCGATCAGCAGGGCCCCCTCGTCGCGCTTGAGCTGCACCTGGTGGGGATAGAGGGCCGGCACCTCCACCCCGCTCGTCAGGAGCGGCCCTCGGTTGAGCGCCACGATCTTCTCGAAGTTGGGTGGCTGGGGCCCCAGCTTGGCGATCGACTCGCCCACGAACCGCTCCTCGTCCTCGATCGCCAGGGTGGGGTTGTGCCGGCGCTCGTAGCCGATGGTCGAGCAGATCTTCATGTTCATCCCGGGCCCCCCGCACATCGAGCCGCCCAGATGAGCCGGCCACAGCTCGCACTCGTCCGGAAGCGTCAGCAGCCGGTCCCTGACCGAGCGGAAGATCTGGCGTGCTCCCTCGGAGCGCTCGATCGCCAGATCGGTCCGGGCGACGTCGCCGACGAACAGGCTGTCGCCGCTGAGCACCGCCCAGGGCTCGCTGCCGCGGGTGGTGTCGATCAGCAGAAAGGCCGTGTGCTCGGGGCGGTGCCCCGGCGTGTGCAGCGCTCGCACGAGCAGCGTTCCCAGCTGCAGCTCCCATCCGTCGTCGAAGGACTCGTGCTCGTAGCCCGGCTCGGCCAGGCGATGGACGTGGATCCGCGCCCCCGTCGCCGCCACGAGGCGCCCGTGTCCGGAGACGTGGTCGGCGTGGTTGTGGGTCTCCAGGATGTGCTCGATCGCCACGCCCCGGTAGCGGGCCAGCTCGAGATACTCGTCGATCTCATACCGGGGGTCCACGACCGCCGCGACCCCGGCCCGCTCGTCCCCGATCAGGTAGGACGCGCAGCCGAGGTCGTCGTGGGTTATCTGGCGGAACAGCATCGCTTCGATGTGCCTCAGTGAGGCTGGGGCACGATCCTGATGTAGGGCTTGGGTGACTCCCAGCCATCGGGGTAGGTCTCTTTTGCCTCATCGTCGGAGACCGACCCGGCGATGATCACGTCCTCGCCGTTCTTCCAGTTGACCGGCGTCGCAACCTTGTGCTTGGCCGTCAGCTGCAGCGAGTCGATGACCCGCAGCACCTCGTCGAAGTTCCGGCCGGTCGTCATCGGGTAGATGAGGATCAGCTTGATCTTCTTGTCCGGGCCGATCACGAACACGTTGCGGACCGTCTGGTTGTCGGCCGGCGTCCTCGCGTCGGAGTCGCCCTCGACGCCACCGGGGAGCATCCCGTAGAGCTTGGAGACGCTGAAGTCGCCATCGCCGATGATCGGGTAGTTCGGCGCCTGGCCCTGAGTCTCCTCAATGTCCTTGGCCCACTCGGCGTGCTTGCCCGTCTGGTCGACCGACAGGCCGATGATCTTCACGTTGCGCCTGTCGAACTCGGGCTTGATCTTGGCCATGTAGCCGAGCTCGGTCGTGCAGACCGGCGTGAAGTCCTTCGGGTGTGAGAAGAGGACTCCCCAGGAGTCGCCCAGCCACTCGTGGAAGTGGATCGGGCCCTCGCTGGTGTCCGCCTCGAAATCGGGCGCCGTATCGCCCAGCTGCAATGTCATAGAGCGTGTCCTTTCAATGCGTCGGTTTGGCTGTCAAGTTCTCTGCCGGCCCAGATGTCGTTGCAACGCTCGCACACCTCGGCCGGGACGAGTCCGGCCCTCATCGCCAGCGCGAACATCCTGCAGCCCAGGCAGATGCCGAAAACGGACTCCAGGGTCGCCGCGACGATCAGCGCCCCGAGCACCACATCCGCGGCCAGCGTCTCTCCGAAGCCCAGGGCCAGCGCCGCCGAGCTGACCGAGAAGAGCACCCCGATCGCCTGGGCGAATCGCTTCGGGGGACCCGCGACAGGTTTCGCCTCGAGGCCCAGCCGGGGTGTCACGACCCGGGTGGCAAGCTGCCCCAGGGGACTCAGCGTGGGGCCAGTCAGGACCCGTGCCAGGAAGCCGTAGGCGAGCAGCACGCGCAGGGCCGGGGAGTCCAGCGCGATCGTCGCCAGGCTCAGGGCGACGACGCCCCCGGCGACCACCCGGGCGGAGACCTCGTTGACCGGATCGGGGAACGAGAACAGGCCACGGATCAGGCCTTGGCGGGTCGGGATGGGGTGTGTGTCGGTTGCTGTGGCTGCCATTTCCTTGATTCGGATCAGGATTCGGGGATTTCCTCTTCAGTATCGCACCTTCGAGGTTTGTTCACTGACTTTATCGGCTATATGTAGATAACACTGGACCCGACCATCGCGACGTGTCGAGAACCGACCAGAACGAAAGGCGAGATTCCGAGATGAGCACCACCGACGAGCTGCTTGCCAATGCCAGAAGCTACGCCGCATCCTTCGACAAAGGGGATCTCCCGCTACCTCCCGGCAGGCGGCGCCCGCTGCGCGCGAGCCTGCCCCCGTCCCTCGCTAGGCCGGCTGGACCACCTCTGTGACCAGCCCCCGGGCTCGCGCGACCGCCACGGCGACTCCCCCGCGCCAGGGCTCGCCGTGGCCTGGGAGCAGGACATCGGCATGGACGTTCTCGATCTGATCGAGCGAGCGCAGGCACTGGGCGTTGTCGACATTGAGCGGCCTGGGCATCAACTGCGGGCCGACGGCGCCCGTGAGAGCGTTGAGTGTGCACATCCCGTCGCCCACGAACAGTGCCCCATGACCCTCGAACAGGAGCGCACAGTGCCCCGGGGTGTGACCGGGAGTCTCGATCACCAGCGGACCACCGGGGACGTCCAGCCTGACCGCACCGGCATAAGTCTCGGCGCCCTCTATCTTGGCCGGGAATCCCGCACCCTGGCGGGCCATGTGGGCGACCAGTTTCCAGAGGCCCGGCCGCACCAGCCAGGGCAGCAGGTGAACAGGGCTGGCGTCCCCCTTCTTCGCGGCGGGGCGCCGCAGCGTCTGCTCGTCACGCTCATGGATCAGCACGCGAGCTCCGGCTTCGCGCAACCTCGGGACGAGACCGGTGTGGTCCGCGTCGGAGTGGGTCAGGACGACCGCCTCGAGCGCCGCCAGGCTGTGGCCGATCGCCGCGAGGTCGGCCTCGAGCGTCTTTGCAAAGCCGGCCAGGCCGGCATCGACGGCTGTCAGGCGCCCCTCCTGCTCGACCAGGTACCAGTTGACCATCTCCGAGCCCAGGCCGTAGACGCCCGGAACGATTTCGCGAGGGCCCCTCATGGCGAGCCGTTATACCAGCGGCCCGGCCGACTCCTAAGTGTCTGGAGCGTCCCCCGGCACGGAGCCTCTTGGCAACTCCTCCCCGGCGAGCCTCCCATGAAAGCGAAAGAGCCGCCGGCCCGGAGGCCGACGGCTCATTCAGCAACTGGTGACCGGCACTGCGCCGGTCCGGTGAGGCGCTGCTAGCGGCCGCCTTCGCCGCGCTGGCGACGCTGCACCACGACGATCGAGAAGCCCGCGCCCATCAGGAGCAGACCGAGACCGAAGCTCCAGCGAAGGTCGAAGCCCGTGAAGGGCAGCGTCTTCGTGGTCGCCGCTTCGGGCGTTGTCGTGGTGGTGGGGGTTTCGTTGGACGTCGTCGCCGCAGGTTCTTCGGCTTCTTTCGAGGGCGACGTGCCAGTTTTGGGCTTTTCCGGTTCCTGGTTGTAGCCGGACTGGGTGTTCGATTCTGAGGCGGCAAACGCCGACCCGGGCGCCAGAAGCGCCATCGAGAGAAGAAGAATGATGGGGAGTAGCGTCAGCCTGCGCATCGCGCGGGATCCTTTCCTGGTTGATGCTGCAACTGCTGTCCGTGGCCTGCTCGAGGCCATGACATCGGTCCGAGTCATGCCAACCTCCGTTTGGTGGTGTGGTGAGCGTTTCGGCCCCTCATCGGGCCTCCTTTATTACCGGTCGCGGCGGTTCAAGTCGCAATGCTCTGCCTCTGGTTCGCCGTCGGCGGGCTGGTGCCTGCCTCCAGGAGGCAAAGGTCTATCAGTCCTGGCGGTCGGGAAAGACGCACCGAGCGGGTTTCCCCCCAAAATGCGGGTCAAACCGAGCTCAGGAGACCTTGACACGCCCCTCCAGGCGGTCCTCGGCGAGCTGACCTCTGAGTACCTTCTTGTCAAACTTGCCCACGCTGGTCTTGGGAATCTCCTCCACGAAGGCGAACTCATCGGGCAGCCAGAAACGTGCGACGCGCGTGCTCAGGTGGTCGACAAGCTCGGCCGGTGTCACCTCAGCCTCATCCCGCAGGACGACACAGCAGAGCGGGCGCTCAGCCCAGCGCTCGTCCGGCTTGGCGATCACAGCGGCCTCGACGACATCGGGGTGTGACATCAGCTCGTTCTCGAGCTCGACCGAGGAGATCCACTCTCCCCCTGACTTGATGACGTCCTTCGAGCGGTCGGTGATCTGGACGAACGAGCCGGCATCGACCGAGGCGATATCGCCGGTCCTGAGCCAGCCGTCGTCGAACTTCTCTCCGCCCTTCTCCTCGCGGAAATAGCCCGCCGCGATCCAGGGCCCGCGGACCTCGATCTCACCGGTGGAGGTCCCGTCCCAGGGAACTGTCTCCCCGTCATCGCCCATCAGGCGCAGCTCCACCCATGGCAGCGCACGGCCCTGCTTGGCCCGCGCGTCCCAGTAGGCGTCATCCTTCTCGCCCTCGCCGGGCCGTGAGAACGTCGCCACGGGGCTCGTCTCGGTCATCCCCCAGGCCTGGAAGATCCGCACGCCATGGCGCTCTTCGAAGTCCTTCATCAGCTGCCTCGGGACGGCCGAGCCGCCACATGTCGCGTTGGTCAGCGAGGAGAGGTCGACGTCCGGATGGGAGTCGGCGTAGCGCAGCAGATCGCTGAAGATCGTCGGCACGCAGCCCATCAGGGTCGGGCGCTCGGAGGCGATCAGGCCGGCCAGCGGCTCGGCGCCCAGGAAGCGGTCGGGCAGGACGAGGTCCGATCCGGCCAGGGCTGCCCCGTGGGGGAGCCCCCATGCGTTGGCGTGGAACATCGGCACGACCGCCAGCACCCGGTCGGAGCGGCTCAGCCCCAGGCCGTCCTTGAACATCGTCGCCGTCGAGTGGAGGCTGATCGAGCGGTGCGAGTAGAGGACGCCCTTGGGGTTGCCCGTGGTGCCGCTGGTGTAACAGAGGGCCGCTGCCTGGCGCTCATCGACCTCGGGGTAGTCGAACTCCCCCGGACCGGCCTGCTCGAGAAGCTCCTCGTAGCGCAGCACGTTGGGAAGGCTCCCCGCGTCGCCGTCGCCCATGACGATGTATGCCTCGACCGTCTCGAACGACGGAGCCAGCTTCTCGAGGATCGGGACCAGCGAGTCGTCCACGAAGATGACACGGTCCTCGGCGTGGTTGACGATGTAGGTCAGCTGCTCCTCGAACAGGCGGATGTTGAGGGTGTGCAGCACCGCGCCGACGCAGGGGATCGCGAAATAGAGCTCGAGGTGGCGCTGGTTGTTCCAGGCGAACGTGCCGACGCGATCGCCCTGATTGATCCCAAGCGTGGCGAAGGCGCGTGCGAGACGATCGACGCGGTCGGAGACCTCGGCGAAGGTCGCGCGCTGCACCACTCCGGGGTCGGTCAGGGTCGCGACCGTCGCGTCCGGGCGGTTGGCCCGCAGAGCGCGGCGTATGTGGTGCAAGTTGAGCGGAAAGTCGTCCTGCATCAACGACGGCACGATCTGCGTCATCCCCTGAAAACTCCCTCTGTGTCGTTCAGCTGAGCGCCCTCCTCGGCAGGAGCCGGTCGAGCCAGGTCATCGTAGATCCCCCGCGTGCGCTGGGCGATGTCGTCCCAGTCGAATCGCAGCACGTGCTCGGAGGCTTCCGCCACGAGACGGTCGCGGAGCTCGTCGTCGATCAGCAGGCGTTCGATCATCACGCCGAGATGCTCGGCGTCGCCGCCGTTGAACCTCAGCCCGACGCGCTCGCCCATCGGGACGACCTCGCGAAGCCCCCCGGTGTCGGCGACGATGCAGGGGCAGCCGGAGGCCATGGCCTCGAGGGCAACCAGCCCGAAGGGCTCATAGATAGAAGGAACCACGCAGAGATCGGCGATCCGGTAGAGCGAGTGCAGCACGTCATCCCCGATCCAGCCGAGGAAGGTGCCGTGATCGGAGAGGCCCAGCCGCTCCGCCTGGGCCTTCAGCTCGGCCTCGTGGGTGCCGCTGCCGGCGACCAGGAAGCGGACGTTCCCGACCCGCTCGATCAGCTCGGGAAGGGCATCAAGTGCCAGTTGGAAGCCCTTCTCGTAGACCAGGCGGCCCACCAGCAGGACCAGCTTCTCGTGGGGTTGTGCGAACTCGGCCCGAAGCGCCTGGAGATCGGCGACAGGACGCAGGTCGCTTGGGTCGACCCCGTTGGGGATCACCGTGACCCGCTCCTCGTCGAGGTCGAAGATGTCCGCCACGTGCCCCCGCATGTAGTAGGAGCAGACGATCACCCGATCGGCCCGGTGCGCCATCTCGCGCTCGACCGCATGGATGTGCGACTGCGGCGGGTCGGCCACCCAGCCCTGGTGGCGGCCGTGCTCGGTTGCGTGAATGGTCGTCACGTAGGGGATCCCGAGCTTCGCGGCGAGCTCGGCCGAGGCCTTCGCGACGAGCCAGTCGTGGCCATGGATGAGGTCATAGCTGTGCTCCCTGGCCAGCGCTTCGCCGGCCAGGAGCATGTCGGCGTTCATCTGCTCCACCCAGGCAACGAAGCGGTCCAGATCTCGTGGCCAGCCGGGCTCCCGGACGCGGTGCACATCGACGCCTCCCAGCGATCTGCGCTGAGCGCCATCGCCATCGGTGCCCTCCCCCAGCCCCCTGGTCAGCACGTCGACCCCCAGGCCCTGACGGGCCAGCGCCTCGGCGAGCTTGCGCACGTGGCGTGCCAGGCCCCCCTCGATCACGGGCGGGTACTCCCAGGAGAGGATGAGCACGCGGTCGCTCATGCAAGGACCCTACCGAGGCACGGCTGCACGCCTGGTTGCGCGATGATCCCCCGATGAACGAGGCGGCCCCGCGCTTCTTCTTCGGCGCCATGTCCCCCTACTCGTGGTTCGCCGCCGAGCGGATCGAGCTGCTCCTTCCGGAGGCTCGCTGGAGCGGAGTCCTGGCGGGCGCGATCTTCAAGGCCAACGACCGTGTCTCCTGGGGTCTGACCGAGCGCCGACAGGCGGGGATGGCCGACTGCGACGCGAGGGCCGCCCAGCACGGCCTCGGGCCGATCCGCTGGCCGGAGCCCTGGCCGACCAGCGACCTTCTCATCGCCCGCGGGATGACGCACGCCCAGGCCCTCGGACTGTTGAAGCCGTTCTCTCTGGCCGCCATGAGGCTCGCCTTTCTCGAGGGCGCCGACCTGGGCGAGCGAGATGCCGTTCTCGAGGCGGGACGGCGGTCCGGGATCGAGCCCGGCGATCTCGATCGAGCGCTCGACTCCGAGCAGGTGAAGCAGGGCCTCAGGGATGTGACCGGCGAAGCGCTTGACCTGGGCGTCTTCGGCGTGCCCACCATCGTCCTCGGCGGGAAGCTCTATTGGGGCGACGATGAACTCGAGCGGGCCGCCGTCGATCAGAGGGCCCTCCCCGGCGCCTGAGCACGGCTTACGCCGCCGGCGGATCGGAGGCGCCGCCGAGATCGATCTCCAGCTGGCGCGGGGATGGGCGAAGCGGCTCGGCCGTCTGGCGGGGGCGCCCCCGCTTGGACCAGTGGCCGATCACCTCGCGACTGCGGCAGCTGTAGTAGTTGATCCGGCGGTCCGTCGGCTGCAGGGCCAGCCCGCCGGGCGCCTGACCGGTGACGACCGCATGGAAGCGACGGCCTTTGTGGTCGACCTCGACGATGTCTCCCGTCTGGATTCCCTCGAGTCTCATCGCTCCCAACTCCAGCAGGATCCGGCCGCCGACGCGACATGGGGGCATCGGGCTCCCCAACTGGGAGGCGGAAGGCTCCTCGGAGTGCGTAGCCTTGCGCTCGTGCGCTGGCTCGTGGATGGGATGAACGTGATCGGGACCAGACCCGACGCCTGGTGGAAGGATCGCCACGGCGCAATGGTCCGGCTGGTCGACATGCTCGAGCGCTGGGCCGCCGTCAACGGCGAGGACGTGACAGTCGTCTTCGAGCAGCCCCCCTCCCCTCCGATCCGCTCGACGGTGATCGAGGTGGCCCACGCGCCCAGGCCACGACGGGACTCGGCCGACGACGAGATCGTCAGGCTGCTGCTGGCGATGCCCGAGCCGGGGCGCGTGCGGGTCGTCACATCAGACCATTGGCTGGGCGACCGGGTTCGCGTTGCAGGTGCCACAGTTGAGGCTTCGGCCGCCTTCCGAGCCTGGATCGAAGAGCCATGATCACCCCCACCACGCGCTACGCCAGAAGCGGCGAAACGACGATCGCCTACCAGGTGACCGGTGAGGGCGGCCTGGACCTGCTGTTCCTGACCGGCTGGATCACCCAGATCGAGCACCTCTGGGAGGAGCCGGCCAACCGGCGCTTCCTTGAGCGCCTGTCGGCCTTCGGGCGCCTGATCCTCTTCGACAGTCGTGGTACCGGGCTCTCCGAGCGGCTGCTGGATGAGTACACCGTCGAGCAGGAGGCAAAGGATGCCCTGGCGGTGCTCGACGCGGCCGGAAGCGAACGGGCCGCCGTGATCACCTATGCCCAGGGCGGCCTGGTGGGCGCCCAGCTGGCGGCCGACCACCCTGAGCGGATCGGCGCCCTGATCATGTACGCCTCGATCGCCAGGACCTCCTGGGCACCGGACTACGACTGGGCCATGCCGCTCGAGGAGCGCCAGGTGCTCAGCGAGCAGAACATCGCCACCTGGGGCGAGGACAAAGGCGAGATGATGAAGTTCTGGGCGCCCACCATGGCCGAGGACCCCGGCCTGGTGGCCTGGTTCGAGCGGATGCAGCGACTCGCCGCCAGCCCCGCCGAGGCGCGGGTGATCGCCCGCGCCATGATCGACCTGGATGTGCGCGAGGTGCTGCCCCGGATACGGGTCCCCACCCTGGTGATGCACCGCCCCAAGGAGCGTGTCTGGGATGTGCGCCACTCCCGCTACCTGGCCGAGAACATCTCGGGTGCCCGCTACGTCGAGCTCGACGGAATCGACTCCTTCCCCTTCGTCGGCGACAGCGATGCGATCGTCGAGGAGATCGAGGAGTTCCTCACCGGAGGCCGGCGGGGAGGAGAACTCGCAAGGGCCCTCCTGACGGTCATGTTCACCGACATCGTCGATGCGACAGCACACGCAGCCGAGCTGGGCGACGGTCGCTGGCGGGACCTTCTGGCCCGCCACGACGAACAGGTTCGCCGCCAGCTCGAGCGTTTCGACGGACGGGAGGTCAAGACCGTCGGCGACGGATTCCTCGCAACCTTCGACGGTCCCCCCTCGCGTGCACTGCGCTGTGCCCTTGCCATCACCGACGCCGCACGGGCACTCGGGATCGAGGTCCGCATCGGGATCCACACGGGCGAGTGCGAGCTGATCGGCGACGACGTCGGCGGGATGGCGGTTCACATCGCCTCACGGGTCAGCGGGCTCGCCGCCGCGGGTGAGGTGCTCGTCTCCGGGACAGTCTTCGGGACCGTCGTGGGCGGACCCTTCGACTTCGAGGACCGCGGCTTTCACGACCTGAAGGGCGTCCCGGGGCGGTGGCCCCTGTTCTCCCTCAGCGCGCGCGGCCCCGCTCCCTCGGCGATCGAGGAGCCGGCCACAGAGGCCCCCCATTGAGGCTCCGGCGTTCCGGCGGGCGCCCGACGCCGGCGGGCGGAGCGATGGTCTTCGTCCTGGGCGCCGCCCTCATCGTCCTGCTGGTGGGGCCTCATCACGACGAAACGCCTGCACTCGTTGTGATCGCCGTCGTCCTGGCGATCTTCGTCGTCGGCCTGGTGCAACGCGGCGGCGGGGCCTGACGGAATTCCAGCCGGCCGGACAGATCACATGATCTGTGTCCAAACGCTTGACAAATTCACACTCGATGTGTTTAGCTGCGCCTGCAGCCCACAACGAGGAGGATGAGATGAGGGGATTTCGCCGTAGCTGCTGGACCTTGCTGGTCCTGTCCTGTCTGGCCGTAGGGCTCTTCGGAGCCGCCGCCGCCCATGCGGCCAACACACAGCTCAAGGAAGAATTTGCGCCGTTCCTCGACTGCCCGCTGGCAACGGCAGGCGAGTGCACAGTCGCCGAAACCACCGGGGGCGAATTCAAGATGGGCACCAAGACCGTTCCGATCTCGAAGACCATCACGCTCCAGGGGGGTCTTGCCTTCAACTCGCTGAGCACCCAGCCGCTGATCGGGGCCCGTGACGGGAACACCCTCTCGAGCACCGTCCTGAAAGTGCCCGGCGGCCTCACGGGGATCGAACTGATCGGCGGCGAACTGACTGCCACGGCCGAAATCGCCGGCTCGCCCAGCGACATCAAGATCAACCAGTTCTTCCTCGCCGAAGGCGGCGGCATCGCCGTCACCCTGCCGCTGAAGATCAGACTGGGCAACCCGGTGCTGGGCAACGAATGCTACATCGGCTCGAATGCCCACCCGATCGTCCTGAACCTGACGGACGGCACCACCAGCCCACCCCCGCCGGCGAAACCGATCTCCGGCAGCAAGGGCACCCTGGAAGTGATCGGCAAAAAGAAAATCACCAGGATCTCGGGCAACAAGCTGGTCGACAACTCCTTCGCCGTTCCGGCGGCGACGGGCTGCGGCACAAACGCCCTGCTGGTTCCGCTGATCACGGGCCTTGTCAACCTCGATGCCGGCCTGCCGTCGGCAGCGGGTCACAACCTGGCGGTCATGAGCGGCTCGTTCGAGCAGACACTCGAGATCTACGCCGCCAAATACGCGAAGCCCCCCACGGAAAAAAAGAAAAAATAGTCAGGTCCCTCGCCCGGCGC
Organism: uncultured Solirubrobacteraceae bacterium; assembly: GCA_964518445.1. Lineage (GTDB taxonomy): Bacteria > Actinomycetota > Thermoleophilia > Solirubrobacterales > Solirubrobacteraceae > Palsa-744. The sequence continues at coordinate 12,854 of CAZFGJ010000079.1, forward strand.
CGCCCTCGCCAGGTCGATCGGGCGAGCGGCGCCGCGGGTGAGGATCAGACGGACGAGGAGCTGCCCTCGAGCAGCTCCTGGGGCACCAGCAGGACCGAGCAGGGCCCCTGGTGGACGACCCGGCGGCTCACGCTGCCAAGGGCCCGGGGGCCCTTCAGCCGGCGGCTGCTCATGACGATCAGGCCGGCACTCCTGGAGGTGGCCTCCTCGACGATCTTGGCGTGGGCTCGGCCGGCCTCCAGGACCAACTCGAAGTTGCCCTCCATCAGCGCCTCGAGCGTCTCGGCCTGGCGTTCGACCTCCTCCCGTCTGGTGTGAGGCTCCAGCCCGGTCGTGTGAAGAAGGATCAGCTTCGCCCCTCTGTCCCGGGCGAGCCTGCCCGCGAGGAGGACCAGCTGCTCGGAGCCCCGATGCCCGTCACTTGCCACCAGAACAGGGCCGGCGGCATCGGCGCCCTCCTCGGTGTGGCGGGCAATCAGCAGCGGCGTGGTGAATGAGGTCTCGGCTGTGACCGCCACGCCGCCGGCGAACATCGCCCCGAACCAGGAAGTCGTCGGGGCGCCCATCGCCAGCAGGTCGCGATCGGCCGCCCAGTCCAGCACGACGTGTGAGGGCGGGCTCTCGGGATCGACATCGATCGTGCTCTCGACTCCCGCGGCTTCTGCGATGCCCGCGGCGTGATGGAGCATCGACTCGACCCTCAACGGACCGATGGCCGGCCCCCGATAGGAGCCCTCGGCCTCATAGGAGGTGACCGCAAGAAGGGTCAGACGGCCGTCGGGGCCGGCAAGCGCGGTGGCCTGCTCTACGGCTGCGACGCTCTCGGGGGTC
>CAZFGJ010000080.1:0-13467 GCA_964518445.1 uncultured Solirubrobacteraceae bacterium
AGTCGCACCCTGTGCCATACGTCGTGCAGGTGGAAGGCGACGGGCACTTCGATATTCAGGCGTTGGTGACAGGCGCCGAAGGTGGTTTGACCGTTCGTTCGCTCGGCCTGACGACGATCAACCCGACCTCGCAGCTGCTCGTGATGAAGAACGAGATCGGCGCGGAGGTTCACAGCCAGACGAACCCGGCGCTGATCCAGGCGGGCACTCATTTCCTGGCGAACGTCCGGTTGGAAAACCGCTCGTACGTCGATCGGCTGGAGATCGAACCGTACTTCGTCGGCCTGTCGGGCAATGCCGCCGGGGGATCGCTGTACTCCGAAAAAGAATCGACGGCCTTCTCGCCGCCGACGGGGGCGCTCTCAGAGGTGCACGCGACCCCGGTGATCGTGCTCGCCCCACGCGAAAAGCGCACGTATTTCGCGGCTGTGGGGACCTCTGCGACCGACGCCTTCACGCAGAGCAGTGTCGGCGGCGGGACACGGGCGACGGTCACCTTCCCGCGGCCCGAAGTGGCGACTCTCGATGCCGCCGATGAATCGACGCCTGTGAAGCCCGACCGCGTGGTCCTGACGCCGGGGTCGGAAAGCCTCAACGTCGGGATCGACGACAGCGTCGCGCCGCCGCCGCCATTCAAGCTGTGGCAAGCACAGTGGGCGTGGGACAAGGGCGTTGCCTTCGCGCTGTGGAACGCGACGTATGGCGCGGTCCGGGGGTTGTATGACCTCAACGCGTCTGTGCGTGCGACGGTCCTGAATATCCCGTCGGCGACGCTGAATGCCGTCGAACATCTCGCGGAAACGTGGAGGGCGCTTGAGCCGCTCCCCCCGGGAGTGCGCGAAGAAGTAGCTCAGGCGATCGAAGAAAAGGTGATCGTGACCTTCGCCGAAGCGCCGTGGGCCCTCCAGAAAGCGGCGGGTGAACTGAGGCCTGCGATCAACAAACTCGTCTCCACGTATTTCACGAAAATCACGAACGACTGGTACGCCGGTGATTGGCGCCAGGCGATCACCGATGTGGCGGACACGTCGGTCTCCACCGCCGCGCTGTTCGTGGGCCCCGGGGTGCTGAAAGGCTCGAAAGCGGGAGCAACGGCGCTGGAGCTGGCGGCGGGCACGCTCTCGCGCTCCGAGCCGGCCGCGGAGGCACTCGCGGTGGAGACCGCGGCGGAGTACGCCAAAGCCGACGAGGCGCTGAACGCGGCGGGCCATGCGATCGTGCCGGCAGCGACTGGCGTGGCGGAGCTCGCGAAGGTGACATCCGGCTATCAGTTCAAACTCGCGCAGCTACGGAAGTACGTCGGTATGACGGAGGCCGAGGCGAAGTGGCTGGCCGATTTCTGCGAGAAACACCGGATCAACGTCGTGCTGCGCTCACGTGCGGAGGAGTCGATCAGGTGGATCAGCGAGAAAGGCGCGATGCTGAAGCCGTCCTGGATCAAATCCAAGGGCGTCACCTGGGCCGACGTGAAGTATCTCGGCTACAGCGACAAAGACGTCGGCCGGGTGGTCATGAGAAAACCCCCGCCGCTCGGGCAGTTCGAGGCAAGACTGACCTCCCCACCGTTGAACCTGACGAAGGGCTCGCCTGAGTATGCGACGGCGATCGAGCGCTGGACCGAGCGCAACAGCACCTACGCCAAGGAAATCAAGCAGATGAACGCCTGGAACAAGCAGGGCGACCTCAAGGGCAAGTGGCCGTTCCAGGAGAGCGCCATCGACCCGCGCATCCAGGCGGACCACTACAAAGACTACAAATTCCGTCTGCGCCCGGACAAGTTCGACGCGGAGGCGCTCGTCCCGGAAATCTTCAATCCGAAGACCGGTAAATTTGGCTCGATAACGGGCGACATCGACCTCGTCTCAGTGACCAAAGCCGACGGGACGTCATTCACCCAGGAGGAATACGTGAAAATCCTCAAGAAACTCGCGAAAAGCCCATTGGGGATCCAGCACCCGGATTCGACGGTATGGATCAAAAACGGCGAGTTCTGGTTCAAGCAGAAGGAGGACTACCTCGCCTCCAAGGGCAACGTCCAGTTCGGAGGCGACGGGAAGATCCGCTCGGTGCAGTTCAACCAGGCGCTCAGCGACCCCACGCGCTGGACACCGTTCAAATACAGGATCGTCTGGGACGGCGGCTACAAGGTCGGACCTGGGCAATAGTGTCCGCGAGATGACGTTGGATCAGCGCTCTGGCGTGCTCGCGTGACCTCAGCCCAGAGCGAGCTCCACGACCGCGTTGCGACGTACCTGTCGGAGTCTTTCGGGGAGCTGGTGAGCGTGGCCCCCGACGAGCCGGCGTTCTTCGTCGCGCTGGGCCGGATCGGGGTGCGCGTGGAAACCGAGTCCGTCGGAGCTGACGCGGCGATCGTCGAGTGCTACTCCTGGATCGCCCAGAGCGCCCTCGTTGACGAGCCCCTGGCGGCCTTCCTGGCGCGGCGGAACGCCTCGATGCGCTTCGCTTCGCTATGCGTCGACGGTGAGGGGGCCGTCATCATCCGCCACGCGATGTTCTCCGAGGCAACATCGAAGTAGCTGCTGGCGCGGCTCGTGAAGACCCTCGCGGTGGCCGCCGATGAGATTGATCTGGAGATCATGGGCGGGCTCTCGGCGGGCTGAGTCGCCCGGGGCGCCTCGCCTCGAGCGGGCGTTTGACGGGAGGGCGGGGGTAAGATCCGCCCATGCTGAGCTCGGTGGACTTCGTGTCGATCCCCTCGCGGGATCCCGACCGCGCCAGGGAGTTCTATGTCGAGACGCTGGGACTGCGTCCCGACGAAAAGGCAAAGTACGAGTTCTGGTGCGGGTCGACCTGCTTTGCCATCTGGCAGCCCGAGCGGATCGGCTGGGAGTGGGGGCCCCAGAAGAACGGGCACATCGCCTTCCACGTCGACGACGTCCAGGAGGAGCGGGCAGCCCTCGAATCGAAGGGCGTGGAGTTCGCCGGCGAGACGTTCGACACGGGCGTCTGCCACATGGCCTTCTTCTCAGATCCGGACGGCAACGACTGCATGCTGCACAGCCGCTACGCCCCTCGGGCGTGACGCGCCTCTAGGCCCCGGAGGGCACCTCGATGAGAGTCACGAGGTATTCGGCCTTGGCCCTGAACGACCCGTCGTCAGCTTCGTTGGCTTCGCTGTAGAGGCCGATCAGCTCGGCTCGAAGCTCCTCGTAGCGGCCCTGCGGTTCCAGCGCCGCTTTGGCCATGATCGACGGACCGAGGTTGCGCTCGTTGTATTCAAGGAAACTCTCGGGCGAGTCGTGTGCCAGCGTGACGGCGCGGCGCTCAAACGAGAGCTCGGTGCCGGTCGAGGCGAACAGCCCGCGCACGTGATCCTCGACCCCCCACATGATCGGTGGTTTCAGCTCGGGAGGCGGTGTCGGCATGTATGAGCCGATCGTCTTGAACAGTTCCCCGTTGAGGCCCTCGGGTGTCCAGGCAGCGATCGCGATCCTGGCTCCCGGTCGCGCGACGCGGAGGAGCTCGGCGGCCGCCTTCTCCTGCAGTGGCGCGAAGATCACGCCGAAGCACGAGGTGACGACGTCGAAGGCGCCGTCGTCGAAGGGCAGCTCCTCGGCGTCCCCCTCGACGAAGACGATCTCAAGACCGTTCGTCGTGGCCCGGCCGCGAGCCACCTCGAGCAGCTCGGGGGTGAGGTCGAGCCCCGTGACCGTGGCCCCCGCCCTGGCCGCCGCGAGCGCCACGTTGCCGCTGCCCGTTGCGACGTCGAGCAGCTCGACTCCCGGCGCCGCGCCGACACGCTCGACGAGCAGCTCGGCGACGCTCGCGATCATTCGCGAGATCTCCGGATAGTCACCGGAGGCCCACATCATGCGCTGGCCCTGCTTGATCCCGCTCACATCGATGCTCATGGATCCTCCGTTTTCGATGGCTTAGGCGGCGCCCACCGAGCCGCCCATCGCAAGGTCGCGCTCGGGGTCGATGCTCCAGCGCTCAGCCAGCTCGGAGAGCTCCGGATCGATCGCCCAGCGGTCCGGGAGCGGTGAGCCCTCATGTTCGAGGCTCGCCCCCTTCAGCGCCATCGAGCCGCTGTTGTCGCCGATCGCCCGGATCTCGGCAAGCTCATCGGCGGAGAGGGAGGCCTCGATGCGCTTGAGGGCCGCCAGCTCGGCGCGCTTGTCCTCCACCGCCTTGGCTCCTTCGCCGCCCTCCTGGATGAGCGTCGGAACCACACAGCCGACGGCCGGCTGGCCAAGACACCAGAGGCATGCCAGCTGCAGCATGGTCAGCCCGTGGCGCTCGGCCAGGGGTCGCATCCGCTCGAGCTTCGTGCGTCCCGCCTCGACCCAGCCGTCCGGGCGGAAGCGCCTGTGGTCGTATTCGGGGAAGTCGTGCCCTGCGAGCACGTCGTCGTGGAAGATGCCGCCGTAGTCGACGACTCGCGTGATGATCTCGACGCCCTGGCGCTGCGCTGCCGGCAGGATGAACTCGCCCGGCCAGGGCTCGAGCGGGCCGAGGATGATCATGGCCCAGTCGATCGTCTCGCCGAAGCGCTCGAGGCAGTCGATGATGTCCAGGGTGAACCCGTTGGCCGGACCCGGAGCGACGCCCACGAGCTCAGTCAGGCCGGCCTGGCGGATCGCCTCCATGCCCTCCCAGACAGCCTCGCTGCGGTAGCCGATGCTGTCGGGGTTGTGGAGCATCAGCAGGTCGAAGTGGTCGACGCCGCAGCGCTCTAGGCTCCGCTCGGTGGCCATCCGCAGGTAGGAGGCATAGTCCCCCTCGCCTCGCAGCTGCGGGTCGGTGAAGCGGGGGAAGCCCTTCGCTCCCTGGCGCTTGCCCTCGTAGAAGTCGTGCCCGATCGTTCCCGCCAGGCAGTAGGAGTCGCGATCGAGGCCCTTCAGGGCCCGTCCCAGGGCCAGGTCGGCGTCGCCAGTGCCGTAGACATCGGCCGTGATGACGGTCTGGATGTCCTCGTCCGGAGTCAGCAGCCGGTTGAGCCGGTCCTCCTCGATCGGCTCGCCGAAGTGCATGAAACGCCCGCCGCTCCAGGTTCCGATGGCGCTTGTCGTGGGCTTCATCTCAGCTCAGACTAAACCCCGTCGCGGTTCGGGCGCGTAGAGCCGCCTCCAGGCGGCCCAGAGCGTGGCTGACGAGCTCCTCGTCGATTGCCGCGGGGCCAGGGGACAGGGCAGCCTTCGCCTGCGATGTGACCCCCTCCCGGAGCTGTTCCAGCTCGGCGATCCGCAGCAGCAGGTCCTGCCGGCCCTCGGCCGTCAGCTCGGTCGCGGCGGCTGCCAGAGCCTCGTCGAGGCCTATTGCCGCATGGGCCAGGCGACCGCTGTCGAGATCCAGACGGACCCTCAGGGCGAGCTCCTCGCAAAGCAGGACCTTGCTGCGGCCACCGAGCAGCGCCGCCAGGCGCTCCTGCGGGCGCAGCGCCCACGAGCGGTCCCGGCGGCGCCTTACTCCGCGGGCGGGGTGCAGCGAGAGCTCGCGGGCATGAAGCCACTTGCCCAGGGAGACCTGGTCGCCGTCCCCCCAGCCGGCCCTGATCACGATCGTCTGGGACGGCGAGACCTCGTGGATGTACGGGTCGGCGGAGGCGATCCGGTGGTAGTGGAGGACCCGGTTGACCGTCGCCACGGCCGCGCCGACCTCGTGCTCCCGGTCCAGTCCGTCAAGCCAGGCCCTGGCCTGCTGCTCGGCTGAAAGAGAGACGGGATCGATCACGGTCACCCTGGTTGTCTGCACCGGCGCCGGCTCAGGGCTGGCGGGTTTTCCCGCTTCGCCGCGGCGCCTGGCCAGATATCCCAGCGGCCCGCGCGCCTCGCGCAGTTCAGCCGCGGTCTTGGCGGCGCCGAGGGTGTCGATCACGATCACGTGCTCGGGCTCGCCCTCGGGCCCGTCGCGCAGCAGGTAGCGGCCATCGGCCGGGCCCAGGGCCCAGGGGAACTCCAGCTGCATGAAGACGAACAGCCGCTGGGGCATTGCTTCACCGTATCCTTCCGCCACGGCCCTGGGCCGTCTCACACAGGGCGGGCCTCAGCGTCCGCCGCGTTCTAGAACCGGGAGCAGACGATGTCCGACGCCGGCAACGCCGCAAAGAGCTTGCGGGAGCGACTCGGGGGGACGACGGAGGAGCGCCTCGGGAAGGCTCTCTCAGAACTGCTGGAAAACCCGCTCCTGACGGGAGCGATCGGGCGGGCCTTCGATGCGCGCGAGAAGGTCTCCGAGGCTCAGGAGGTCGCGATGGGCGCCCTCAACCTTCCCTCGGCGGCCGACATCGAACGTCTGACCCGTCGCCTGCGAGCCGTCTCGCACCGGCTCGAGGGGATCGAGGACGGCGTCGACCGTCTCGACCGCGCCCTGACGCCCAGCGGCGTCGAAGCTCGCCTGATCGCCATCGAAGTGCATCTCAAGACGCTGACGGAGAAGCTCGAGGGGACGATCGGCGTGGACGCCTCAGCCACGGCCGCGAAACCGAAAGCCGCGAAACCGAAAGCCGCGAAACCAAAAGCGGCCAAAGCCAAAGCGGCGAAACCCAGGGCCGCGAAACCCAGGGCCGCGAAACCCAAAGCCGCGAAAGCCGCGAAACCGAAAGCCTGATCAGGCGGGGAGTGCCGCCAGGGCGGCGCGGGCTGCGCGCTCGACGGCCTCATGAAGCGCGTGGTCCTCGATCCGGCTTCGCTCGCCGGATGCGTCGAAAGTGTCCGACACGGCCAGGACGCAGCCCACGGGAACCGATTCCAGGCCGCCCAGGGCGAACAGCGCGGCAGCCTCCATCTCGACGGCCAGGGCCTCGTGGCCCGCGCCGATCGGGCCGCGCTCGTAGAATAGGTCGACCGTCACGACCGCGCCCGCACGGGCATCCTTGGCGTGGGCCAGGATCGCCGCCGCCAGCGCGCTGTCGGCCGGGACCCGCTCGCCGGCGCCCAGCGCTCGCGATGTCCCGTCGGCCGAGATCGCCTCATCGGCGACGATCAGCTGACCCAGGCCGAGCCCCGGCGCGATCGCCCCGCAGGTGCCCACGCGGATCGCCCGCCGGGCGCCCAGGGTGATCAGCTCTGCCAGCACGATCGCCGCCGAGGGCCCTCCCATCCCGGTCGCCTGAATCGTCAGCTGCGCGCCGTCGGCGGCCTTGCCGGTGTAGCCCCAGAGGCCGCGGTGGTGGTTGAACATCAGGGGGCTCTCGAGCAGGATCTGCGCGAGCAGCAGCGCCCGGCCTGGATCGCCGGGCAGCAGGACACGCTCGCTCAGCTCGGCCGTCGGGCGCAGATGCAGGGTCTCGGGAGCATTCACCGGGCCGACTCTAGAGAAGGCCGGGGAGGCGAGCCCGATCCCCTCAGACGACGGCCGAGGGGCTCCGGACCGTCGCGTCGTGGAGGTAGATCTCCAGCTGCGAGGCGTCCAGCGGATGGGCGAACAGGTAGCCCTGTCCGTGATCGCAGCCCTCGGCGCGCAGCATGGCCAGCTGATCGGGCCGTTCGACGCCCTCGGCGACACATTCGATGCCCAGCAGGCCGCCGAGCTCGATCAGGGTGTGGACGATCGCCTCCGATTGCCTGGAACCGGCCATGGCTGCGACGAAGCTCTGGTCGATCTTGATCGCGTCGACATCGAACTGGCGCAGATAGGAGAGCGAACTGGAGCCGGTGCCGAAGTCGTCGATCGCCACGCGCACCCCCAGGGTCTTGATGTAACGGAGCCGCCGGGACGCCGCGGAGGCGTCGTGCATCAGCGCCGTCTCGGTGATCTCGAGCGTCAAGGACGAGGGCTCGATGCCCGACTCGCCCAGTGCTCGGCGGACATCGTCGGCGAAGTCTTCGCGCTCGAGCTGCAGTGTCGAGACGTTGACCGAGACTCCGATCGAGCGCCCCTGGGCCTTCCAGACGGAGGCCTGCCTGCAGGCCTCCCGGAGGGCCCAGCGCCCGATCGGGACGATTCGCCCGGTTTCCTCGGCGACGGGGATGAAGTCCTCCGGAGCGACGACTCCGCGCTCGGGGTGGCGCCAGCGGATCAGCGCCTCGACGCCGACGGGCCGGCGGCTGTTCAGCTCGACGATCGGCTGGTAGAGCATGAAGAACTCCCTGTGGTCGAGCGCGCGGCTGAGGTCGAGCTCGAGGCCCAGGCGGGCGGCGGCGACGCTCTGCATGCTCGCCTCGAACAGGATCGCCCGGTCCTTTCCGGCGGCCTTGGCCGTGTAGAGGGCCAGGTCGGCGTCCTGGATCAGCTGATCGGCGGTGGGGCGAGAGCCGATTGCGATGCCGATGCTGACGCTCACCGAGATGGTGCGGCCTTCCTCGAGCGTCACGGGCTCGCGGAGGACCTCGATGACGCGCTCGGCGATCGTCTCGGGTGGAGCCTCGTGGGCGCTCGACTCGAGCAGGACGACGAACTCATCCCCTCCCATTCGCCCGACGGTGTCCTGATCGCGCATGACGCTCTGCAGCCGTTCGCCGACGACCGTCAGCAGTGTGTCACCGGCGGCGTGGCCGAAGCTGTCGTTGACGTACTTGAAACGGTCGATGTCCACATAGAGGGCGGCGATCACGATGCTTGACTCGCGTCTGGCCCGGGCGAGGATCTGCTCGCCCCGGTCGAGGACCAGCAAGCGGTTCGGCAGGCCCGTCAGCGCATCATGGAGCGCCTGGTGGGTGATCTCCAGCGTCTGCTCGTGGACCATCGAGCGCGCCCGCTCGCGGCCGGTGCCGAGCACGTAGACGAGCAGGCTGAGAAGTACGCTGACGAGGATCCCGCCGATCAGCAGAACCTCTGTCTTGGTGTCGGCCAGGACGCCCGAGGCGACGGTCGGGGCCGAGGCCTCCATCAGCCAGCCGTTCTGCAGAGTCCTGGTTGCGGTCTGGCGGTGAGTGGCGAACGCGCCAGCCCGGAACGACACGTTGGCCGAGTTGCGCCGACGCAGCACGATCGTCGTGTCTCGTCCTCGACGGGCCGCCGCGAGGATCACCTCGGGCAGGATCGTGGTCCCGAAGACGCCTCTGAAACGGCTTCTGCGTCCGGCGAGTGTCGTGGGCACGCCGACGCCGTAGTAGAGGGGGGTGTAGATCGCCAGCACGGTCTTGTGGCCGGAGGGGACCGTGAAATAGGCGTTTCGCGCGGTGTCGCGTGCATGCAGCATCACCGCGCGAAGGCTCGGCACCGTGCAGTAGTCCAATCCGGGGGAGGCCGCGGTCGCCGGTTCGATACGGCGCGCGAAGGAGAGCGCGACCAGGCAGTAGAAGGGTCGAGGACCGGCGGGGACGACCGCGAACTTCCCCTTCGCAGATGTGCTCAGGGCCGGTTCGGCGTTCCGCCTGGCGATGAACGCCGCCAGGCCCGCCTGCGGCACGAACTGAACCTCGCCGCCGCCTTCGATCTCCGGGAAACGGGCCAGTGCGTCGACGGATCTGGTCCATTCAAGGAAGCCGTGCTGGGTTTCATTCGGGCCTTCAGGGTCGCCATTTATGTAGGCGCGGGCGCTGATGACGAGGTCTTCCTCGTGCTGGAGAGCCGTCGTGATCGCGGCGGCACTCTCGTTCGCGGAGCTCAGGAAGGCCGAGCGGGCCTGCTTCCTGTCCGTTCTGGCGACAGCGCGGGTGATGAGGACGGAGCTCGCGATACCGAGTGCCAGCAGCGCCACTGCGGCAAGGATCCAACGGCGGCGATGGCGCCCGGCTAGTGCCGACTCGGCCTGGGAGCGCTGGAAGGGGAGGTGCAGTGGGCCCGGGGCCATCGACGTCCTGACTTGGGTTGGAGCTCCCTCTGGGGAGCATCACTGTTGCCATCGGGTCCGCCCTCTGCGCGTTAGACCGTAATAGCCCGTAAGGATCCTGAGTGGCGAGGCCGCCGGACGCCCAGCGCGTCCTTAGACTGGGGTCATGGGAATGCCCCCCGAGCCGCCCGCCTGAGTGCCCGAGCCCGGAGACGATCCCCCGGTGGATGCCGTGCCGGCTGAGCTGACGCTGGCCCAGGTCGCGACGATGGTCGGGGTCTCGCCGGGGACGATCAAGCGCTGGGTAGCCAAGGGCCTCGTCCCGGGTTTCGAGGGCAACTGGACGCCTTCCGCCGTGGCCTACGTGCGCGTAGTGGCACGCCTGCGCGACCGGGGGCACTCGCTCGAGCGGATCAAGCAGGCCAGCGACGACGGGCAGCTGGCGATCGGCCCGATCGAGAATCTGCTCAGCTCCTCCGGCACCTACCACTCGCTTCGCCAGGCATCCCGGGCGACGGGGCTTCCCGCGGAGCTGATCCGCCAGATCTTCACGGCGATGGGCCTCGGACCCGTGCCCCCCGAGGGGCTCTCCGAGGAGGACGTGGAGATGATGCGCTACGCGGCTGCCGTGCTCGGCGCTGGGTTCCCGCTGCCCGCCTATCTGCAGCTGTTGAGGGTCTACGGGCAGGTGATGGCCCAGATCGCCGACGCCGAGGTGAGGCTGATGCACCTCTACGTCCACAAGCCGCTGATGCGGGCGGGTGTGCCCAACGTCGAGATCGCCGAGGAGATGGAGGAGATGGCGCGCGAAGTGCTGCCCCTGGCGACGCCCTTCATCGCCTATCTGCACTCCCGCCTGCTCTCCCACTTCGTTGAACAGGACATGATCGGCCACATGGAGGCCGACCTCGGCGATGACGGGCTCGAGGAGGGGCGCCTGCGGGTCGCGATCGCCTTTGCCGACCTTGCCGGGTACGCCCGCCTGACCGTCGAGCAGGGCGACGAGGCGGCCGTCAGCACGGTCGAGCGGTTCGTCGAGGCGGTCGGCCTCACGCTGCCGGCGGATGCGCGGGTCATCAAGACGCTGGGTGACGAGGTGATGGTCGTCGGGCCCGATCCAGCCGCCCTGACCGCCTGGGCGGTTGGCCTGCAGGCGGGAATCGCCCCGGACGAGCCGCCTCCGAGAATCGGCATCCACTACGGCGAGGCGCTCTACCGCGACGGCGACTACTTCGGCCGCGAGGTCAACCAGGCGGCCCGTGTCGTCGCTCGCGCCGGCGGCGGCGAGGTGCTGGTGACGCGGCCGGTCGTTGAGATCGCCGACGGTGTCGACGGTCTGCAGTTCGACCGTATCGGCGAGGTGCGCCTGAAGGGCTTCTCGGACACGACTGAGCTGTTCGTTGTCTCCGCCCGCGCCCACTGAGGAGCAGGTCACCGAGGCGGTCCGCGACGCCGTTCGGCGCAGCGGCCTGTTCGCCCGCGACCGTCCCCTCGTGGCGATGATCTCCGGCGGGCGCGACTCGACCTGCCTGCTGGACGTCGCCGTCTCGCTGCTCGGGCCCCGGGCAGTGATGGCGATGCACGTCAACTACGGCCTGCGCCACGCTGCCGACGCGGACGCCGAGCGCTGCCGCGGTCTCTGCGCGGAGCTTGGGGTGGAGCTGACGCTGATCGAGACCCCCCGCAACTCGGGCGACTCCGCCGAGCCGGCGCCGGGCGAAGAGGGCGGAGGGAATCTGCAGGCCTGGGCCCGGGATGTCCGTTACGGCGAGGCTCACGATCTGGCCCGGCGACACGACGCCCTGATCGCGGCGGGGCATACCGCCTCCGATCAGGTCGAGACGGTCCTCTACCGGCTGGCCGCCTCGCCGGGCCGGCGCGCTCTGCTCGGGATGGCGCCCGTCGAGGGACGGCTGATCCGCCCGCTCCTCGGTGTGACCCGCGAGCAGACGACGGCCTACTGCCTGGCCAGGAGCCTCGAGTACACCGACGATCAGAGCAACACCGACGAGCGTTTCGCCCGCACCCGTGTCCGCCATGGCCTGCTCGAGGCGCTGCGCAGCGTCCATCCGGCGGCCGAGGCCAACGTGCTGCGCACGGCCATGCTGCTGAGAGAGGAGACCGAGCTGCTCGAGGAACTTGTCAACAGGGAGCTCGACGGCCGCTCAAGCGTGCCGCTGTCCCGGCTCCGCGAGATGCCCGACGCGCTCGCGAGGCTGGTCGTTATCAGGCTCGCCGAGCAGGCCGTGGGCGGCTATGTGCCGCAGGCGGGCGGTCGCGTCGAGGAGCTGCTGGCGCTGGGCCGCCGCGGAGGGCGGGCCGAGCTCCATGTCGGCGGACAGGCGGGCGCCGTGATCGAGGACGGGCAGCTCAGGATGGTCCGGCTGCCGCCCCGCTCGGAGAAGCTGACGCCGGACGGGGACTAGACTCCCCTTCGTGGCAACACCTGCGCGCCTGTCAACCGAGCCGGGTCCCGGAGAGGTGCTCGTGACGGCCGACGAGCTGCAGCGCCGCGTAGCGGAGCTGGGAGCCGAGATCAGCCGTGACTATGCCGGGCGCTCGCTGCTCCTGGTGGGCGTCCTGAAGGGCGCGGTCTTCTTCCTGAGCGATCTGATGCGCTACATCGAGACGCCCGTCGAGGTCGACTTCATGGCGGTCGCCTCCTACGGGTCGGCAACCGACTCCTCCGGGGTGGTGCGGATCCTCAAGGACCTCGACGCATCGATCGAAGGACGGGACGTGCTGATCGTCGAGGACATCGTCGACTCGGGTCTGACCCTGCAGTACCTGCTGCGCAATCTGGGCTCGCGCAATCCGCGGACGCTGGAGGTCTGCGCGCTGCTGACGAAGCCCGAGCGCCGCAAGGTCGATCTGCCGACCCGCTATGTCGGCTTCGAGATCCCCGACCGCTTCGTCGTGGGCTACGGCCTCGACTACGCCGAGCGCCACCGGAATCTTCCCTTCGTGGCCGTCCTGGAGACCTAGAGAGAGGCACTCCGCCGGAGTCCGAGCTTGGTCCGCCAATCGCAGGAATGGCGGGTTTCCCATGGTACGCTAGGTGCCTGGTGGCCAGGACTTCAGACGGCGCCAAACCCCTGTCATGAGCCGTTTCTTCAAGAGCGCCGCATTCCCGATCCTCATCGTCGTGGTGTTGGCGTTCCTCGCGGTCAAACTCGTCAACCCGGGTACGACGAACCACCGCAAGCACAGCTACCAGACCCTGGTCTCCTCCGAGCTTCCAAAAGGCGAAGTCAAATCGGTCGAGCTGAAAAACAAGGGCAAGATCCTTGAAGTCAAGCTCAACTCCAAGGGCGGCAACGAAAGCTACGAAGTCGGCTACATCGACAACGCCGCGCCCGAACTGCTCAAAGAACTGAAAACCGCCGGCGTCAGCTACAACGTCGAATCGGAAAAGAGCAACGCGCTTCTGAGCCTGCTCGTCTACATCCTTCCGTTCCTGCTGTTCCTTGGCTTCTGGATGTTCCTGATGAACCAGGTGCAGGGCGGCGGATCGAAAGTCATGTCCTTCGGCAAGTCCCGCGCCAAGCGGATGTCGGCCGACTCGCCCAAGATCACCTTCCGCGACGTCGCGGGGGTGGACGAGGCTGTGGAGGAGCTCCACGAGATCAAGGAATTCCTCGAGAACCCGAAGAAGTTCCAGGCCCTCGGGGCCAGGATCCCCACGGGCGTCCTGCTCTACGGCCCTCCGGGCACCGGCAAGACGCTGCTGGCCCGGGCCGTCGCCGGCGAGGCGGGCGTGCCGTTCTTCTCGATCTCCGGCTCCGACTTCG
>CAZFGJ010000081.1:0-13343 GCA_964518445.1 uncultured Solirubrobacteraceae bacterium
GCCGGTGTTCTCCCGGAGGAAGTCGTTGACCTCCTCGGCGCTGGGCTCGACCCAGCGGGACCCCGACCGGTAGGCCAGGAGCTGCTCCCCGCTGCGGCGCCGCCTCAGCGCCGCCACCACCGCGAGAGCCTCGGCATCGGCGATCTCCTGGACCCGGCGCTGACCCGACTTCGCCGGGAAGTCGAAGATCAGAGAGCCGTCCCGCACGGTGACGTGGCTCCTCAGCATCGTCGTCAGCCCGTAGGACTCGTTCTGCTCGGCGTAGTCCTCGGAGCCGATCCGGAAGAACCCGACATCAAGCAGCCTCACGGCGCAGGCCAGGACGCGCTCTCGTGTCAGATCGCCCGCCCCCACCCGCCGGCCGGCTGGAAGCTCGAGATCGCGTCCCACCAGCCGTCGAAGCCTCGGAAGGGCGTCACCGAAGGCCGTCATCGCGTCGAACTTCAGCCGGTCACGATGAATCCTCCAGCGGTCGTGATAGCGGTACTGCTTGCGCGAGGCGGCGTCGATCCCGGTCGCCTGAAGATGACCTGACGGGTCCATGCAGATCCAGACCTCGCGCCATGCCGGTGGTATCGCGAGCTCGGCGATTCGCTCGAGCACGTCCGGGTCGTCGAGGTGCTCACCCGCCGGATCGAGGTATTCGAAGCCGCGGCCGCGTCTGCGCCGGGTGAACCCCGGCGCCGCACAGTCAGATCTACGCAGCCTCGCCATTGGTCTCTCAGGCGTACCCCGAGCGTCCCCCGGGCAACCGCTCCGGCGAGTTTGGCCGCTACGGCGCCGGGTGAGGCGGGAGCATGAAATCTCGCGGAGCGCTCACCCGCCCAGGACGCCGCGGGCGCTCGAGCACTAGGCTTGCCCGGCAATGAAGCTTCTCTTCGCACCCATCAGCATCATCTCGGGACGGATCGCGGGCCTCACCGCCAGGCGCCTCACCGACCGGGTCTGGGGCGTCGTCGATGACGGACAGCCGCCGCGACCCGACCAGCGAGCCGCCACCTGGCCGAAGCTCGCCGCCAGGCTCGCCGTCGAGGGCGCCGTCTTCGCCGTCGTGAGCGGGCTGACCGACCACGCCGCGCGCCGCTGGTTCGCCGGCTTCACGGGTCGCTGGCCAGGTGAGGACGAGCCCGTTCAGGGCGCCCTGGAGGAGTAGCGCCCTACCCGGGGCTCGGTTGAATTCTCAGATTGCCCCGGGCCTGGAGCGGCCGGGGCCCGTCGTCACTCGAAGGCGGAGGCCGGCAGGACGAACCGCCGAGCCGGGCCCTCCTGAGACGCCGGGACGCCGGTCCGTCGAGCGCCGTGCAACCCGCCGCTTCCGCGGGCGGTCGCCTGCGAGGAGTCGCCCACGCCGTCATGCTCGGAGATCCACCCCAGGATCGCCCGGGATTCGGCACCCTCGGCGAGGATCACCGAGCGCTCAATGACCCTCCCGCCCGATTCATGGGGCCGCGAAAGCCTCAGTACGAGCTCAGCAGTCGAATCGTCTGCCATGTCAGATCCTCTTCTCAGCGGCGAGCTGCGATTGCCCGGGTCACCAATCGGCGTGTACCGACGATGCTCTGCGCATGGCCGCCAAGGCGCAGGGATGAGACGAGCCTGAAGCTCCAGTCTAGTCCTACAACGGTCGCGCTCCTCCCTGCGGAACTGCGAAAGCCCCCGCGTCAGCGGAGGCTTTCAACAATCGGGGCGCCGAGATTCGAACTCGGGACCTCACCGACCCGAACGGTGCGCGCTACCAGGCTGCGCCACGCCCCGATGCCCCACGAGTATCCCATACCGGCTGTGCCGCTAGGCTCGTCCGATGGGAGCCTCTGTGACCGGGATACTCGCCGAGGCCGACCGGATACTCGATCCGAGCCGTTTCGAGGACCATTGCGTCAACGGTCTGCAGGTTCCTGGAGCAACCGACGTCGAGACGATCGCGACCGGCGTCTCCGCCCACGCCGAGCTCTTCCGGCTCGCCACACAGGAGAACGCGCAGCTGCTGCTGGTCCACCACGGCCTCTTCTGGGGTCCGGGCGTGCGGATCATCGATCCCGTCCTTCGGGCGCGGCTGAAGATCCTCATCGAGGGCGACCTCACCCTGGCCGCCTACCACCTGCCCCTGGACGCCCACCCGGAGCTGGGCAACAACGCCCTGATCGGCCGGGCACTGGGCGCTCAGCGCCTGGATCCGTTCGCCGAGCATCGCGAACAGACGATCGGCTTCCTGGCGAGGCTCCCCGGTGTGGGAGTGCCCGTGGCCGAGCTGCTCGGCCAGGTCGGAGAACTCACCGGGCGCGAGCCGCTCGTTCAGGGAGCCGGTCCCGATGTCGTCCGCACGCTGGCGATCATCTCCGGGGCAGGAACCGACTACCTCGAGGACGCCGCCCGGGCAGGTGCCGATGCCCTGCTCACCGGCGAGCCTGCCGAGCGCGCCATGGCGGCGGCGCGCGAGCTCGGGATCCACCTGATCGCCGCGGGCCACTACGCCACCGAGACGTTCGGCATCCGGCGCCTTGGAGATCACCTCGCCGAGCGCTTTGGCCTCAGGCACGTCTTCCTCGACGTGCCCAACCCCGTCTGAGAAGCCCCCGCCGGAGCGCTCAGGGACTAACATCTTCGGGGCAGTTTCCTTAGTCACCGGAGAGAGGGAGTAGCAATGGAGGCCACAGCGACGACCACGGGGTCGAAGACCATCGCCGACCTTGTTTCGCGCGCGGCCGCCGAACATGGCCAACGCCCCGCCGTCCGTTACAAGAAGGACGGCTCTTGGCATGACGTCAGCTACGTCGAGCTGGCTCAGATCGTGGACGAGATAGGGCTCGGCCTCATCGCCCTCGGAGTCGAGCCGGGCGACCGTCTCTGCATCCTGGCCAACACACGGCCCGACTGGACCTACGCCGACCTGGCCGCCACCTCCGCGGGCGCCGTCGTCGTGCCGATCTACCAGACCAACGCGCCGGAGGAGTGCCTCTGGGTGATCTCCGACTCGGGCGCGAGCACGATCGTCTGCGAGAACGAGGAACAGCTCGCCAAGATCGTCGAGATCCGCGATCAGGTTCCCAACCTGCGCAGGGTCATCGTGATGGACCCGCCCGCTGACGGCTCGCGCCCCCTGGACGCGATCAGCCTCGATGAGGTCCGCGAGGCCGGCAAGGGCCGCCCGGCCGAGGAGCTTGCGGCCCGTCGGGCTGCCGTGAAGCCCGAGGACCCCTTCACCTTCATCTACACCTCAGGCACCACCGGACCGCCGAAGGGCTGCGTCCTGACCCACGGCAACTACAGCGCGATCGTCGACATGGTCGGCGAGGCGGGGGCGCTCACGGGTCACGACGAGGGGCAGATCATCTACCTCTACCTTCCCCTCGCCCACTCGTTCGCCCTCCTGGTCCAGCTCGCGGTGTTCGACCAGGGCGCAGCGCTGGCCTACTTCGGGGGCGACACCAAAGCGATCATCCCCGAGCTGCAGGAGGTGAAGCCGACCTTCTTTCCCTCGGTTCCGCGGGTGTTCGAGAAGATCTACACCCTTGCCCACGGCGCCATCGAGGCGATGGAGCCGGCCGAGCGCCAGCGGGCGGAAGCCGCGATCAAGCTCGGGGCGAAGGTCCGGGACATGCAGAACCGCGGCGAGGAGATTCCGGAGGACCTCCAGAAGAGCTTCGACGAGGCCGACGAGAAGCTGTTCAAAAACGTTCGCGCGATCTTCGGCGGCGCAGTCCGCCAGGCCACCAGCGGCGCTGCCCCGATCGCCCGGGACATCCTCGAATTCTTCTGGGCCTGCGGCGTCCCCGTGCTCGAGGGCTATGGGATGACCGAGACGGCGACAGCGGCCACCGGCTCGACGATCGAGGAGCACCGGTTCGGCACCGTCGGAAAAGCGCTGCCGGGCGTCGAGATCAAGATCGCCGAGGATGGCGAGATCCTGATCAAAGGCCCCAACATCTTCGACGGCTACCACAACCACGCTGCAACGAGCTTCGGCGCGGTCGAGAACGGCTGGCTCCACACCGGGGACCTGGGTTCCCTCGACGAGGATGGCTACCTCTCTATCACGGGCCGCAAGAAGGACATCATCATCACCGCCGGCGGCAAGAACCTGACCCCCGCCAACATCGAGAACGACCTCAAGCAGTGCCGCTGGATCTCCCAGGCGGTGATGCACGGCGACCAGCGCCCCTACCCGGTGGTCCTGATCACCCTCGACGAGGAAGAGATGCCGATCTTCGCCCGCGAGAACAACCTGCCCGAGGATGTCGCGTCGCTCTGCACCAGCCCCGTCGTGCGGGAGCTGATCCAGGCCGAGATCGACAGGGCCAACGAGAAATACGCCCAGGTCGAGCAGGTCAAGAAGTTCGTGATCCTCGACCACGACCTCTCCCAGGCGACCGGCGAGCTGACGCCCACGCTCAAGGTCAAGCGCAACGTCGTCAACGAGAAATACGCAAGCCTCTTCGACGATCTGTACGGCGGCTGAGCCGGCCTCGCCCGCCGGCCTGCCAAGATGACCTGAGATGCGCAGTGATCCTTCAGACAACGGCGGGCTGTTCGTAGGGCGCCGTCCCGGCACGGCCCCCGTCCATTACCGCACACTTCCCGAGCGCGCCGGGGCCCGTCGCGAACGGATCGACGGCTCGATGGCGAACCTGATGCTGGGCGCCATGACGCTCCTGAGCCTGCTCTGCTGGGGCCCCATCCCGATCGCCTGCCTGTGGCTCGGCTCGCAGGCCAACTACCTCTCAGGCAGCGTCAGCGTCGGCATCCTCGTCGCCTTCGGAGGGCTCTTCGCCATGTTGTTCGGCGTTCTTGCGCTTCTGAAAAGGCTGGACAACGCCTGGATACTCGTGCGCCGCGCCGCCGGCCATGATCAGAGAACCGGTGCGCTGGGGCGGATCTTCGCCGCGACGGCGGTGGTCTGCGGGGCCATCTTCGCCTTCTGGTTCGTCGTGATCCACGGCCCCGGCTCGAGCAGCTTCTCAGGCAAACCCGGCTCCTGAGGGAGCCCGGACCTCGTCTCAGCCGGCCACGCCCTGCTCCTCGACAGGGTCCGGCTCAGGCTGGGAGTCGGCTTGGCTGCCCACGGCCAGCCGCGTGCTCATCTTGATCGCACGCACCGCGCTCGTGGCGCCGGCCTGCAGCGTCAGACCAAGGGCCAGGACAAAGATGCCCGGGATCAGCAGGTACTTCGTACCCAACATCAGGATCCCGATCCTGCCGAGCACGTAGGGCGGCGCCGAGACGGTCGCCCCGAGCACCCCGCTGAGCAGCGAGGCAGTCAGCTTGTCCCGTTTGGAGGGGACCGCTTCGACGCCGATCATCCGTGCCGGAACGGCCACGTAGATGATCATCATCACCCCCACCACTGCGCCCATGGTGACCGAGAACCACGGCTTGTCCCAGCGGGGCGCGATCGTCGCCGCCACCGCCAGCATGGCCCCCACCACGCAGCCGTACAGTGCGATCTGCGTGAGGTGGCGGCGGGCCTCGGTGACGGCCGGGCGGATCACCGGTGGACGCGGACCGGCGATGGCGAAGGCGAACACCGCATTGAGGAAGAAACTCGCCGTCGTGATCGCCAGGATCGCCAGGAAGATCGGGATCAGGATCGGCCCCTTGATGTGTTTGAAGGAGTGGCCGTGCAGGACGTGGAGCTTCAGGTCCAACATGGCCAGCCAGATCCAGAGCGCCGGGAGCACCTGAACGAGCATCAGGCGCCAGTTCCCGATCAGCACCTTGAGTCCGTCGATCAGCAGCGCAAAGGCACCCACGGTGAACGCCAGCGGCGCGAAGATCCGCCGCCGTTCGCTCAGCCGGAGCAGTCCCTGGAGGATCGCTTCGTCTTCCTCCTGGATGGCTCGGATGAACGAGCGAACTCCGCCCACAAGGGTGGCTCGCCGGGATTTCTCCTTCGTCTGAGGCATGCCGGGCGAGTCTACGCCGCGGGCTCAGACTGCGAGAAACTACCTAGCAGCAAGGTGTCCACCACCGATGGCGAAATTGCCGGAATGTGAGACCCTGACAATCGTGAATCCGCCGGAGATGCTCTTTGATGCCGGCCTTCGGGTGGCCAGGCTGGGTCTGAGAACCGCGGCCGTGCCGATCGCGGCGGGAGCCGCCGTCGAGCGCCGTCTGCGACCGGTCGTCACATCCGCGGCCACGGACGCGGGCACCCGCCTGCTCGACGCTGTGCTGCAGAGCGGCGCCCTGGACACGGTGCTCGACCACATCGAGGCGTCGGGCGTGTCGCGCGACCTTGCCCGGCGGGTCCTGGCAGACGGCATCGCCGACCAGGTGATCGCCGGGGCGCTCGAGAGCGGACAGCTCGAGGCGACCCTCCTGAGGGCGATGGACAGCGAAGCCGCCCGCAACGGGATCGCAAACGCACTCGAGAGCCCCACGTTGGAACGCCTGCTCGAAAGGGGTCTGGACAGCCCCGGCAGCCAGCGGCTGCTCTCCCAGGTGATGGCCAGCCCGCTGCTCGAGGAGGCCATCTCGCAGCTGCTCGAAAGCCCCGAGCTGTGGGTGATGGTCGATGAAATCGCTCGCAGCCCATCGGTCACCGAAGCGATCACCCATCAGAGCGTCGGCTTCGCCGATCAGATCGCCGGCACCGTCCGCGAGGGCTCCCGCGATGCGGACGCCTGGCTGGAAAAGGCAGCCCGGCGAATCGTCCCGCACCGGCGGGGGCGCGCGAAGTCCAACGGCGTCAAGCCCCTGCGCGAGCTCGAGCCGCCACGGACAGACGGCCAGGACGCCCGGGCGGCCAGCAACGGCGCTTCAGATGAGCCCGTCTGAGCCGCAGGTGCCCGAGGCCCAGGCCGCCGCCCGGGCCCAGAGAGCGAGCAGAGGAGCCCCCGCGGAGGCGCGGGCGGCATATGTGTTTCCTGCCGAGAATCTGGCCGAGACCACGTACGCAGGGCTCGCGACGCGCACGATCGCCTTCGCTCTGGATGCCGCCGTGATCAACGGAGCGGCCATCGCCACGGGCGTGGCAATAGGCCTCGGCGTGTCCATCCTCCACCTCAGTGAACAGGTGGAGATCCTGGTGGGCGTCCTCCTGGGGTTCGGCTACCTGATCTGGTCGATTGTCTACTTCATCTTCTTCTGGGCCACCTCCGGTCAGACCCCCGGTGACCGCGTGATGCAGATCCGGGTCCTCGACCGCAGGCAGATGCGGCCCGTACATCCCGTCCGTGCGGCGATCCGCTTCGGAGCGCTGATCCTGGGGGCCCTCCCGCTGCTGGCGGGGCTCTGGATGATGCTCTGGGACGAGAGGCGTCGCTGCTTCCAGGATCGGATCGCTCACACGATCGTGATCGAGGACCGGCCCGCTCCCCCGCCGCCCCTTCCGTCCATGAACGGCCGCCGGACGAGGCACGTGGGGTAGGCTCCCCGGATGGCCAGGGGGAAAGCCAAACGCCAGCCGGTCCCGTACAGGTCGACCGGCGAAAGAGTCGAGAAGGGCAAAGCCGCTCGTGCAGAGGTGCCGCGCTCTAGCCACGCGACCTTCGAGCCTGCCGCCGACCGGCCCGATCCGGCAGAGGTGCTCGAGCGTCAGGCCGAGACGCGCGTGCCCGAGCTTGTGCCGATTCGCTATGGCCGGATGCTGGTTTCGCCATTCACCTTCTACAGGGGCGCCGCCCTGATCATGGCGGGCGATCTGGCGGGGACGCCCCGCTCGGGCTTCACGGTGCAGTGCTGCGGCGATGCTCACCTGTCGAACTTCGGCGTCTTCGCCTCACCCGAGCGCAGGCTGGTGTTCGACCTCAACGACTTCGACGAGACGCTCCCCGGCCCCTGGGAGTGGGATGTCAAGCGCCTCACGGCAAGCATGCTGATCGCTGCCCGGGACAACGAATTCGCCGTGAAGGACCAGGACCGGATCGTGCTCGACACGGTGGGGCAGTACCGCGCGGCGATGCGGACCTTCGCGGGCATGAAGAACCTCGACGTCTGGTACGCCCGGCTGGACATCGAGAACGCCCTCGCCGAACTCGGCTCGCAGCTGACCCCCAAGATGGCCAGCCGCACGGGGAAAGCCCTGGCGAAGGCACGCACGAAGGACAGCATGTCGGCCTTCTCGAAACTCGCCCGGGTAGTCGACGGTGAAGCGAAAATCGTTGCCGAACCGCCGCTGATCGTCCCGCTCGCCGATCTGCTGCAGGGTGACGAGCGCGACACCACGTTCGACGGTCTGAAGGGCCTTCTGAGCGCCTACGGGCAGACGCTGAGCTACGACCGGCGGGAACTCTTCGAAACCTTCCGGCTGGCCGACTTCGCACGCAAGGTCGTCGGGGTGGGCAGCGTCGGCACCCGAGCCTGGATCGCTCTGATGCTGGGGCTCGACGGCGAAGACCCGCTGTTCCTGCAGTTGAAGGAGGCCGAGGCCTCCGTGCTGGAGGGCTTCGTCGAGCCCAGCCGCTTCTCCAACCACGGCGAGCGCGTCGTGGCGGGACAACGCCTGATGCAGGCCACCAGCGACATCTTTCTCGGCTGGGTGCACGTCCCGGCGGGGATGGACGGCAAGGAACGCGACTTCTACGGCCGTCAGCTCAAGGACTGGAAGGGCTCGGCTGAAATCGAGCGGATGATCCCCAGAGGCCTCAGCGCCTACGGGCGGCTCTGCGGATGGACACTCGCACGAGCCCACGCCCGAAGCGGGGACCGCGTCGGGATCGCCTCCTATCTCGGCAAAGGCGACAGCTTCGACCGGGCCATCCTCTCCTTCTCCCGCGATTACGCCGAGCAGAACGAGCGCGACTACAAAGTCCTCACCGAGGCCGTCGCCTCGGGTCAGATCACCGCCGAGACCGGTCTCTGACCTCGCGCCGGCCTCAGCCGGCCAGGATCGACTGCTTGGCCTCGGCGTACTCCGCGTCGCTCAGAGCCTGACGGTCGTGGAGGTCGGCCAGACGTTCCAGATCCGCGACCTTCGAGTCACCCGTGCCGGCGGCAGAGCCGCGCGAGGACCGGAGCTTCCCGACACGCTCGCCCAGCAGGTGAGCGCGCTCACGGAGTGACTCCCCCAGGGAGATCGGCTCGGCATCGGGGAATTCCTCCAGGACCTGGCGACGCAGCAGATGGGCGCCGATGAACGCCAGGATGGTGAAGATCAGCATCGTCAGCGGATTACGGGTGGCCGGGATGGGCCCCCACAGGAAGACGATCGCCAGGATTCCCGCGGTGAGCACGTAGGCCAACGCCGGGCGCGCCGTGAAGTGAGGAGCCAGGAAGCGCCTTCCCGCTACGGCCCAGCGGGTCGGACCTGCGAACCACGACGAGACGATCACCGGGATCCCGATGACGATCGAGGCGCTCGCCACCTGGACCAGCAGAGATGTCGCAACGGCGTATGAGTCGTTCGCGGCCGGCTGGATCGCGGCGTCGGAGGTGACCGCTCCGACCAGCTGGCCCTGACCGATCTTGCGACCGACCAACACCAGCACACCTGAGAGGACGAGGCTCCAACCGCACCATGCCAGGACCCGGCGACGAGCGCCGGGGGCCAGGTAGATCGCCAGCGCGAACAGAGCAAGCACGATGATCGTCAGCCAGACGGCAAGGGCATGAAGGGCTTTGGCCATGTTGCGGACAAGCCCAAGGTCTTCGGAGGTGACGACCTTCAGGTTGGCCACCGAGGCGGGCAGTTTTTCGGCAACGCCTGACGGCAGGCCGAGGCGTTTTGCCAGTTCCGCCACGATCACGCGGAGGTTCAGCGAAACCGTGCCTCCTTCGATCTGCACGCGGGGTCCGCCTCCGTTGACGATCCGCACGAGCGTTTCGTCGGCCGCATGGTTGGCCCGGCGCCAGGCGTCCTGCAGACGGGGATTTTCCAGCGCTTTTTCAGCGCCCTGTTCGGCGACGTTGTGGAGCGCCCCCGCGACCGGGCCCGACAGCGGCTTGAGCTCCTTGGGCAGCCCTGATTCGAGTTCGCCCGCGACGTTGACGTTCGCGTAGAGCTGATCGACCAGATAGGAGGCGACCGCCGCGCGAACCGTCGGCTTCTGCAGCAGCTTCGTGCTCGTGTTGGACCAGTTGGTCGGGTTGAGGAGCTGCCGGTCGGCCCAGATCGAGAAGATCGCCAGGACGGTCAGGAGCGTCGCCAATCCGAGGATGACCCACACCCAGATCCTTCGGGCGCGGCTCATCCTGGCCGGGGCGGTGACGCTCTCGACGGTCGGCGCATCAGCGGGATCTTTGACCGGACCGGCCGGGGCAGCTCCAGTCATCTCAGGATCCCGCCAGAGCCTTCTGCTTGATCGAGTCGAACTCGGCCTGAGTGATCGCGCCACTGTCGAGCAGGCCCTTGGCCTTTGCGATCTGCTCAGCCGGGTCGCTCGCCCCTGCTGACTGCTTCACGTAGGCGGAGAACTGGTCTTCGGCCTGCTTCTGGGCCGCCAGTTGCCGCTCGGCCATCCCGTTGTGCTCGGCGATCAGGTAGATGAACACGCCGAAGTAGGGGATGATCACGATCAGGATGATCCACAGGACCTTCATCGCGCCGGACGTGTCGTGGCGACGGAAGATGTCACCGAAGACGACGAACAGAAGCCACAGCCAGATGACGAAGCCGAAGAAGATGAGCATCTCCCAGAAGACTTCGAGAAACGGGAACGACGTACCGACGATCATTTATTACTCCCTCCCCGAGCATCACGCCGGACGACGCGGAGCTGCTGGGCTAGTTTCAGGTGGATTTCCAACGCGTTCCTGTCAACCCTAAACGAGTCGCCCCCTTTCTTGCGCGCGGACGCGCCGGGTGTTCAGTGCAAAACCGCGGCCAATGCAGGATCACATTGGCCGCGATTGCTGTCCATCAGGCCGTTTTGGCCTCGTCAAGCTCCCGTTTGAGCTCCTTCTTCAGTTCCTCGCTGTCGGCGTCGATTTCCTTTTCGATCGACCTGAGGGCATGCTCGAGCAGCTTGTCCAGCTGCTCTTCAAGACGGGACTCGCCGATCACCACGAGCGCCGCCTCGCCGCCCTCGAGCAGCTCGCCGAGGTCCTTTGCGTCTCCTCGGGACATTCCCTTTTTCAGGTGTCCACCGACGCCGCCGACCAGGCCGCCGACAACTGCCGCGCCGAGCACCGAGGGCGGGAACAGCACGCCGAGCAGGCCGCCCACCGCGATGCCGCCCCAGGCTCCGTGCTGGGTGGGCTTCTCGTGCTTCTCAACGTGAACCTTGCCGTCCTGGTCCTTGGCGATCACCGCGACGTCGTAGGTGCCCACGAGCTTCGCCTCGTGCAGTCCGATGAGAACGTCGTAGTCAGCGATTGCCGCGTCACGGCTCTCGTAGGTCGCCGCGTATACAAAGACCGGCCTGTCGCTCATTTTTCGTCTCCTTGGAAGGTTGTCGGCGCACGTGACTCCCAATGGGACGGGAGCGGTTTTGGATACTAGGCCAGGCGCGTACCGGCCCGCCGTCAGCCAACAGTTTGCGAAGACGGAGCGCATCCGTAGAAACCCGTAACACCCGATGCTCGGCGCACCGGGCCCGCCTGCTCGACCCGGCGGTGATACAACGGGCGACGTGGGACTGCTCGATTATTACCGCCAGTTCGAAGGGATGTCCGAGGAGGAGGTCAACGAGGGCCTTCGCGAGGAGGCTGCCGAGCGCCGCCGCAAAGCCCTGACACGGCTGGACAACCTCGACCTGGCACAGACGACCTGGCCCGAGCTGCCACACCCCCGCATCGTCAACGCCATCACCTATGTGGCCCGGAGAGGGCTGAACAGCTACCCCCATCTCAGGGGCACGGATCTCCGCACTGAACTGGCCCAGCGCCACGGGGTGGAGCCCTCCCGCCTGATCCTGGGCAACGGCGCGGCCGAGCTGCTCAGCTCGGCGACCCGCGCCCTGATTGGCCCGGGCCAGCAGCTGCTCACCCTTTGGCCCTCATACCCGCTCTATCCCCTGATGGCCAGGCGGGCCCATGGCCAGGCTGTGCGGGTCGAGGGGGGCGTCGACGGGCTCCTCGAGGCGGCCCAGGCGCCCGAGGTCAGGGCAATCGCTCTGGCCAGCCCGAACGACCCGACGGGAGAGCTGCTTGAAAGCGCGGAGCTCGATCGCCTGCTCAGCGGGCTGCCCGAAGGGGTGGCGGTGCTGCTGGACGAGTCGCTGGTGGACTTCGCCGACGCTCAGCCTGCGGATTCCTCGCTGGCGCTGCTCGAGCGCCATCCGCGGCTGCTCGTCTTCCGGACCTTCTCGAAGGCCTGGGGTCTGGCGGGCCTGCGGATCGGCTACGTCATCGGGAGCCCCGGCTCGGGCGACCTGCTGGCCGAGCTCGACCCCGACCTGGGCGTATCGGAGGTCTCCCAGGCCGGCGCCCTGGAGGCGCTCCACAGCTGCACCGAGCTTGTCGCCGACCGTGTCAGGACGATCTGCGAGGAGCGCCCCAGGCTCACGGCGGCGCTCCGCTCACACGGCTTCGATGTGACCGATAGCCAGGCTAACTTCGTCTGGGCGGCCCACCCGGAGCTCTCAGGGGCGGAGCTTGCGGCGCGACTGGAACAGGCCGGTGTCCTGATCGCGCCGGGCGACGCGCTGGGTGAGCCCAGGCACGCTCGGATAGCCATTCGCTCGAAGCAGGCGACCGAGCGGCTGATCGATGCGATCGAGAAAGCCGGACAGCTGAGCGCCGGAGCGCCCGAGGGATCTCAGCCGGAGCCGGCCTGACGAAGCAGGGCACCGGTTGTGCCCTCGAGGATTTTGCGCCAGGCGCTGACATCCTCGGTCTCTTCGTCGAAGTGCGCCACCACCTGCCTGACGCGCTTGCCTGAGATGTCCAGGCCATGGCGTTCGGCCACATCCTGGTAGCGGTCATATTCGCCGGCGAGCTGCTTGGTGACCGACTCGAATCCGTGCCGTGCGATCTCGACGCGCGATGTGAAGCTCATCATCGAGGTCTGGAACATCAGTTCGTCGTTCGGTTCGGGCTCGATCAGAACGATGTCGACGCCCGGGTAGCGCTCCTCCCAGCCCTTGGCCAGTTCGTGAAGGCGCTGGTGGGCGACAAGCTTGAAGACCTGGTAGCCGATCTGCGCGAAGCCCATGTCCGAGACGCGTCTCGGCCGCCGGCCCTTGAGCGTCGTGACGGTGCTGGTGAAGTCGTTGACGAAAGGCACGATCGGGTTGATCACGACGACCAGCTTTGCTCCGGCCTGGATCGCCAGATCGAGGTTGGTGGTGGAGACGATCCCGCCGTCGATCAGCTCACGGTCACCGACCTCGACGGGCGAGTAGACCATCGGCAGGGCACCCGAGGCGCGGACGGCCGTGGAGATCGGAACGTCGTCCATTCCCTCGACGCCGAAGACGACCCGTTCGCAGGTGTCCAGGTCGGTGGCCGTCAGGTAGAGCTCGCAG
>CAZFGJ010000082.1:0-12879 GCA_964518445.1 uncultured Solirubrobacteraceae bacterium
GGGTCACCCCTCCGCGTCGATGCGGGGCAGGATCCGGTCGAGCCAGGCCGGCATCCACCAGTTCGCCGGCCCGAACAGCGTCATCGTCGCCGGTACGAGGATCAGCCTGACGATCGTCGCGTCCACCAGGACGCTTGCCGAGAGCCCGACGGCCAGCATCTTCACGACGACCGCACGCGACAGCGTGAACGCGATGAACACGCTGGCCATGATCAGCGCCGCGCAGGTGATCACCCGTGCCGTGCGAGACAGGCCGTCGGCGACCGAGCCGGTGTTGTCCCCTGTCGCGTCCCAGGCCTCCTTGATCCGCGAGAGCAGGAACACCTCGTAGTCCATCGAGAGCCCGAAGACGATTGCGAACATGAGGACCGGCACGTAGGACTCGATCGGCACCTTCTCGCTGACGCCGAACAGCGACCCGCCCCAGCCCCACTGGAAGACAGCGACGATCACGCCGTAGGCGGCGCCGATCGACAGGAGGTTCAAGATGGCGGCCTTGACCGCTATCAGGACGCTGCGGAAGGTCGCCATGAGCAGAAGGAAGGCGAGCAGGACGACGACGCCGATCACGATCGGCAGCCGGGAGGTCAGGGTGTCCCTGAACTGGATCTGCGTTGCCAGGTTGCCCGTGACGTAGGCCTTGGCGCCCGTGCCTTCGAGTGCTTCTGGGAGTGTCGTGTCCTTGAGGCGCCTGAACAGGGCGTCGGTCGCCTCGGCCTGGGGTGAGGTGCTGGGCACAACGGTGCCGACGAGCAGCGCGCCGTCGCTGGTGGCCTTCAGCGCACCGGCCTTGGCGACCCCCTTTTCCTTGCTGAGAGCGGTGTTGACGTCCTTGGCGATCGTCGCCTGCGATGCGGTCGCTCCCTCTGTGCTGACGACGATCGTGAACGGCCCGTTGGCCCCTGTGCCGAAGCCCTGGGCGATCAGGTCGTAGGCCCGCTTGTCGGTGAAGCTAGTCGGATCGGCGCCGTCGTCGATGTGGCCCAGGGTGATCGAGAACAGGGGGATCGCCAGCACCCCCAGCACGAGCACCGACGCCGTGAGGAACAGCCAGGGCCGCCGGGCGATCATGTGGGCGTATCTGTGCCAGCCGTCCGTCTCGCTCCCCGCCTCGGCGACTGGTTTCCGCACTGTCCAGCGATCGATCCGCCTGCCCACGAGGCCGAGTGCCCCGGGCAGCAGCGTGAGCGCGGCAAAGGCCGAGACCATGACTCCGAAGACGGCTGCCAGCCCGAGCTGCCCGATGAATGTGACACCCGAGGCGTAGAGGCCCAGGAGGGCCAGCGAGACCGTTCCCGCAGCCACCAGAACGGCGTGTCCGGAAGTGGCCACCGTGGAGCCGGCCGCGTCCACCGGCTCGGCGCCATCCGCCACGAGCTGGCGATATCGGGTGCTGAGAAAGAGGCAGTAGTCGATGCCGACCCCGAGGCCGATCATCAGCGCCAGCGTGGGCGCCGTCGTGCCGAAGGTCATCAGCGAGGCCGCCGTTATCAGCAGGCCCAGGGCTGCGGCGACAGCGACGAGGGCACTCCCCAGAGGGATGATCGCCCCCAGGATGCTGCCGAAGCCGATCAGCAGGACGAGGAGCGCCACGGCGATCCCGATCACCTCGGAGAGCACATCGTTCGGGGACGGGCGGAACAGTTCGTCGAGGCCGCCCCCGTACTCGACCGTCAGGCCGGCCTTCCTTGCCGGTGCCGTGGCGGCTTCCAGTTCCTTGATGTAGTCGTGGCCCAGGAGCTTGGTGCGCTCGTCGAAGTGGACCGTCGAGTAGGCGGTTCTCCCGTCGGGCGCGAGCTGTGCCGAGCCGCTCTCAAGGGGGTTCGACGCGGACTTGACGTGGGGAAGCTTGCGCAGCTCTCCGACCACCTGTTCGATCTGGCTCTTGCTCGAGTTGAGCGTCCCCGAGGGGGTGTGAAAGACGACCTGCCCGGCGAAGCCGGCGGCTGTCTTGTCGTGGAGTTCGAGCTGCTGCAGTCCCGCGTGAGCCTGCGTCCCGGGGAGTTCGACCTTGTCCGAGAAGGTCCCTCCCGCCGAGGTGGCGATCACGAGGATCGCGACCAGCCCGATCATCCAGGCCCCGACGCGGCGCTTCGGGTGGCGGGCACCAGAGGAGCCGATCCGGGCGAGAAGGCCGGGGGCCTCTGATCCTTGAGCCTCATCGACCTTCCCCGCCATCGATGCCCCCTGTGGTTCCCCGTGGACGCCGCGCCTCGCCGGACGCAGGGGATTCAACCACCTCGAACAGTCAGACAGGACGCGTCATGAAGACGCTGTGCTCGCTCGGTGGGTAGCCGCCGAACGCCTCGCAGGGCTCAAAGCCCTCGCTCTCATAAAGCGAGCGGGCGCCCTGGAAGGCATCCTGGGAGCCCGTCTCCAGGCTGACGCGGCGGTAGCCGCGGGACCTCCCGACGGCCAGCATGTGGGAGAGGAGTGCTCGGGCGACGCCCTGTTCCCGCGCGGTCTCTGCGGTATGCATCGACTTGATCTCGGCATGTGCCTGATCGAGCTCGCGCAGCGCGGCGACGCCGAGCAGCTCGCCGTCGCGCCGGTAGCTGAAGAACGTGACCCCCGGCTCGGCGAGTCCGTCGATCTCGAGCGCGTGGACCGCCTCGGGCGGGCTGCTCCGGCGGGTGAAGGCGAGGTGCGCTTCGAGCGGCTCCCGCACGTCAGCAGCTCGAGGGTCATCAGTTGCGATCGTCGCCTCGGGCACGGGGCGACGATACCTAGCTCCGAGCGCGTCTCAGGCGGGTGGCTCGGCGTCCGGCTGCTCAGGCAGCGGACGGCGAGCGATCTCGGCCGCCTCCTCGCGGTCCAGGCCGAAGCTGCGGAGGACCCCCTCGGCGTGCTCGGAGTCGGCCTCCTCACCCAGCTCGCCAAGGAGCAGCGCATGCATCACGGCCAGCATCGCGCCGCCGCTGGCCTGCAGCGAGAGCTGCGGATTGGCGACATGGAAGCGCCCTGCGCGGATGCCCGTCTTCAGGTCGGTCATCGCCGATGAGGCGAAGACGCTGTCGGAGATGCGGTAGGGGACATCGAGGCGCACCAGCAGCCACGCCCACTCCGGCTGCTCATAGGCGAGGCGAACGAAATGGCGATGAGCCACGCTGATCGCCTCGGCGACATCGCTCACTCCCGCGCGCCTGGCTTCCATGCGCTGCAGCTGCTCGGCAAGGGTCTCCTCGAGCAGGGCCGCCAGGAGGTCCTCCTTGGTCCGGAAGTAGTTGTAGAAGGAGCCGATGGCGGTGTCCGCCTGCTCGGCGATCTCGGCGATGGTTGTCGACTCGAACCCGTGCTCGGCGAAGAGGTGACGCGACGCGCTCAGCAGCGCCGCGCGCGTGCGTGCCTTCCGGCGGGCGTTCCGGTCGGGGGGACGCGTTGCATCGGAGCTCGGAGTCATTCCCACGGTGTCTAGCGGACTCACAATAATGAGTATATCTTCAATATTGACTTTTCTTTCAGTTCTGTCTATGTTGGCGCCATGAACTCACATGCGCAGCAGCTCCAGGCAGACGAGACGGTCCCCGTGCTGATCGTCGGTGGAGGAGGAGCGGGACTGACCGCTTCGATGCTTCTCGCCGGTCAGGGGGTCGAGACGATCCTCATCAGCTCCCTTCCCGGGACCTCGGTCCTGCCCAAGGCTCACGTCCTGAACCAGCGAGCCATGGAGATCCTCGAGGACGTGGGAGTTGCAGACGCAATCGCCGCCCGCGGCACGCCCGCCGAGAACATGTCGGCCACGGCCTTCTACGCGGGGTTCGCGGGGCCCGACCCCGAGTACGGTCGCCGACTGGCCAAGCTCGAGTGCTGGGGAGCCGGCGGAGCGGATGAGCACTGGAGCGCCGCCAGTGCGTGCCGTCAGCACAACCTTCCGCAGATCCGTCTCGAGCCGCTGCTCAAGGCCCGCGCCGAGGAGCTCTCACCGGGGCGCATCCGCTTCAACCACGAGCTGCTCGAGCTCGAGCAGGATGACGATGGCGTGATCGCCCTGATCAGGGACAAGGACTCGGATCGGGAGTACCGGATCGCGGCCCGGTACCTGATCGGGGCCGACGGTGGCCGGACCGTCGCGGGGCAGGTGGGAGTCACCTACGAGGGCCTGGGCGTTCTTGGGAACACGGCCACGATCCACGCGACGGCGGACTTCTCCGCCTGGGCCGGCGATCCCGATGTGCTGATCCGCTGGATCCTCTCGCCTCAGGCAGGAGCGGGAGTCGTGATGGTTCCCATGGGGCCTGAGCGCTGGGGCCCGGAGTCCGAGGAGTGGGTGATCCACCTCAACTACCTGGCCGAGGATCCGCGGGCGCAGTCGGATGAGCAGGTTGAGGCCGACATCCGTGCGGCCCTGGGCCTTCCCGATGTTCCGATGCAGATCCACAGGATCACCCGGTGGACGATCGAAGCCGTGATCGCATCGAGGTTCCGGGTCGGGAATGTCTTCCTGCTGGGCGACGCCGCGCATCGCCATCCGCCGACAGGGGGCCTTGGTCTGACCAGTGCGATCCACGACGCGCACAACCTCTGCTGGAAGCTCGCCGCCGTCCTATCCGGCTCCGCCTCAGACGAGCTCCTGGACAGCTACGAAGCCGAGCGTCGCAGTTCGGTCGAACGCAATGCCCTGAGATCGCTCGAGAACGCTGTCAATCACCTTTCGATCGGCAATGCCATCGGGATTTCGCAGGAGAGCACCGCCGAGGAGAACTGGGAGCGGTTGAAGCTCCTCTGGAGTGGCGCCGAGCAGGACGAGGCACCCCGCGGCGAGGTCATGCGCCTGATCCGGGCGCAGTCGATGGAGTTCCGCGAGCACAACGTGGAGTACGGCTATCGCTACGCGTCATCGGCCGTGCTCGATGACGGGACCGAGGCGCCCGGATCGCCCGACGACGTTCGTATCTACGAGCCCTCGACCCGGCCGGGATCGCCCCTCCCACATGCCAGGATCGACGACGCCGAGGCATCTCGCCGTCCGATCAAGGACCTTGTCGGTCCAGGGCGATTCCTGTTGATAGCCGGCGAGGAGGATCAGGGATGGTGCGATGCGGCTCGCCGGCTCGCCGACGCCGCGGGCCTGCCGATCGACGCCGTGAGAATCGGCCACATAGATGGAGACCTCTTCGACCCCCGCTGCGGCTGGCTGCGCCACCGCCAGGTTGGGCCGGGAGGGGCCGTCCTGGTTCGCCCGGACCGCTTCATCGCATGGCGCGCCTTCGATTCCTCGGAGGATCCGGCCGGGGAGCTCTCGACGGCACTGGGGCAGATCCTCGGCAAGCCGCTCGACGTCCTGACGTCCGCGGGGAGCTGAACCGATGGGCCCGGAGGCTGATCAGCTCGATGTTGCGATCGTGGGCTATGGGCCCGTCGGGCAGGCCATGGCTGCGCTGCTCGGGCGAGCCGGTCACCGGGTCGGCGTCTTCGAGCGCCACGGTGAGATCTATCGAATGCCCCGTGCCGTCCACCTCGATCACGAGATCATGCGGCTGCTGCAGTCGCTGGGCCTCGCCGGGGAGCTGGCAGGCGAGATGCTGCCCGTCAGGGAGTACCGCTGGTTCGGTGCCGATGGCGGCCCTCTTCTGACGATGAGCTCTCCCGCCCCGGCGAGCTCCGGATGGGAGCCTGACTACATGTTCTTTCAGCCGGCCCTCGAGGCCGCGCTCGATCGTCTGGCGCGTGATCAGGAGAGCGTCACCGTCGAGCGCGGGTGGGCCGCTCAGGAGCTCGCCGACGTCGAGGACGGGGTCGAGCTGCGGCTGAGCAAAGTCGATGACGGCGATCTCCGAACCGTCCGCTCGCGCTGGGTCATCGGCGCCGACGGAGCCAACTCGTTCGTGAGGCAGGCCGCGGGCATACCCCGCCGCGACCTGGGCTTTCAGGAGCGATGGCTGGTGGTCGATGCCGAGCCGCACGACATGGGTGCGCTGGCGGAGCTGCCGATCGCATGCCAGTGGTGCGATCCCGCTCGCCCGACGACACACATCCAGAGCGGTCCACGTCATCGCCGCTGGGAGTTCATGCTCCTGCCCGGCGAGAGCGAGAGCGATCTGGACGACCCGGAGCGCGTCTGGGAGCTGCTCGAGCCGTGGTACCGCCCGACGGACGGGCCGCTGACACGGAGTGCCGTCTATGAGTTCCGCTCGATGCTGGTCGAGCGGATGAGGAAGCACCGTGTCATCTTGGTCGGTGACTCGGCGCACCTGACGCCTCCCTTCCTGGGGCAGGGCCTCTGCTCGGGGCTGCGGGACGCCGCGAACGTCGCCTGGAAGCTCGACCTGGTTCTGCGCGATCTCGCCCCGGAGGAGCTGATGGACACGGTGGACCCGGAGCGCCTGCCCCACAACGAGTGGGTGATCAACGTCGCCGTCGGGCTCGGGCAGGTCCTCTGCGAGCTCGACCCCGGCGCCGCGGCGTCACGCGACGAGACGCTGCGCAGCGCCGATGCTCCCCCTCCGCTGGAGTTCCCCCCGCTAAGCGGCGGCCTGATCCACACGGTCGGTGAGGGAGAGGACCCCCTCGCCGGCTCATTGGCCGTCCAGGGCCTTGTCGCGCTCGACGGCCGGGAGGGGCGAATCGACGACCTCCTGGGCAGCGGCTTCGCGCTCCTCTCATTGGAGGGAGATCCCCTCGCGTCGCTGGGCCCATCGGAGCGTGCGCTGCTCGAGACGCTCGAGGTGAAGGTCGCCTCCCTCGACCCCGCGACGCCCGGCGGCCTTCGGGACATGGACGGGCGCCTGACGGCGTGGCTCGAGGAGCACTCCGCTCGTGCCGTCCTGGTTCGTCCCGACTTCTACGCCTTCGGCAGCATCGCAAGCCAGAGCGGCCTCGGCGCGCTGCTCGACGACCTGCGCAATCAACTGGGGCTGCGGGCCCCGAGGCAAACCACCAACAAGGGAGCAAGATCGATGTCCGACTCGACCGCAGTGATCCATCCCAGGTTCCACCACTTCAACCTGAAGACGACCCGCCTGCAGGAGATGATCGACTGGTACGGGGCGCTGGTCGGCGCCGAGGTGATCCACCAGGACGAGGTCGGTGCCTGGCTGTCCAACGATCAGGCCAATCACCGGATCGCGCTGTTGTCCTTCCCAGGGTTCACAGACGACCCCGAGAAGGACACCCGGACGGGTCTCCACCACAGCGCCTTCGAGTACGCGAGCTTCGAGGAGCTGAACGCCTCGTTCCTGCGGCTGCGAGGCGAGGGCATCGAGCCGGACCTGTGTATAGATCACGGCATGACGCTCTCCTACTACTACAAGGATCCCGACGGAAATCACGTCGAGCTGCAGTGCGACGTGTTCGGAGACTGGGCCGCCTCGCGCAGCTGGATGCAGACGAGCCCCGACTTCAAGGCCAACCCGATCGGCGTCTTCGTGCGGCCCGAGCTGATCGCCGAGGCTGCGGAGGAAGGCACGGCTTTCAGCGAGATACACCGGCGCGCGATGGCCGGCGAGTTCGCTCCCGAGGCTCCCCCCGTCGACATCCCCACGGGGGCCTGAGCGATGCGCCTCCTCACATTCCAGGCCGATGGAGCCGAGCAGGCAGGTGTCCTGCTCGGTGACGAGGTCGTGCCGGTCGCGGAGCTCGATGCCCCGGCCGTATCGGTGAAGGGACTTCTCGAGGCGCTGGACGCGGATGGCCTCAGGAGCCTTGCGGGACGGGCCGGCGAGGCGTCGGTTCGCCTGCCTCTCTCGGGTCTGCGCCTGCTGGCACCGGTACCGGACCCTCAGAAGATCATCTGCCTGGGTCTCAACTACCGCGACCACGCGGCGGAGTCAGGACAGGAGATCCCGTCGAACCCGATGTGGTTCGCCAAGTTCGCGAACTCGCTCATCGGCTCGGGCGGTGACATCCTCCTGCCGGCCGTGCACGCCGAGTACGTCGACTACGAGGCCGAGTTGGCTGTCGTGATCGGGCGAACCGCCCGTAATGTGACCGAGGCCGAGGCGCTGGAGCATGTCGCCGGGGCGATGCCCTTCAACGACGTGAGCGCCCGCGACCTGCAGCTGCAGAACCCGCTCTGGACGAGCGGCAAGGCGATCGACACATTCGCTCCGTGCGGACCGGCGCTCGTGACCCTCGACGAGGCGGGCGAGTTGTCGGGTCTCGGTCTGCGCACCCGGATCAACGGCGAGCTCCTCCAGGAGGGCAACACCCGTGAGCTGATCTTCGATGTCCCCGCCACGGTCGCCTGGCTCTCGCGAACGATCACCCTGCTTCCGGGCGACATCATCGCGACCGGCACCCCCGCC
This sequence comes from uncultured Solirubrobacteraceae bacterium, assembly GCA_964518445.1. Classification (GTDB taxonomy): domain Bacteria; phylum Actinomycetota; class Thermoleophilia; order Solirubrobacterales; family Solirubrobacteraceae; genus Palsa-744. The sequence goes on from CAZFGJ010000082.1 coordinate 8,244, forward strand.
GGAGTCGGTGCGAGCAAGAACCGCTTCCTGAGGGACGGCGACACGGTCGAGGTCGAAGTGGACGGTCTGGGCGTCCTTCGCAATCCCGTGCGCGCCGGCTGAGCGCGATCGTCAACGCTCGCTGTCGAGCGTCGCCATGCCGTGGGCCGGATAGCGCTCGCCGGCGGCGGCGTCGGGCGGGATCGCCTGTTCCAACCGGGCGACCTCGTCCTCGCTCAGCTCGAGGTCAAGTGACCCGAGGGACTCCCGCAGCCGCTCGCGGGTTCGCGCCCCGACGAGCGCGACGATGCTCTCGCTGCTGCCCAGCACCCAGGCGATCGCGACCTGTGCGACGCTCGCGCCGCGCTCGTCGGCGAGCGTGCGCAGGGCATCCACCAACGCGAGGTTCCGGTCCCGGTTCGCGCCTTCGAACCTCGGCGCGTGGGCACGGAAGTCGCCCGGCCCCAGCTCTCGGTCGGCGCTGAAGTGACCGCTGATCAGCCCGCGGCTGAGCACGCCGTAGGCCGTGATCGCGATACCCAGCTCCGCGCAGGCCGGGAGGATCGCCTGCTCGATTCCGCGGGAGATCACCGAGTACTCGATCTGCAGGTCGCAGATCTCTCGTGTCGCGGCGGCCCGTCGGATCGTCTCGGGACCGACCTCTGAGAGTCCTATGTGGCGAACGTAGCCGGCATCGACGAGGTCGCCGATTGCGCCCACCGTCTCCTCGATCGGGACATCCCCGTCAAGGCGCGCGGGCCGGTAGATGTCCACGTAGTCGGTGCCCAGGCGGGTCAGGGAGTGGGCCAGGGCGGTCTTCACGGCGGGCGGGCTCGCGTCGTGTCCGAGCCAGGCGCCGTCGGGGCTGCGCTGGGCACCGAACTTGACACTGAGCAGGTACTCCTCGCGTGGACGCCCGCGGAGCGCCTCGGAGATCAGCAGCTCGTTGTGACCCATCCCGTAGAAGTCGCCCGTATCCAGCAGGGCGATCCCGGCGTCCAGGGCAGCATGGATCGTGGCGATCGACTCGTCGCGGTCGGAGGGGCCGTACATGCCGGACATGCCCATGCATCCAAGCCCGATGGCCGCGACCTCGGGGCCGGAGGAACCGAGACGTCGCGGACGCGGTGGCGAAGGGACCATCGCGACCAATATAGGCGCGTCTCAGCCGGGCAGCGTCGGCGCGCTGCCGGACCGCTTCCCGCGGGTCAGGGCAAACGGCTTGTTCGAGACTGTCCTTGAGGTGCCCCCTGGACCCACGCTTGTCAGCCGTGCGCGGACAGGCAGCCGTGCGAACCTCAGGCGAAGTGCCAGCCCGCGGGGATTCAGATGGATCCGAATCGTCCGGCCGATGCCTCCGGCGAGTCTGAAGGCGGCGCCTCCCAGATTGAGCCTGGCGTATCCGGGCCGCGGCGAGGCTGACAGCGAGACGCGCCCCGTGCCGTCGATCCGCTCGAAGGTCTCGAGGGTCTCTTCTCCACGGCATCGCTGGGTCGGAAGGCCGTCACAGACGATCTCGATCCAGACGGGACCCGGGAGGGGCGGGTCGACGAAGGCATGCAGGTGGGGTTCGCTGGGCTGGGGCGTCGCGGCGGGGCGGCGCATCCACCCGATTCGCCGCCGGTTGGGGAGCGTGAACCAGACGTCGCCTTTGCTGGTCACCGCCACGTCGCCCGTTTCGCTGTATGCGCTGTCGCCGAAGGGGAACTCCCCCGTCATCACCCCGGAGGTGTTGAGGCGCACGATCCGGTCCTGGTAGGAGTCGGCGACCCACAGGTCGCCTTCGGGGCCCGATGCCAGTCCTCTGGTGACGCTGTTGCGACCGACCGGGAATTGGGTGACGACGCCCGCCGTTGTGATCCGCCCGATCGACCCGCCTATGGTCTCGGTGAACCAGAGGTTGCCGTCCGCTCCGGTGAGGATGTCGTCGAGCGGGCCGTTGTGAGGCGAGCTCACGGGGAACTCGGTGACGGTTCCTTCTGGCGTGATCCTGCCGACCCGCCGCCCGGCGGCCTCGGTGAACCACATGTTTCCGTCGGGGCCCGCCGTGATGCCTTCGGCTTCGCTCAGGGGGCTGATCCCGGCGGTGTAGACGGTGACCGCCCCGGAGGGCGTGACCTTTCCGACGCGGCTCTGGTGGGCCAGGGTGAACCACATATCGCCGTCGGGGCCGGCGGCGATGCCGGTCGATTCCGCGCCGGTCGCCGTTTCGGTCACGTCCCCCGCGGGAGGCGGTGCCACCGTGAACTCGGTGATCGCGCCCTGGGGCGTGATCCTGCCCACCCCGTCGCTCCCGGCGCCGAAGGTGAACCAGGTGAACCACATGTTGCCGTCCGGGCCGAGCGCGATCGCCTTGGGCCACGGCTGGTCCGGTTCGGGCCCGGTTGAGAACTCCTTCAGCCGTCCGTCCGGGGAGATGTGGCCGATCAGCCCGCCGGGCTCCGTGAACCAGGTGCTGCCATCCACGCCCAATGCGAGCGATTCGGCGGAGTAGCGGGTGGGGAACCGAGTGACCCGCGCGCCCGCGGCTGGTGCCGAGGCGCACCATGCGAGGACGGCCACGAGAGCCGCAAGCATTCGAGTGAGCGGCGCCCCTCCTGCGATTGGGGTTCTGAACATCGGTCTTTCATCGGCCGTCATCACCCGATGGCTGAGCGCGAAGCGAGCTGTCAGCCGAAGGCACGCTGCAGGGCGCGCTGGAACGCGGCACGTTTTGCCAGGCGGCCGGTGTAGTCCTTCAGGGCCTGCGGAAGCTCATCGGCGAAGCCCGCCCGAGTGGTGAAGATGAGCGCCGTGCCGACCATGATGTCGGCGACTGTGAACGTCTCCCCGACCAGGTGATCTTTGCCGTCGAGCGCCTCCACGACGGCATCGGCGGCCAGGTCGAAGCGCCTGCGGGCGGAGGCTGCCCGGTCGGGGTCCTTGTCGGCCTGGGTCCAGGCTTCGAACAGTGGCGGCTCGATCTCGGCCGGCGCGAAGGTGGCCCATTGATAGACGAGCCCGCGCTCGTGGCTTCCCAGCGGCGGCATCATCCCGGACTCGGGGTGGCGGTCGCCGATCTGCATGCACATCGCCGCCGACTCGAACAGCATCAGCCCGTCATCGTCCTCGAGCACTGGAACCCTGCCCAGGGGGTGGCGAGCGAGATGCTGCTCGCTTTTGCACTCCTCGCGGTCGAGCACCTTCAGCTCGTAGGACTCGTCGACCTCCTCGAGCATCCACATGATCCGCAGCGGACGGCCGGCCTTTGGGCGGTGGTAGACGCGCATCCGGCGGCGGACGATACCCGTGGGAGCCGGGCAGGGTCGCCAGGGTGCACGGTGCTCCGATTGAAGCCCGTTTGGGCGGGGTAGAAAAACCAGCCGAGAGGGTCGGCCCGCTGTCATTCGGGAGGCCGGCGCAAGCGCGGAGAAAGGAGCGGGAACATGAGTGGTGGAGTCGAGACGGGCGTCATCGAGACAAAGATTCCCGCACGCCTGGACCGCCTGCCGTGGTCCAGGTTTCACTGGCTGATCGTCGCCGGACTCGGCACCGCCTGGATCCTCGACGGCCTCGAGGTCAACGTGGTCGGATCGATCTCCAGCCGCATCTCAGAAACGGGCGCCGGAACCGGTCTGACTCCCGCCGACGTCTCGGGCTGGGCCGCATCGCTCTACGTCGCGGGGGCATGCGTGGGAGCGTTGATCTTCGGGCAGCTGACCGATCGCTTCGGGCGAAAGCGCCTGTTCATGATCACGCTGGGGATCTACCTGACTGGCACGATCCTGACGGCGTTCACCTTTTCGCCGGCCTGGTTCTTCGCCGTGCGGTTCATCACCGGCATGGGCATCGGCGGCGAGTACAGCGCGATCAACTCGGCGATCGACGAGTTGATACCGGCAAAGCACCGAGGCCGGGTCGACGTCTCAATCAACGGGAGCTACTGGCTCGGCGGCGTCTTCGGCTCGCTGCTGGCCGTCGTCCTGCTTAACAACTTCGCCGTCAACATCGGCTGGCGGCTGTCCTTCATCCTCGGAGCGGTCATCGGGCTCGGTGTCCTGCTGGTTCGGAAAAACGTTCCCGAGAGCCCCCGGTGGCTGTTCATCCACGGCCGCGAGAAGGAGGCCGAGGAGCTCGTCAAGGGCATTGAAGATGAGGTGGGGGAGGAGACCGGTGAGCCTCTGTCAGAGCCCGATGCCGAGCCCCTGAAGGTCCGTCAGCGCAAGACCATTCCGCTGAGCCTGATCATGCGCTCGGTGGTGACGATGTATCCGCGCCGCACGATCCTGGGCCTGTCCCTCTTCATCGGGCAGGCATTCCTCTACAACTCGATCCTGTTCGGCTTCGGCAACCTCCTGAGCCTCTACTTCCACACACCCTCAGGCAACACTCCCTACTACCTGGCGGTGTTCGCGGTGGGCAACTTCGCCGGGGCGCTGTTGCTCAGTCCGCTGTTCGACACGGTCGGGCGCAAGCCGATGATCGCCGGCACATACATCATCTCCGGCGTGCTGCTGATCGGGACCGGGCTGCTCTTCAGGGCCCACGAGCTCAACGACGTCAGCTTTACAGCCTGCTGTTGCGTCGTGTTCTTCTTTGCCTCGGCCGGCGCCAGTGCCGCCTATCTGACGGTCTCGGAGGTGTTCCCGATGGAGACGCGGGCGCTCTGCATCGCGGT
>CAZFGJ010000083.1:0-12781 GCA_964518445.1 uncultured Solirubrobacteraceae bacterium
GCTCCTCGCGGACCTTGGCCACGGCCTCGCAGACGACGCCATAGGTGTCCCGGATGTCCATCCCGTCGCAGCGCATCCCCGGCACACCCAGGCTCTCGCCCTTGCGCTGCAGGTCGGTCACGGCGGAGTGGCGCCCCAGAGCCGTGCCCATCCCGAACTGGTTGTTGGTGACCATGAAGACGACCGGCAGGCTCCAGAGGGCCGCCAGGTTGAGCGTCTCGCCGAAGGTCCCCTGGTTGGATGCCCCGTCGCCGAAGGTGCAGAGAGTCACCTCGTCGGTCTCGGTGTAGTCGCTGGCCAGGGCGATCCCCGCCGCGATCGGGAGGTTGCCGCCGACGATCCCGTAGCCGCCCATGAACCGCCTGGCCATGTCGAACATGTGCATCGAGCCGCCCCGGCCCCGGCAGCAGCCGTCGACCTTGCCGAACAGCTCGGCCATGACGTTCTCGGGGGGAGTTCCCCGCACGAGCGCATGTCCATGGGAGCGATAGGTCGAGATCAGATAGTCCGTGTCCCGGAGCGCCCTTGCCGCACCGACGATCGTGGCCTCCTCGCCGATCGAGAGATGCAGGAAGCCGCCGACTTTGGCGCGGGCGTACATCTCGCCGGCTCGCTCCTCGAAGCGGCGGATCAGGGTCATCGTCTCGAGCCACTCCCGGGCCTGCAAGGCGTCCTCGCGGGGCCGGCTGTCGGTTGGAGGCGAATCGGCCATCAGGACTCCACGGTACTCCAGCGCTCGCGGAACTCCGTCTCCTGGAGGTTCACCAGGTCCTCGCGCAGGGCCCGGGCCAGCTTCGAGGCTGCGTGGGGCGGGCGGTCCCAGAACAGGACGACTTCGCCCGAGTCGATCTCAACTATCTCGATGTGGTCGACCCTGGCCGGATCGGCCAGCACCGCCGGCGCCCAGCCGCCGCGGGTCACGATCAGCCGGAAGGCATCCCGGGCCTTCACCGCGACCACTCCAGCGCCATCGCCTCGGCGGCCTCGCCCAGGGCGCCCTCCCCGTGGAAGACCCGCTCGCCCAGGGTGATGGCAGGAACCGAGTGGACACCGGCGGCCGCAGCCCTGGTGGTGGCCGTCTCGAGCTGCGCGGCCACCGATCGCATCGAGGCCGCCCGCAGGACGGCCGAAGGGTGCATCTCGCAGGCGGCCGCGGCGATCAGGACGGAGTCCTCCTCGGCCAGCGAACGTCCCCCGGCGAAGGCCTGGCGGAAGGCCGCCTGGGCGAACGGGACAGCCCGGCCGATCGAGCGGGCGTAGGTGGCGATCAGCATCGCCAGGCGGCTGTCGAAGGGGAAAGGATCGGGCCAGCGCAGCGGTTGCAGGCCCAGCTCCGCGGCCCTTGCCGTGACCTCCGCCCGAAATACGTCACCCTCCGCATCGGCGCCGGCCGGGGCCTCGGCTCCGGGAAGCTCGCTCGCCAGAACGCCCCGCCATTCAGCCGGACCGGGGAGCACCTGGAGAACCTGCTCGGCCGCCAGGTAGGCCAGCGGGCTCGCGAGATCGAAGTAGAAGGCGGCCGCGGTTGGGGAGGCGTCCTCGCCCACCGCGTCCTCAGCCGTGGATCAGCCAGCCGTCGGCGGCCCGGCCGGCTTCCATCACTGCCTCTGAGAGCGTCGGGTGCCCGTGGATCATGCGCGCCAGCTCGGGGTAGCCGCCCTCGAGCGCACGGACGTTGACCAGCTCCTGGATCATCTCGGTGGCCTTCGAGCCGACGATGTGCCCGCCCAGGAGCTCGCCGTACTTGGACTCTCCGATGATCTTCACTAGGCCGGTCCGGTCGCCGTAGACGGTGCCTCCGCCGACCGCCCCGTAGGGGACCTTGCCGACGACGACCTCATAGCCCTGCTCCTTGGCCTGCTCCTCGGTCAATCCGAAGGAGCCGACGTTGGGGGTGCAGAAGGTCGCACGGGGGATGTCGATGTAGGCGATCGGGTGGGTCTTCATCCCGGCGATCGTCTCGGCCGCGATGACACCCTCGTCAGATGCCTTGTGTGCAAGGGCCGGTCCGGGCGTCAGGTCGCCGATCGCATAGATCCCGCCGCGGCTGGTCCGCATCGCGCCGTCGACCTTGATCAGCCCGCGCTCGTCCGTCTCGACCGAGGCCTCCGCCAGCCCGAGGGCGGCGATGTCGGTGCCCCGGCCTGCGGCGATCACCAGGTAGTCGAACTCGCCCCGCTCCTCGCCATAGGAGAGCGTCACACCGCCGTCCGTCTGGGACACGTCCGCCACGGGGGTGCCCGTGTGGACGGAGATGCCCTGCTTCTTCAGGCCACGCTCGACAAGCCGCGAGATGTCGGCGTCCTCGCTGGGGAGGACCCGGTCGAGCATCTCCAGCAGCACGACCTCGCTGCCCAGGCGGGCGAAGCCCGAGGCGATCTCCGCGCCCGATGCGCCCGCTCCGGCGACGGCAAGGCGGGCCGGGAGCTCCTGCAGCGCCCAGGCCTCCTCGGTGCCGATGATCCGACCGCCCAGCTCCACGCCGGGGATCGCCCGGGGGATCGAGCCGGTCGCAAGGATGATGCTGCCGGCGCCGTAGGACTCATCGCCGACGCGGACGCCGCCGTCGGCGGTGATCGAGGCGTCTCCCTCGATCAGGTCGATCGAGTTTTTCTTGAACAGCCCCGAGACGCCGGAGGTGAGTGTGTGGACGACCTTCTCGCGGCGGGCCTGGATCGCCGGGTAGTCGACATCGACCGAGCCGACGGTCAGCCCGAAGTCCTTGGCCTCGCGGATCTCGCTGAGCATGTCCGCCGAGCGCAGGACGGCCTTGGCGGGGATGCAGGCGTAGTTCAGGCAGCGCCCGCCGACCTTGTCCCGCTCGACCACGGCGGTCTTCAGGCCCAGCTGCGCGGCCCGGATCGCGGCCACGTAGCCACCCGGGCCCGAGCCGATCACGATGCAGTCGTAGGAGCTCTCAGCCATCGGGGTGCCAGACTATCGAAGGCGCTCAGGTTCACCGGCCTGGATCCGGCCCATGACGCGGACCAGCTTCCAGAACAGCCAGCCGGCCAGGCCGATGGCAACGAGGCAGATCAGCGCGGCGGCGATCGTCTCGGCGACGATCAGCGCCAGGGATGTGACGAGGATCTGGAAGGCCAGCAGCGCCTCGAAGCCCAGCACCGCCCAGTAGCGCCCGTTGTACATGCCGCCGGCAAGCAGGGCCAGCAGGCACGAGATGAACACCGCCCCCGGCAGCGAGCCCCCGTGGCTTCTCAGATCGTGGACGCTCAGCGCCCCTACGATCACGCCGACCGCCAGGATCGCCGCCACGGCGATGGCGATCAGAAGCGCCGTCGGGCGCTCACCCTTCCCCAGCGGCGTCAACCCGGCGCGGGCGAGCTCGTCGCGCTCTCGGGAGCGCCCCTCGCGCTCGCTCACAGGCGCTCACGCAGCTCGCGGGCCGCCTCCTGCGGGTCCGCGGCAGCCGCTATCGCCCTGAGCACGCAGACACGGCCGGCTCCGGCCTCCACGACATCGCCGATGTTCTGAGCGTCGATGCCGCCGATCGCGAAGAAGGGCACCGGCGAGTGCTCGGCGGCATAGCGGACAAGCTCGGTGCCCACCGCCGGGCGCCCCTCCTTGGTGGGAGTCGCATGGACCGGCCCCACGCCGATGTAGTCGACGAGCGCCGGATCGACCGCATCGATCTCCTCGGGCGTGTGGGTCGAGAGTCCCAGCAGCATCTGCTCGCCCACGATCTCCCGGACGGCCTCGACGGGCATGTCCTCCTGCCCCACATGGATTCCGTCGGCGCCCACCTCGAAAGCCACTGCAGGGCGGTCGTTGACGATGAACAGCAGGCCGAGGGCCTGGCACAGGGCGCGCGCCGCGTTGGCGACGGCGGCGAGCTCTTCGTCTCCGAGCTCCTTCTCGCGCAGCTGGAAGATGTCCACGCCTCCGGCGACAGCCTCGCGCAGGAGATCGGGCAGGCCCCCGGCGTCGCCGCCGGCGTCCGTCCCGGAGCAGACCAGGTACAGGCGGGCTGAATCCAGGCGCTCGGTCAGCTCGGCTCTGGGGCTCTCTGTGCTCATCGCCCCAGAAGTCTGGCAGGAGCGCTCAGCCACGCCCGGCCGGGCTCGGGCTAGCATCGTTGCCATGGCTGGAAGGCAGCAGGCGGAGCTGGTGGTCGTGGGCGGCGGCATCATCGGGATGGCCGTGGCACGGCGGGCGCGCCAGGCCGGAACGGCGGTCTGCCTGATCGAGCGCGGCACCCTGGGCTCCGGGACCTCGCGGGTCGCCGCCGGAATGCTGGCGCCGGTCGCCGAGGTGGAGTTCGGCCCCGCCGGGCAGAGCATGCTCGAGATGGGTCTGCGCTCGGCATCCATGTGGCCCGCATTCGCCGAGGAGCTCCAGGAGGTCACGGGACTTGAGATTCCCCTTCGCCGGACCGGGACGCTGCTGCTCGCACGCGACGAGGACGAGGCACTCGAACTGGAGCGCCAGCTGGAGTTCCGCCGCTCGCTGGGTCTCTCCGTCGAGCGCCTGCGGGCGAGCCAGGCGCGGGAGCGCGAGCCGGCGCTCGCCCCGACGCTGCGTCTGGCGATCGAAGCCCCCGACGACCACTCCGTGGATCCTCGCCCGGTGCTCGAGGCTCTGCGCCTGGCCTGCCTGGATGCCGGTGTCGAGGTACGCGAGGGCACCACCGTCACAGGGGTGATCTGCGAGCAGGGGCGCATCGCCGGGCTCAACCTGGCGGGAGGCGAGCGGCTCGACACGGCGTCGGTGGTTCTCGCCGCGGGGCCCTGGACGCCCGAGCTCGAGGGACTCGATGGAGGACTGGTTCCGGTGAGACCCGTGAAGGGGCAGATACTGCGGCTGCGCGACCCGCTCGGCGACGGTCTGCTCAGCCGGGTGATCCGCTTCGAGGGCGGCTACATGGTGCCCCGCGGCGACGGCCGCTACGTCCTCGGCGCGACCGTCGAAGAGCGGGGATTCGAGCTGCGGGCCACCGCCGGGGGCGTCTATGAGCTGCTCCGCGACGCCCACGAGCTGCTGCCCGGTGTCGGCGAGCTCGAGATCGAGGAGATCTCGGTGGGGCTGCGCCCCGGCACACCCGACAACCTCCCCGCGATCGGCCCCGGCGCCCTCGACGGCCTGATCTGGGCGACCGGCCACTACCGCAACGGCATCCTCATGGCCCCTCTGACGGCCGAGCTCGTGAACAGCGTCCTGGACGGCCGGGGAGCTCCGATGCCCGCCGGGTGCGACCCGGCCCGCTTTGCGGTCGCGGGAGCAGCCGCGTGATCCTGCTCAACGGCCGGCACTCCGAGCTGACCGAGGGGGAGAGCGTTCTCGCCGCCCTGGGGCACCTGGGCCTCGAGGCCGATGCGCGCGGCGTCGCCGTGGCGGTGGACGGCGAGGTGATCCCCCGGGCACGCTGGGAGAGCGTTCCGCTGCGCGACGGCGCCCGCGTCGAGGTCCTGACGGCGATGCAGGGAGGATGATCTGAGGATGGCCGAGTCCCTCTCCACGAGCCAGGCATCCCCGAACGGGCCCGGAGAGCCCGCCTCGGCGCCCGAGGAGCTGGTGATCGCCGGGCGCACCCTTAGCTCCCGGCTGCTGCTCGGCACGGGCGGATTTCCGTCTCACGAGGTGATGGCCCAGGCGATCCGGGCGAGCGGCTCGGAGCTAGTCACTGTGGCGCTCCGCCGGGTCGACCCCGCGGCCCGCGGCTCGCTGGTCGAGGTCCTCGAGGAGGCCGGCGTGGGGCTGCTGCCGAACACCGCCGGCTGCCACACCGCCCGCGACGCCGTCATGACGGCCCGGCTCGCCCGCGAGGCGTTCGAGACGGACTGGATCAAGCTCGAGGTGATCGGCGACGAGGACACCCTCCTGCCCGACGCGCCGGAGCTCCTGCGCGCCGCCGAGGAGCTGATCGACGATGGCTTCGTGGTGCTCCCCTACACGACCGACGACCCCGTCCTGGCACGGCGCCTCGCCGACCTGGGTTGTGCGGCGGTGATGCCCCTGGGGTCACCGATCGGGAGCGGTATGGGGATCCGCAACCCCTACAACATCTCCCTCATCCGGGAGGCCGTCGACGTGCCGGTCGTGCTCGACGCGGGCATCGGAACGGCATCGGATGCGGCGCTGGCGATGGAGCTCGGCTGCGACGCCGTGATGGCCGCCTCGGCGATCTCGCGGGCCCAGGACCCCGTCGCGATGGCCCTCGCGATGCGCCACGCCGTTGAGGCCGGTCGCCTGGCGCGCGGTGCCGGGCGGATCCCCCGCAGGCGCTACGCCACCGCGTCGAGCAGCGACGCCGGCCTGGCCGATCTCACCTGAGAACCTGAATCGTCCCGTTCATCGTCGCCGGATGGAGGGTGCACTCGTAGTGGTAGATGCCCGGGTGGGTCAGGCGGACCCTGAAGGTGGCCCCTTCGCCCAGATCCTTTGACGAGAAGGGCTGCGGTCCGCTCTCGCTTGTCACGTTGTGGGTGGTGGGGTCGGTGTTGCGCCATTCGACGGTCGAGCCGGCACGCACCCGCACAACGTCGGGGTTGATCGCGAAATTCGAGTAGGTGACCTTCACCAGGCCCGAGAGGATCGGTGCCGACGGGGAGGGCGCGGCGAAGGCAGGCGTGGCGTCGACCGTCAGGTGGGGATGCGTCGAGGTGGAGCTCGTCGTCGCGGCGGTGCTCGCTCCCGTCTTCGCGTCGCTGCTCGAAGAGGAGCCGCAGCCACAGAGCAGCAGCGCGGCGCAGAGCATCGTCAGGATCGCTCTCTTCATCGGCTCACGATCTCATATCGCAGCAGGGCTCATGCCGCGACCGCCTAGACTGGCCGGTCCGATGTCCGTCCGCCATTTCCTCACCGGAGCCGAGCTCAGCGCAGCCGAGCTGGACGCCCTGCTCGACCGCGCGGCCGAGCTGAAGAGCGACCCCTTCGGCTCGCAGGTGCTCGGCGGGCGCAGCGTCGCGCTGATCTTCCAGAAGCCCTCCACCAGGACCCGGGTCTCCTTCGAGGTGGGCGTTTCGGAGCTGGGAGGCAACCCGCTGATCCTGCGCCCTGACGAGCTGCAGCTCTCCCGCGGCGAGGCGCTGCAGGACACCGCCCTGGTGCTCTCGCGGCACGTTGCCGCGATCGGCGTCCGCACCGGCCCCGATGCGATGCTCGAGGAGCTGGCCCGGTACTCGAGCGTGCCGATCATCAACATGCTCACCGCCCTTCACCACCCCTGCCAGGCGCTGGCCGATCTGCTGACCCTGCGCGAGGCCTACGGCAGCCTCGAGGGCCGCCGGCTGGCCTACGTGGGCGACGGCAACAACGTGGCCCGCTCGCTTGCCATCCTCGGCCCGTTGGCCGGCCTCGACGTGGCGATCGCCTCCCCCGACGGCTACCGCCTGGAGCAGGAGGTGCTGCGGGTGGAGGGCGCGACGGGCACCGTCACCCAGCACTCCGACCCCCGCGATGCTGTCGCCGGTGCCGACGCCGTCTACACCGACGTCTGGGTCAGTATGGGCGACGAGGACACCGCCGAGGAGCGTCGCAGCGCCCTGGCCGGCTATCGCGTCGACGACGCCCTGCTCGACCTCGCGGCGCCCGGCGCCTTCGCCATGCACGACCTGCCGGCACACCCCGGAGACGAGATCACCGCCGAGGTGCTCTACGGCTCGCGCCAGCGGATCTGGGATCAGGCCGAGAACCGCCGTCACGCCCAGAAGGCCCTGCTCGAGCTGCTCGTGGGGCCCCAGTGAGCACGCAGCCCGTTCAGGCCCCGCGCCCGCAGCGAGGCGACGAGCTCGAGCTGACGATCGACTCGCTCGCCTTTGGCGGCGAGGGCGTGGCCCGGCTGGGCGACCACGGCTATGTGGTCTTCGTCGCCGGCGCGATCCCCGGAGACCGCGTACGGGCGGTCGTCCACAAGCGCAAGCGCAGCTACGCCCATGCCAGGACCCTCGAGATCCTGACCCCAAGCCCCGAGAGGATCGCTCCGGTTGCCGATCATCCCGGGGTCGCCTGGCAGGTGATCCCCTACGAGCGCCAGCTCGAGATCAAGCATGCCCAGGTTCGCGAGGCGCTCGAGCGGATCGGTCACCTCGAGGGCTTCGAGCTCGAGGAGATCGTCCCGGCACTCGAGCAGTGGCGCTACCGCAACAAGCTCGAGTACTCCTTCGGCAACGGCCCCGACGGCCTCGTCTGCGGCTTCCACGCCCCCGCCGGCGCCAACGAGGTTCTCCCCATGAAGGACTGCATGCTCGCCTCGGAGCTCGGCAACAGGGCCCGCGAGCTGGCCGCCTCGTGGTGCGCCGAGCAGGGCCTTGGCGCATGGGAGCGTGGACGGCGCCCACAGCGCTCCGGCGGCGAGAGCGAGGAGAGCGAGGGCGATGCCGCCCAGGGCCCCCCGGCACGCGCCAGGGGAGAACGGATCGGCCCCGCCGCAGACGGCCGTGTCCGCCTGCGAAACCTGGTCGTGCGCGAGGGGCGGCGCACCGGCAAGCTGCAGGTCCGGATCGTCACCACCGAGGGCGAGCTCGACGCCGGCGGCCTCGCCCAGGCTCTGGCGGCGGGACTTGGGGATGCACTGGACGGCGTCCTCTGGTCGCGCTCGGATCGCCCGGCCGAGACGACCCAGGGCGGCGACACCGAGCTGATCTGGGGCGAAGCCGAGCTGCCCGAGCGCCTGGGCGAGCTCGACCTGCGTATCTCGGCCGAGGCCTTCTTCCAGACGAACACCGAGATGGCCGAGGTCCTCTACGGCATCGCCACCGACTACGCCGCCCTCGAGGGCTGGGAGCGGGTCTATGACCTCTACTGCGGGATCGGCTCGATCGCGCTGACCCTGGCGCCCAAAGCGGGCGAGCTGTGGGGCATCGAGCTTGTCGAGCAGGCCGTCGCCGACGCGATCGCCGGAGCCAAGCGCAACGAGATCACCAAGGCGAAGTTCTTCGCCGGCGACACCCGCCTGGCCCTCCCCGAGCTGCTCGCGAAAGCCGGCCGGCCCGACCTGATCGTCGTCGACCCGCCCCGGGCGGGCCTGTCGAAGAAGGTCGTCCACCGGGTGATCGAAGCCTCGCCCAAACGGATCGTCTACGTCTCCTGCAACCCGACCACGCTGGCGCCCAACGCCGCCGAACTGGTCGAGGCGGGCTGGGCTCTGAAGAAGGTCCGCCCCGTTGACATGTTTCCCCAGACGCACCACATCGAGTGCGTCTCGCTGTTCGAGCGGGGTTAGGCTGCAACGGTGCGTGCCGCGACCATCCGTGAGAAGGAGATCCTCGTCGAGGAGCACCCCGACCCCGTCGCGGGAAGCGGCGAGGCGCTCGTCCGGGTTCACGGCGCCGGTCTGAACGGCGCCGACATGATGCAGCGCCGCGGCCTCTATCCCGCCCCGGCCGGCTCACCGCAGGACATTCCCGGGATGGAGTTCGCCGGCGAGGTCCTCGCCCTCGGCCCGGGGGCCGAGCGCTTCTCGGTCGGCGACCGCGTGATGGGAATCGTCGGCGGCGGCGCCCAGGCCGAGCTGGTCACGGCCCACGAGCGTGTCCTGATGCCCGTGCCCAAGGGGCTCGACTGGCCGGCTGCCGGCGGCCTCCCCGAGGTCTTCACGACCGCTCACGACGCCGTCTTCGTTCAGGGGGGGCTGCGTCCCGGTGAGCACCTGCTCGTCCACGGCGGCGCAGGTGGCGTCGGAACGGCGGCCATCCAGCTGGCTCACGCCGCCGGAGCCCGCGTCACCGCGACCGTTCGCCGAGAGGAGCTCCGCGACCAGGTCGCGGCACTCGGCGCGACGGCAATCGACCCGGAGGGGTTCGCCGAGCGGGGTCCCTATGACGTTGTCCTCGAGCTCGTCGGCGGCCCCAACATGGGAGAGAACCTTCAGGCGCTCGCCACCGGCGGGCGGATCTGCGTGATCGGGGTCGGCGGCGGGGCCAAGAGCGAGCTGAACCTGCTGGCCCTGATGGGCAAGCGAGCCCGCATCCACGGCTCCACCCTGCGGGCCCGGCCGCTCGAGGAGAAAGGGCTGACCGCCCGCCTGATCGAACATGAGGTGCTGCCGCTGTTCGAGCGGGGCCTGCTCGTCGTTCCCCTCGCCGAGACCTTCGAGCTCGACCGCGCCGCCGATGCCTATGAGCGCTTCGCCGCCGGCGGCAAGCTCGGCAAGATCGTCATCACGCCCTAGGGGCTGATCAGTAGGGCGGCTGCGCGGCGTACCAGTCGCCGAGCACCCGGAAGGCGGCCCAGAAGTCGCGCTTGGCGTCGGTTTCGTCCAGCGACTCGTCGATGTCGGGGACGAAGAGCGCGTCGATCGTGGGCGTCAGCTGCTGGATCTCGCCTAGCTCGGGGCTGAGCGGCCGAGCCAGGGGGATGTCCATCTCGTTCAGCGTCGAGAGGGCCTCTTCGCCCATCACAACGACGATCTTCGGCTGGACGATCGCCAGCTCCTCGATGACCCTTGCCACGCAGGCGAAGTCGGCCAGCGACGGGTCCGACAGGGGGCACTTCACGCAGAGCGTCCCGTAGACGGCCAGCGGATCGATCTGCAGGCGCTTCAGCGACTTCATCACCGCGCCGCCGGCGCGCCCGTAGAAGGCGACCCCCTCCTCGATCTCCGAGGGGACGGGGGAGTGCTTCAGCAGCATGATGTCCGCCTGCGGATGTCCCGAGCCGAGCACCGGCATCAGGTTGCCCCTGGGGCAGTGCGGGCAGGACTGCAACTCCCTGGTCAGGGTGTTCAGCTCGCGGATCGCTCGCTCCAGGTACTTCTCTCTGATCTCGTCATCGGTCACGGGCATTGGTCCCGAGGGATTTGACGGTGCGTCGTCTTGTCCTTGACGATGCATCAGGAGTTGCGCCCCGGCCTAGGAGCGGCTGCCCGATCCGGGTGTCCGCTTGAGCCGCTTGAGCCGCCGCGCCTTGCTCGCTTTGCGCGCAGAGCGAGGCGTAGCGCGGGTTTGCAGGAACTTCAGCGCCTGAACGTAGAGCAGCGAGGACGGCCGCGTGAGGATGTCGGCGTCGCGCAGAGACTGCAAGAACTCGCCCGGGCCGTCGAAGTCGTGCATCCGGATCCGCACCGAGCCGAGCCCCTGGGCGACGTGGGAGTCCGATCCGGCACCCGCCACGATCCGGTACTTGGCGGCGAAGGCGGCCGCCTCGTCGTTGAACGAGCTGATCGCCACACGGGGGTTGAAGACCTCGATCGCGTCGATCTGATCGAGCACCGGAAGCAGGTGCTCGTAGTCGGGGACCGAGTGCATCCTGTCGAAGGGGTGGGGGACATAGACGACGCCGCCCTGGCGCCTGATCTCGGCGATCGTCTCCTCGAGGCTCAGCCCGCGAGGGATCTTCTCCTTGATGAACAGGCCGATCACCTCTCCCTGGTCGGCCGTCTTGACCTCCTCCGCGACGATCACCTTCACACCGGCCGCCTCGGCCTTCCCCTGCGCCTCCAGCGCGCCCGAGATCTCGTTGTGGTCGGTGATCGCGATCGCTCCGAGGCCCTGTTCGCGGGCCGTCGCCAGCAGCACCTCGACCGGTGTGGCGCAGTCGCCCGAATGGTCGGTGTGCATGTGAAGGTCGACGTCGATCAGCGGGCGCTCCGACAGGCGGCGCCGCAGTGCCTCATCGCCCTCGGTCGGATGGCGGCGCGCCGCCAGCTCGCCGTAGAGCTGCTCCAGCTGCCCGGCTGAGCTGTCGTCGTCGGGGAGCAGACGGTAGTCGCCCGGGAAGTGACCGTCCATCAGCTCGGCCGTTGCGGCGGTGCTGGCCGTGCGCGCGTCGAGGCGCCCGAACAGCCCCTCCACGAAGCGGCGCGCCAGAACCGTCGAGAGCAGTCGTTCAGCGGATGAGTGAAACGACCCGACGTTCAGGGCCCGGGAATGGCGCAGGGCAGTCGTCGAGGTGGAGGGCGCAAAGGGCTCGTGGACGTGGACGAAGTCAAGCTCGACGCTGCCCAGCAGTTCCTCGACCGTCCTGGCCACGTCGATCGGCAGGGCCGGAGGCCGGCGCCTTGCGCCGCCGGCGAAGTCGAGGACCTCGCCCACAGCGATCACCCGTGGAGTCCCGTCGTCGGTTCCCTCGAGCAGCAGGTGCGGCTCGCCCCGCGCCGCGCGCAGGTCACGGCGCGATGCCCGGACGCGCTCCTGCGAGCGTGATGGCGCTATCACCAGCACCCGGTGCCCCCGCGCCGAGAGCTGCTCGGCGACGCGGCGGACATGGGCGTTGACCTCGTTGTCCTCCGCCTCCCACGGGTAGGGCGTCACGTGGGCGATGGAGAACAACGGTGTCATCCGTCTTCGATTATCCCTCCCGCGCGAAGTTGACGCGCGGGGTGCGGCCTACTTGGCTGCGGCTGCCCGTTTGCGAGCCGGGGCTTTGCGGCCCTTCGGTTTGCTCTGGGGCTTTTTGGAGTACTTGGCGATGAACGTCTCCGTGTCCCGCCGCGCCTGGTCGTCGGGGCGCTGGTTGTGCGGCGACTTCATCAGGTAGGAGGAGGGCCCGTCGAGCTGTCCGCCGACGCCGTGGTTCAGTGCCAGCTTGCAGCAGCGGACGGCGTCGATCACGATGCCCGCCGAGTTCGGCGAGTCCCAGACCTCGAGCTTGAGCTCGACGTTGAGAGGCACGTCGCCGAAGGCCTGGCCCTCGACGCGGATGTGCGCCCACTTGCGGTCGGTCAGCCACGGCACGTAGTCCGACGGGCCGATGTAGACGTCGGAGGCCGGCAGGGTCTCGTCCATGATCGAGGTGACCGCGTTGGTCTTGGAGATCTTCTTGGACTCCAGGCGCTCGCGCTCGAGCATGTTGTAGAAGTCCATGTTGCCGCCGACGTTCAGCTGCG
>CAZFGJ010000084.1:0-12773 GCA_964518445.1 uncultured Solirubrobacteraceae bacterium
CGGCCACCCCTACGGTCACCGCCGGGCCGAGAACCTGGGCGCCCTGGGGGAGGCGGCCATCCTGATCGCGGGAGGCCTGCTGGTCAGCGTCCAGGCGATAACCCACCTCGTGAACGGCGACGCCCCGCCGTCGATCCACTGGTACCAGTTCGCCGTCATCGCGCTGGCAGTCGCCCTCGACCTGGGCAGGATGAGGGTGACCTTCGTGGCGGCCAAACGCTACGGGAGCCCGGCGCTCAGATCGAACTTCTTCCACTTCGCGGCCGACATGGCCGGCTCGATCGCCGTCCTGATCGGGCTGATCGCCGCGAACGCGGGCTTCCGCGAGGGTGACTCGCTGGCAGCACTAGTCGTCGCCGGAATCATCTTCGTCGCTGCCGGGCGGCTCCTCGGCACCAACGCCAACGTGCTGATGGACCGGACCCCATTCGAGGCGCGGGCCGCCGCCGAGCGCGCCATCGCCGAGCTGGGGGCGGACATAGAACTGAGCCGCCTGCGGCTCCGCGAGTCGGCCGGGCGCTATTTCGCCGACGTGGTCGTCAGCGTCCCGCCGGGGCAGGCCGTCGTCGAGGGCCACCGTGCCGCCGACATGATCGAGCAGGCCGTGGAGCGGGCGCTGCCGGGGAGCGATGTGGTCGTCCATGTGGAGCCGCGCCGCAGCGGGCTCGATCTCCGTGACAGGGTTCTCTCAATCGCCCTGGCCGAGCCGCTGGTCAAGGAGGCCCACGACATCGCCATCTTCGAGCAGGGCTCCGACTCGAGCGTCTCGCTTCACCTGAAGTTCCCGGACGACCTCGATCTAACAGCGGCCCACGAGATCGCCGAGCGGGTCGAGCAGGAGATCCGCGAGCGCCCGGGGGTGACCGACGTCCAGACGCATCTCGAGCCACTGGAGCGACCCCTCCACGAGGCGCCCGGCGACCCCGCCTCGGACACTCGGGCGACCGAGGAGATCCAGGCCCTCGTGCGCAGCCGCACCGGCTCGGCGGCGCGGCGGGTGCGCCTGCTGACGACCGACAGCGGCCGGGTCGTCTTCATAACCCTTGCCGGCCGCGAGGGCGAGTCGCTGACCGAGGCCCACACCCTCGCGGGGGAGCTCGAGGACGAGTTGCGCCAGCGGATCGCCGACCTTGCGGATGTGGTGATCCACACCGAGCCCTGAGCCGCCGGGGAAGGAATTCGGCCAGGCGGCATCTTGGGGGTCAGCTCGAATTCATCCGAGGACCCTGGAGGTAACGATGAGGAAACCGATCGCATACGGCTGCCTGGCAGCCACGGCCGTACTGATCGCCGGCTGCGGCAGCAGCGGCTACGGCAGCGGCTCATCGAACGCAAAATCGACGACCACGCAGGCCGGGGGGACCACGACGAGCGCCATCGCATCGCCCAGTGCCTACGGGGCGGGAGCCGCCTCGAGTGCCTATGGGGCGGGATCCGCGTCGAGCGGAGGCAGCGGAACCGCCGTCGTCGTGGCCACGAAGCAAGCCAAGGCGGGGACCGTCCTGGCGGCAGGGCCCAAGAAGCTGACGGTCTACATGTTCGAGGCAGACAAAGGCTCAACCTCCGCCTGCTCGGGCGCCTGCGCCGGTGTGTGGCCGCCGGTGACGAGTGCCGCCGCGGCGACGGCCTCGGGCCAGGCGGTGGCGGCCGATCTGGGAACCATCAAGCGTGCCGACGGCACCACCCAGGTGACCTACAAGGGGCATCCCCTCTACTTCTTCGCGAAGGACAAGGACGACGGTGACGCCTACGGGCAGGGGCTGAACTCGTTCGGTGCCGGCTGGTACGTTCTGGCCCCGAGCGGAAACAAGATCGACTCGGACAGCAAAGGAGGCGGAAATGATTCCTGACCGCCCATCCACAACCGGCCGCGCAACCGGAGCCATCGTGCTCATGGCACTTCTGGCTGCGGGTCTCTGCACCGCGGCGCTCGCCTCCACCGGGGCGATCAGGCTGAACGGAACAGCGAACTCCAAGCTGGGGGCGACGATCGTCACCGCTCCCTCGGGCAGGACCCTCTACTCGCTCAGCGCCGAGACGTCCCACCACCTCCTCTGCAAGGGCGCCTGCCTGCGGATCTGGCCTCCCCTGACCGTCCCGGCGCATTCCAAGAAGCCCGTCCTGGGCAGCGGAGTCCACGGCACGGTGAGCCTGTTGCGCCGCAGCAACGGATCGCTTCAGGTGACCCTTCGCGGCAAGCCGCTCTACCGCTTCAGCGGCGACCACGCGAAGGGAGATGCCAACGGCGAGGGAATCGAAGCCGATGGCGGCACCTGGCACGCGGTCACGGCCGCAACACCGAGTGCACCCTCAACCCCGACCACCACACCGCCCTACGAATACTGAACAGAAGTTGACAGCCGCGAGACACCCCAAACACCGGAGGAACCAGACCGTGACGATCAACCCGCAGGTCAAACCCAAGCGCCGTAGAACCCGCAGCCTTGCCGCGGGAACACTCCTGGTGGGGCTGATCGCCCTGGCCGGATGCGGCAGCTCGTCGAGCTCGAGTTCTTCGACGCCCGAAACGACGGCCGCCAGCACGCCGACGACGTCGACCGCTGCGACGGAATCCTCCGGTGCGGCCTCGAGTGCGCTGAGCCTCGAAGCGAACCCCGAAGGGGCCCTGTCCTACAACACCAAAGCGCTGAACGCGAAGGCCGGCAAGGTGACTATCGACTTCAAGAACATGTCCGAAGTCGGCCACAACGTCACGGTCGAATCCTCATCGGGCTCCACCGTTGGAGCGACGCCGACAATCTCAGGCTCGTCGAAGACACTGAGCCTGGACCTCAAACCGGGCACCTACAAGTTCTTCTGCTCGGTCCCGGGTCACCGCCAGGGCGGCATGGAAGGGACGATCACCGTCAAATAGGCGCGGAGGGGCCGCCTCGTGGCGGGGCGGCCCCGGCCCGGCCTTCAGTCGAGCCGGGTGAGGATCTCCTCGAGCGGAGCACGCTCGGGAACTCGCTGCTCCTGAACGGGATCGCCGAGATAGAGCAGGCCGATGGGCGACTCATCATCGGGAATGCCGAGGAGTTCGCGCGCGGGTGCGCCATCGAGCAGTCCGACGGTGCGCCAGTAGCCGGCAAGCCCGCGGGCGTGGGCGCCCAGGAGGACGATGTAGGCGGCAACTCCCGCCGCGAGCAGATCCTCCCGGTCCTGCTGGGCGTCTCCGCTCTGCACGACGCTGACGGCAACGAGGGTGGGGGCCCGCTGGAGCTTCACGGCCGCCCCGGGCTTCTCTGACTCGGCGAGATCCATCAGCGCCTTCCGGGTGGCAGGGCCGAGGACGCGAAAGCGCCAGGGATTCGTCAGGTGGTGGTTGGGCGCCCAGCGGGCCAGCTCCACGAGCTCCTCGAGCAGCGCCGGATCAACCTCCCGGGGCCCGTAGGCCTTGTGGGTCCGGCGCGTCCGGATAGCCTTCTCGACGTCCACGGCCACCAACCCTAGAAGGGCCCGCCCATCTCCCGCATACGGCCCCTCGGGGCCCCGACCTCGCAGAACCCTTGAGCCTCGGCGAGATCCTGGCGATCGCGCTGGCGGGAATGGCCGCGGGAACGATCAACACGGTGGTGGGCAGCGGCACTCTGATCACCTTCCCGGTGCTCCTCGCCTTCGGCTACGCGCCGGTCACGGCGAACGTCTCGAACACGATTGGCCTGGTCCCCGGCTCGGTCTCGGGTGCGATCGGCTACAGGCGTGAGCTGGCCGGACAGCGTGACCGGGTCCTGCGCTTCGGAACGATGTCGGTCGCCGGCGGGATCACCGGTGCGGTGCTGCTGCTGGTGTTGCCCTCATCTGCCTTCAAGGCGATCGTGCCGGTGTTCATCGCCGTCGCTCTCGTCCTGACGGTGCTGCAGCCGCGGATCGCTCGCTGGCTGGAGGCCAGGGAGATCGACCTCGAGCACCACCGGAGCATCCTGACGCCGCTCGCCATCTACCTGACGGGCGTCTACGGCGGCTATTTCGGAGCCGCTCAGGGGATTCTGCTGCTGGCAATCCTGGGGGTCGCCCTCAACCAGGACCTGCACCGGACCAACGCGCTGAAGAACGTCCTGGCAGGCCTGGTAAACGGGGTTGCCGGCCTGTACTTCGTATTCGCCGCCCACGTCGCCTGGGCTCCCGCGGCGATCATCGCCGCCTCCGCCATCGCGGGCGGGCAGATCGGCGCTCGCTACGGCCGCCGGCTGCACCCCGAAGTCCTGAGGGGGCTGATCGTCGTGGTCGGGATCTCGGCGATCCTCCAGCTGGTGCTCTGAGCCGAGACGCCCGGCTCAGCCGAGGACGGTCTGGGTGATCAGGAAGACGTTCAGGGCCGTGATCAGCCCGGCGCATGCCCACGCCAGGGCCCTGACAAGAGTGTTGTTGACATGCACTCCCATCACGTCCCGGCGTGATGTCAGGACGACCAGCGGAATAAGGGCGAATGGGATGCCGAATGACAGGACGACCTGACTGAGGATCAGCGTGCTTGTCGGATTGACTCCGATCGCAAGGACGATCAGCGCGGGGAGCATCGTGATGGCACGCCGCACGACGAGGGGAATCCGGATGTTGATGAAGCCGGCCATGACGATCTGCCCGGCGTATGTCCCAACGCTCGAAGAGGAGGCGCCGGAGGCCAACAGGGCAACGGCAAAGGCCAGCGCGGCGCCTCCACCGACGAGGTGCCCGAGCTGGGCGTGTGCCCCCTGGATCGTGTCCAGTCCCGAGAGGGCCGGGGTGTGGAAGAGCTTTGCGGCCATCGCCAGCATCGCCATGTTCACCAGCCCGGCGAGGCCGAGGGCGATCATCACGTCGAGGCGCTCGAAGCGCAGGATCCTGCGCCGCTCATGATCGCTTCGAGCTTTGACACGCCCGTTGGTCAGCGCCGAGTGCAGGTAGATCACATGCGGCATGACGGTCGCCCCGATGATCCCGACCGCGAGGTAGAGCGAGCTCACGCCGTCCAGGCCGGGGATGAACCCGTTCAGGGAGCCCTGGACCGAGGGCCCCACGTGCAGCGTCTCGTAGACGAAGCCGCCGAAGATGATCCCCAACAGCGCCGTGATGGCCAGCTCGAAGCTTCGGAACCCGCGGGACTGCAGGCCCAGGATCCCGAAGGCGATCACTCCGGTGATCAACCCGGCGGGCAGCAGCGGCACCCCGAAGAGGAGGTTCAGGCCGATCGCCGCACCGAGGAACTCGGCGATGTCTGTGGACATGGCCATGATCTCGGCCTGAATCCAGAGGCCCCAGGCGGCGGGGCGGGGGTAGTGCTCACGGACGTTCTCGGCGAGATTGCGGTCGGTGACGATCCCCAGCTTGGCTGAGAGGTACTGGATCAACATGGCGATCAGGTTCGCCACCAGGACGACCCAGAGCAGCAGGTAGCCGAACTTGGCTCCGCCCGAGACGTTGGTGGCGAAGTTCCCCGGGTCCACATAGGCAACCGACGCGACGAATGCCGGGCCGAGCATCGCCAGGGTCGCGCGAACGCGGCCCCGTGCCAGCAGCTCCTCCAACGCGCTGGGCCCTTCGCGACGAAGGGCGACCGAGGCGCTCTCGCCCTCGAGAACCGGAATCGGCGGAGGCGGGGGAGGGGCCATCAGACGCTCTCCGGCGTCTCGACTCTCATGGCTCGGGTGATCGCGTCACCGAGGGCGTGGGTCTGATCGCCGAAGCGGACGAACAGCGGCCCACCGAACGGCTGGCGTTCGACGACCTCGAGGGGATCGCCCAGGCTGATCCCCTGCTCGGCCAGGTAGCGAAGCATCTCGGGGTCGGAGTCGGACACCCGGACGAAACGGCCGGTGGCCCCGATGGGAAGCTCATCCAGGCGCCAGGTGAGACGTTCCTCGAGGTCGAACTCGACGCTGGGGATCGGGTCCCCGTGGGGGTCGATGGTGGGGTGGCCGAGCTTCGCCGCGATCAGTTCCTCCAGATCGTCGGAGAGGACGTGCTCGAGCACCTCGGCCTCGGCGTGGACGCGGTCCCAGGGCATTCCCAGGACGTCCGCCAGATAGCTCTCCAGAAGACGGTGGTGACGAATCACCTCAAGGGCTATACGGCGTCCGTCGGCGGTCAGCCTGACCCCGCGGTAGGGGACGTGGGTGATCAGTCCCAGGTCATCCAGGCGCTTGAGCATCGCCGAGACCGAGCCCGGCGTGATCCCCAGGCGCTCGGCGAGGGCATTCGTGGAAACCGGCTCTTCAGTGCGGGATTCGAGGGTGAAGATCGCCTTCGAGTAGTCCTCGACGGCGGGGGTTCGAAGGTGATCCTTGGCATCCATTAGAAAAGATTATGGCATACCCAAACATTATTCTGGGCATGCGCCACAAGGTTCTCATCGAACCACCGCGGCGGGGACTTGAGTCCCATGAGAACTGCGTGGCCGACGCCGCGCCGGATCAGCCTGGGAGCCGACCCGGGCGGCACGGCGAACCCCGGGAACAGGTTCAGGCTGCTGCGGAGAGGGTCCGGTGGGCAAATTGCCCGATCAGCTCGGCCGTCCTGGCGGGCTGGTCGATCGCCACGAAGGTGTAGCTGTCCTCGATCAGCTCGATCCGCGCGTTCGGGAAGTCCCGCTCGAGGCGTTCGGCGGAGGACAGCTTGAAGAATTTGTCCTCGGGCGCCCAGGCGAGCAGAACGGGCTTCTGGAAGTCGCCAAAGTGTTTGGCGGCCTCGACCGTGTGTCGGCTCTGGGCCCCTCGGATGAACTTGGCCAGATCTCGTCTGATCTCCGAGCTCCGACGGGCCGGAGCGAGCCAGGAGGCTGTCAGTGAATCGGGAGCGCGCTTCGTCACCCAGCCGTAGGCGATCGGGAGCCTTCGTGCCCATGATGGGCGCATCATCTGGATCAGGGCGAACACCAGGGGTGGAGCGAGGGCGATCACCCGCAGAGGCCGGAATGCGGGTGGCGGGAAGTTCTCGTAGGCGTCCGCGGGCGTCAGGACCAGCCGGGCGATGCGGTCGGGGTATTTCGTCACGACGAGCTGGCAGAGCGCTCCACCGGAGTCGTTGCCCACGAGGGTCACGTTCTCGAGCTCGAGCGCCTCGAGGAAGCCGGCGATGATCGCGGCGAGGCCGGGCGGCGAGAGATCGGCCCCCGGCTTCATCGGTGCCTCGTGCGAGCCGAGGGGCCAGTCCGGGGCGATGACACGGTGATCCTGGGCCAGCAGAGGAGCCACCTCCTGCCACAGGCGCCCGTCCGTCAGGAAGCCGTGAACGAGGACGATCGGCTCTCCCTGGCCGTATTCGCGGTATCGGATGGGGCCCTGCTCAAGGACAACCTCTGGCATGACTGCTTCCTTTCCTGGGCGTGTTTGAGCGCCGCCGAGCGCGCCCGATCTGGCGGGCTTTACACTCGTCGGGCAATCTGCCGATATAGACATACCGGCAGTATGTATCTAGCATACAGACAGTATGGATGTCAATTTGAGCATCGATGAAAAGACAGGGGAGGGAGGCCAGTCTCTGAAGGCTGAGCGCTCCCAGGCGACCCGCGCCGCTCTGGTGGAGACGGCCCGTGAGCTGTTCGCCGAGCGTGGCTACGCGGCGGTCGGGACCGAGGAGATAGTCCGGGCGACCGGCGTGACCCGCGGCGCGCTCTATCACCACTTCGCCGGCAAGCTCGAGCTGTTCGAGGCCGTCTATGAAGAGGTAGAGAGCCAGCTCGTCCAGCGGATCGGCGAGCTCGTGGCAACCTCCTCGCTCGACAACCCGATGCAGGCCCTGCAGGCCGGGGTTCACGCCTTCCTTGACGCCTGCGAGGGAGACCGGGCGGTCCAGCGGATCGCCCTTGTGGACGCGCCCTCCGTTCTCGGATGGGAGCGTTGGAGGGAGATCGGAATGCGCTACGGCCTGGGCCTCTTCCAGGAGAGCGTGCAGGCCGCCATCGACACGGGACAGCTGGAAGATCAGCCTGTCGGCCCGCTGGCCCATCTGCTGCTGGGGGCGATCGACGAGGGTGCAATGCTCATCGCCAGGGCGGATGACGACGGGGAGACCAGGCGCCAGGTCGGTGCGGCGGTGGACAGGCTGATGACGGCCCTTCAGGCGCCGGCCCCCGCCTGAGCCTGCGGCGGCTTCCCGCTAGGGCTTGCCGGCGGCGGGGTGAGACTGCTTGGCGACGTGGCCGTGATCGACGAGTGCTGTCACCCGCTTGCGGATCCTGGCGGCCCTGGCGGTGCTCGAATTCCTGGCCGCCTTCGACCGCTTTGCCCTCTTGGCCGATCCCTTCGCCGTGGGCTTCATCAGGTGGCCCGCCGGTGCCTCGGCAAGACGAGCCACCACAAGCGCGTCGATCAGGGCCGCTCGGGAATGACCGGGCGTCGTGTCGGCGATCTGCGCCAGGGTTCGACCCGAGTGAATCTGGCCGGCCAGGGCAGCAGGTGTGAGGCCCAGGTAGGTGGCCGCCGCGATCCGGAGGCGGTGACCGTGGCGGTGCAGGCCACGCAGGCCTCCACCGGGCTGTTTGACCGCCTGGGCGATCCGTTCTTCGAGGCCGGCGCGTGCCGAGGAGGCGAGCGCCTGGACGAGTCCCGCTTCGGTCTTGCCGGCTTCGGTTGCCAGCTGACCGAGGCTCTTGCCTGAGCGCAGGCCCTGCTCGACAGCTTCGGGGGTGATGCCGATGTAGCCGGCGGCGCTCTGAAGGAGGACGCGGCCGCGCGGGGGCGAGGACTGGCCGTGGTGGTGGGCCGAGGCGCGGTGGGCGTGTGAGCTGGTGTTTCCACCGGCTGCAAAGGCGGCAACGGTGCCGCCGGCCAACAGGACGGCCAACACCGCGATCACCGGCAGTCGCCTTCTGATGAACCGGGTCATCTGAACACTGTTGCACTCCTCGAGCCGGTTTGCATCAGTTTCGAGGCCTTCGAGCGACAGTCTGACCGCTGCCGGCTTGGCCCGCCTATGGAGATCAGGGACGCGCGGGACGACGATCGGTCAGCAATCGGACTAGGTGGTGGACTGCTCGAGGAGCGATCGAGCAGGACTGCCCGGATACTCATCGCGAGTGATCCTCCAGATCAGGTCCCGCCCTGAGTCGGCATCGGCCAGAGGCGGCTTATAGATCTCCTGGACCATCTGGAACCCGAGTCCCGCCGGTACAGCGCCGCTGGCGAGATTCTCCTTGTCGTGGTGAATCTCGACGTGATCGACCCAGGGCAGCTCAAAGGCCGCGGCCGTCAGCGCCGCGGCTGCCCGTTTCGCGATGCCACGGCGAGTCTGGGCGGAGTGCACCCAGTAGCCGATCTCGAGACCGCCCGGGCCGATCCTCCGCATCATCCCCACGCTGCCAAGAAGGTTCCCCTCGCGATCCTCAATGGCGTACTCGAAGCGCTCGCCCTGCTCCCATCCGGCTGCTGTCGCCTCCAGGAAGCTCGCCTGAGCGGCCCGGTCGGGGCTGGCCCAGACGAGCCAGGCTCTCAACTCCTTGAGCGACTCGGCAACTGCACGCTGCAGCGAATCGACATCGTCCGAGCGCCAGCGCCGGAGCACCAGGTCCCCGACCCGCAGCGTCTCGGGGGGGCGCGGATCCTCGGCTATCTGTGCGGGAATCTCTGTGCCTCGGGCCGTCGCGCCTTCCCTCCGGCACGAATTGGTTACGAGAGACGGCGAGCCTAGTCGCTTGCGTCCAGCTTCCCGAGCACCGAGGTCGCTCCGGCCGGCTGCGGCCGCTCAGATGTGGCCGTTTCCGTTGTTCGATGGAGGTTGAGGCGCCGCCTCTCGCTCTCGCGTGAACCTTGCCCGGAGGATCGAGGCCGTCTCCTGAAGGCGCTCGGCCTGTGCAACGGCGGCGCGCAGACGTTCCAACGTGTCATTCACCTGTGCGAACTCCTGGCAATCGCACTCGAGGCAGGCCCCGCAGACGTCGATCCTCAGACCACGATGGTCCTTGCGCGGGTGCCCGCAGGTGCAGGGGGTCGCCAGGGTGAGAGGGCTCTCCACCGAGACTTCCGGGGGGGAGGGCGCGTCGAGCATCGCCACCTCCGCAGATCCTTCACCTGACTCCGCGGGATGAACCTCATCTGCCTTCGCTCTTCGCTTCCCCCCAAACACCAAGGTGAAGGCTACTCTTGCCGGCGCCTCGCCGCAGGAAGCAGTCGGCTATGCGGAACTGTTGCGAGTGGGGGAGGCCGATGGGCGAGCATTGCCCACCAGTTCGTCAGCCGCCTCGAGCAGCTCTTGGCGCCATTTGAGCAGGGCAGCCGTCGCCTCGGGGCCGAGGTAATCCCCGGCCTCATCGGCCAACCGTTCAAGGTCCGTGGCCACCTGCTGAATGCGCGTGATCGGGTTCTGGGGCGCCATCCAGGGGAACGGTAGCCGCCGCCCGGGCGGAATCTGCCAACCGGGCCGCCCCAGACCTCCGCTCAGCTGCCGAATACGTAGCTGATCGTCAATCCCGTCGAGAGGGTGCAGGAGGGGGAGGTTGCCTTCTTCACCGTGTGGCGCTTGCGTCGCTTGTGGTGAACGGTGGTGGGGCGGGTGGTCTTGGCCACCGGCGCCGAGACTGCGATCGGGACGCCACCGAAGCCCCAGTCGGGTTGCCGACCGGAATATTCGACCCCTGATGGGCAACTGATATAGCCCGAGCCCTCGAGGATGCCTGGACTCACTGACGCGGGCGATAGAACCGTAGTGCCGACCTGGGCCGCGAGGAACTGCGCCTTCGAGAGACCGTCGGCCAAGGCGGCTGCCATTGCTGCGCGGTAGGCGGCTACAGCGGCCGGCTGATCGGCCGAGGCACTGATTGGCACTTCTGCGACGCCCTGGACCGTGACGGTGTGGAGCAACGGCCCGGTTTCCGCACCCGCGGTGACCGGGGCGACGGCGAGAAGCGCAGCGGCCATGCCTGTCGCTGCTGCTGTTCCTAGGAGCTTCATGTGACCTCCTACGTTGCGGGCCTTATAGAGATCGCGAGCCTAGCCTTTCGAAGGGCTAGTGCGAGAACCTGGGATCTGCACGTCCGCCAGTCGGGGGACTACGCTGAGTTCATGGAGGATCAGGAGTCACCATCAGTGACCCCGTACGACGAGCGGGGCACGACTCGTTCGTCGTGTTGATCGCCTGTATTCCTGGAGCCATGGCGTTCTTTGCCTACTCGGAAGGTGGAACCTCCCTCTGGGCCGCCATAGCGTTTACCGTCGCGGTGCCTGGGGGAGCTGCCCTCTGGCTCCTCTGGCCGCTGCGCCGCAAAGCAGGTCGGAGCGCGTTCGATGGATCTCCCTAACAACCGCTTCAAGCTCCCGTTCTTAGTGCTCTGCGCCGCGATCTTCGTGGTCGCTCTGGCCAAAGGGATACTCGTCGCGCTGTTCGTGCCAGCGCTTGCCTCATGCCTCATCGCGATCGGGATCGTGGCAAGCGGGCGCAATCCGCGCTGGATGCGATCTCCGCTGGACAGATGGGAAGCCAAGCGACGCGGCAACCGGCCAAGCTGATGCGCGCGATCCGAGTACTGGGAGCACCGCTCTTGGTAGGCATCGCGGTAATGGCGATGCCCAGCTCAGGGACGGGGGCGATGCCCACCCTGCGGAGGCTGCGGCTGCTTCCGCATGAGGTCGCTGGCTCCGTTGTGCCGGGTTGGGTGCAGATAGCCGTTCCACACACGTGGCAGACAGAGGTGTCCCCTGCCGGGCGGGAGACGCTGGAATACCGGGTCCGGCTGACGAGCAGCTGCAGCGCATGGGGAGCTCTGAGCGTCACCGCTGAAGAGGGAACCGAAAGGCCACAGGGCCGCCTCCACAGGCAAATAGCGGGTCTTGCCGAGCCGGGCATTCCGATGCCGGTGCCCGTTCGGATCCTGGGGGACGGTGCCCTAAAGCGCCAAGAGGGCGCCTGGTTGCTCGCGGAACCCCCTGCGCGCCTGAAAGTGTGGAAGCTGTACGGCGAGGCCCTGCTCCGGCTTGGTCACCACGCCTGGGCCTCTCTCACCGAGTCCTTCGAACTCAAGGGCGGCTGCCCGGCCTCCATCCCACACAAGGCGGAAGAGGTTCCCCACCTCTCGCAAGTCCTGCAGAGCGTTGAGGTTCTCGCCTCGTCGAAGCCAAGGTGAGCGACCCTCGAGAACGAGTGGAGCAAAGCTAT
This sequence comes from uncultured Solirubrobacteraceae bacterium, assembly GCA_964518445.1. Classification (GTDB taxonomy): domain Bacteria; phylum Actinomycetota; class Thermoleophilia; order Solirubrobacterales; family Solirubrobacteraceae; genus Palsa-744. The sequence goes on from CAZFGJ010000084.1 coordinate 12,067, forward strand.
CGTTGACGTGTGAGCTGGAAGCGAGTCCGCGCGTGGCTTCGGCCGGACCTGTCGCTTATGCGACGGCCCGATGCAAGCGCGTCGACGCCCGAGGAGTTGGCGGAGCGACGCAGGCGTGACGGGAACCGATACTGGTTCGGGGTCCAGATCTTTGACCCACCCGATCCGCGAAAACGCTCAAAGGACAAACACACCTGAGCAACCCTGGCCTGCCGACGCTAGAGCGCTAGTGGTGGTCGTTCATCGTCCGACGCTCGACGACAAGGGCGACAAGGAGGGCCAATGAGACGACACAAGACGCACCGCCGGTGAGAACGGTGAGAGCGACGGAGTCTCCATCAGCGCCAAGCACCATCCCGACGAGAAAGAACGGGAACATGGCGAGGAGCGCGACTCGCCAGATCCTTTCCGCGACCGGTAGATCTTTCGACCAATAACGGTGCATGCCCGAGCATGATCCGCCGTGAGAGGCTACGAGTCAAACTTGCCGTGCTCGATAGTGCACGGGCGAGCGATTGGCGAGCGACCTCGACAATGCGTGGACGGGAGCAACTGGTAACGCAACCTTGGCAGTCGGCCGATGTCTAAGAGGTGATGCGGCGACTCCTGATGCTGGTGCTCTGCGGGCTGTTTGCGGTGCTGCCCGCCACTTCCTCGGCGACGACTGCTCAGGGGGCGAGACGGTCCTGTGTCCCGTCTCACGCTCG
>CAZFGJ010000085.1:0-12617 GCA_964518445.1 uncultured Solirubrobacteraceae bacterium
ATGCACTCCGGGTCCCCGAAGCGGGCGTTGAACTCGATCACGCTGACACCGTCCGCGGTGTCGAAGAAGCCGGAGTTCATGACCCCCGTGAAGTGGCGGCCCAGCTCCCGGAGACGCTCGATGACGCGCTGGATGATCGAGCAGGCCTGCTCGTAGTGCTCGAGGGTCATGAAGGGGAGGGTCGGCTCGGCGAGGGAAAGGGAACCCATCCCCCCCGTCCCAGGCCCCTCGTCGCCGTCGAAGCGATAGGGGTAGTCATAGGTCGAGTTGGGGAAGACGACGGTCCGCCCGTCGCTGATCGCCTGAATGGTGAACTCGGCCCCTTCGATCTTCTCCTCGACCAGGACGCACTCGCCCTCTCCGCAGCGCTCGAGCAGCTCCAGGGCGTACTCACGGGCAGCCGCATGATCGGCCAGGTGGGGGCCCATGACCTTGACGCCCTTCCCGCCCGTCAGACCGGAGGGCTTGACGGCAACCGGACGCTCGCCGAAGTCGGCCATCGCCGCGTCGAGCTCGTCTCGGTCGTTGACAACCCTCAACATCGGGCAGGCCTCGGGCGCCACGTCGGCAAGCACCGACCGGGCAAAGGCCTTGTTCCACTCGATCTCGGCGCCGGCACTGGTCGGCCCCACCGTCCGGGTGCCCTGGGCGAGCAGCGCGTCCACCACGCCGGCGGCCAGCGGTTCGTCGGCGCTGACCATGGCCAGGTCGATCTCGTGTGCCCTCGCATAGGCCGCCACCAGGGCCGGGTCGCAGACGTCCCCCACCGCATGGGAGCCACCCGAGCGGGCGGCTGCGGCGAGGATCGAGGGGTTCTCGTGCCCGACGATCGCATGCAGCTCGCTGTGCTCGGACATCCGTGTCGCGAGAGCGCTCTCGCGCCCCCCATGGCCAACGATAAGTGTCCGCACCGCGGGCAGTCTAGAGCGGCCCGTGGTAAACGTACGTGAGGGCGTCAGGACGCCCCATTTGAAATGCGCGAAGGGGGTTGGGAAATGGGCTCGAGAAGAGTTGCCGTGGCAGTCGTCACGGGCGCGTTGGCATCGATCGGAGCAGGGGGACAGGCAATGGCGGCGGGGAGGCTGCAACTGGTTCGCGACGATGAACCGGCTCCTCCGGGGACCCACGTCGTCGCACGGATCGGCTTCACAGATGCCGAACAGCCAGGCCTGGGCAGTTGCGTGCAGATCGCCACCGGAACGCTCGCGACCAACGAACGGGCGGCCGATCAGGCCGACCTCACCGAATCGAAATGCTTCGAAGGCGTCGGCATGTCTGTTTCGGGGCTGCCCACGCGGATCGTCCTCCGGAGCACGGGGATCGCGAGCGCGGTCTCCGCGACGGGCTTCACGATCACCGAGCCGGGACCCTGCACCTACAAGGTCAAGAAGGTCTTCGGGAGCTTCTCCCCGTTCGGCGGCACGGCCGAGTTCACGTTCGCGACGCTTGCGAAGCTTGCAAAGGGGGCGAGCTTCCACTGCACCGTAGGACGGGAGATCATCGGCGAGGCGGTGCTCAATGCGCACGTCGGCGAAAGCGAAGAATCCGAAGTCGTCGGACTGCAGACCTTCATAGTCGGCTGATCGGGTCCCGCTCAGGAGAACGACAGCCTGCGGAGGGCTCTAAGCTGGGCGTCTCCGTGGCTGACGAGCGCCTCACACCACACGCCGAGCTCAACCGCCGGCTCTGGGACGAGCTGTCGGACAACTACCAGGAGCGCCATGCCGGGCAGCTCGAGAAGTCCGGTGGGACCGCCTGGGGCGTCTGGCAGATTCCCGAGTCTGAGCTTCAGGTCCTGGGCGAGGTGAGCGGGCTGGACGTGCTCGAGTTCGGCTGCGGAGCCGCTCAGTGGGCGATCGCTCTGGCGGGACGGGGCGCCCGGATGACCGGCCTGGACAACTCCTCCAGACAGCTCGAGCACGCCAGGGAGCTGATGGCCGCCGCGGGAGTCGACTTCCCGCTCCTCCATGGAAGCGCCGAGGCGACCGGGCTGGCAGATCAGAGCTTCGACATCGTCTTCTGCGACTACGGCGCGATGACCTTCGCCGACCCGCGGCTGACCGTTCCCGAGGCGGCCCGCCTGCTGCGCCCGGGCGGCCTGTTCGCCTTCTCGGCCAACACGCCCGTGATCGACATGGCCTGGCCGGGGGAGCTGGAGCATCCCGGTGAGAAGCTGGTTCTCAACTACTGGGAGGAGATCCAGCGGATCGAGCCGCCAGGTGAGCCGGTGGGCTTCAACCTGACCTACGGCGAATGGATCCACCTGTTCCGGGAGGCGGGCTTCGAGATCGAGGACCTGATCGAGCTGCGTCCGCCGGCCGACGCCGTCAGCAGCTACCGCAGCGAGGCAGATCGCGAATGGGCCCGGCGCTGGCCGATGGAACACATCTGGCGCGTCAGGCGCCGCTCACCATAGACTGCCCCCATGGCACTGATCCACACCTGTTACCGAATCACCGACATCGACAAGTCCGTCGCCTTCTATGAGGCCTTGGGCTTCCAGGAGGTCGGGCGCCTGCCGATCAAAGACGAGGCGGTCAACGTCTTTATGAACCAGCCGGGGGACGGCGACATGCCGCGCCTGGAGCTGACCTACAACTTCGGCGTCGACTCCTACGAGCTGGGCACCGCCTACGGCCACATCGCGATCACGGCAGACGACCTGGACGACACGCTCGCCAAACTGGCGCAGCAGGGTATCCAGCCCGAGAAGCCCCCCTATTCGGTTCGCGAGGGCGGCTCCAGGCTGTGCTTCGTGAAAGACCCCGACGGGTACCGGATCGAGCTGATCGAGCAGCCGCGCCGGTAGGAGACGCGCGGCTAGCCGGGACGGGACCTGGCACCTGACGTTCCGGTACGGTCGCGTTTCCGCGTAAGCCAACCAGGGGAACACCATGAGTGAGCAGAACGTCGAGTTCGTCAAAAGCATCTACGGGGCATTCGCCCAGGGCGACGTGCCGACCGTCCTCGGAGCATTCGCCGAGGACATCGAATGGTCCGAGGCCGAGGGGATGCCGTATGGCGGGGTGTACCGCGGTGGCGAGGCCGTGGCGCAGAACGTCTTCGGACCGATTTCAGAGGATGTTGACGGCTTCTCGATCACACCCGAGGAACTGATCGGATCGGGCGACTCGGTCGCGGCGATCGTCCGCTACACGGGCACCGGCAAAGCAACAGGCAAGCCGCTTGACGTGCCGGTGGTCCACGTATGGGAGATCCGCGACGGCAAGCTGGCGCGCTTCCGTCAGTTCATCGACACGGTCAAGTTCGCAGAGGTCGTCCCGGCCGGCTGACGTGCCACGGGTACTGCTCGAGCGTGAGGGCGGAGTCGCCTGGCTTCGTCTGAATCGCCCGGAGGCTCACAACGCCTTCGACGCCGAGATGACCGCCGCGTTCGCCGCCGCTGCGGCTGAGGTCGCCGCGGACCGTGAGATTCGAGCGGTGGTCCTCTGCGGCAACGGCCCGTCCTTCTCGACCGGCGTCGACGTGAAGGAGCTCTCGCTCGGGGACGTGAATGCCGACAGCTTCACCGACTGGCACCGGAGTGCCCGTACCCTGGGCGAACTCGAGGTCCCGCTGATCGTCGCCCTGCACGGCCACTGCCTCGGCGGGGGCACGATGCTGACGCTGGGGGCCGACTACCGGCTTGCGGGGGACGATCTGACGATCGGTCTGGGGGCGCTGCGCCACGGCATCCTCCCCGGCTCGGCGCCCGAGCTGCTGCCTGGGATCGTCGGCTCGGCAAGTGCGCGCCGGCTCTGCCTGTTCGGCGAGTACGTCGACGCCCAGGAGGCTCTGAGAATCGGCCTCGTCGACCGCGTCGTCCCGGCCGCGACACTCCAGCAGGAGGCCCGAGCGCTGGCGGAGCGGGTCGGCGGCTTCTCGGCCGTCGCGCTGCGCGAGTGCAAGCGACTGCTCGCCACAGCGGGGACCATGGAGATGGACACCTACGAAGTCGCCTACCGGGAGGCGCAGGCTCGCTGCCTCGAAGCTCGCCACGCGACGTGAGGCCCCGGCCGGCCGTCGCGCACTAGGATCGCCCTCCCCTAGAGACTGGAGCCGGACCATGGCGAAGACCGGTGACCGATTCAGCATGCCCGACGGAAGCACCTACGCCGTCCTCTCGGCATCGGCTGACACCGACGGGAGCTACATCGAGATGGAACTGACGCTGCCGGCCGGCTCGATCGCCCCTCCACCCCACGTCCACGCCGAGCTCTCCGAGGACTACGAGATCCTCGAGGGGACCCTTGAGCTGATGGTCGGGGGAGACTGGAGGACGCTCTCGCCGAAGGACTCGGCATCGGTCCCTCCGGGGGTCGTACACACGTTTCGCAACCGCTCGGGGGCGGATGTGCGAGTCCGTAACTTCCATCGGCCGGCGGCCCGCTTCGAGGACTACATCGAACACATCTACACGCTCACCAGCGCACGGGGGATCAAGGGCGCCAAGGACCCGCGCATACCGATCTACCTCGCCATGCTGATGCTCGAGTACCCCGAGACGCTCGCTCCCGGACGGCGCCGGGAGCGGCTGCCGATCCACGCCCTGGCGGGCCTGGGGCGCCTGTTTCGACTCAATACCCGAGTCTGACTCGACGCCCTGCCATTGGCAGATGAACACCCCCCATACGTCTCTCTTATGGCACTCGTTCCAATAGCTTGACATCGGTTCCAGAGGTGCCTAGTTTGGCTGTGCCAAGCAAGTGGGGGGCTCCACTGCGATGAGGTGCCGTGCACTCCCGGAGGGGTGAACGTGACTGGAGGTGTGCGGTTGCGGGCGGCGTGATCAGTGAGTCCCGCCCGCACACGATCACAGGAGATGGAGACGAATATGTCCGAAAGGATTCCTCGGAGGGCACTGTTGCTCGTCGCAACAGCCGTCGCCGCAATCAGCGCTTTCGCTGTGAGTGCCACAGCAGCCTCAGCCAGTGAACCCGTTTACAGCAACGTTCCGAACGCGCTGTCTGGGAACTACGCATCGGTCGGGCCGGAGGCCTACGCCTACCGTGAGTTCGGCGGCCAGGTCGAACTGGCCGGCACGAAGCGCAACAAGCCGACGGTCGAAGTGGTGATGTCCACCTGGGGCTGCCAGTTCGGGAGCTGGAACAACAAAGGCACCTGCGAAACGCCCAAGCCCACGAAGAAGTTCAAATGGCCGCTGACGCTCAACGTCTACGAAGTCGGCGAAAAAAACGCTGTCGGTGAAAAACTCGGCTCGGTCACAAAGACCTTCTCGATGCCATACCGCCCCAGTGACGACCTGGCCAACTGCCCCTCGGGCGAACAGTGGTACCAGCCGTCCTCGAAAGAATGCTTCCACGGAATGGCGTTCAAGGTGAAGTTCCCGCCGATCAACGTGCTGCGTCTCCCGAAAAAGGTGATCTTCGGGATCTCCTACAACACCAGTGACTACGGTCCGAAAGCTGTAGGCAAAGCGGAATGCCAGACCAAATCAGCGGGCTGCTACTACGACTCGCTGAACGTCGGACTCGAAGAAACAGGTGAAGGCCTGCTCTCAATCGGGACACAGCCGGCCGAAGCGTATGTCCAGAGCACCAGCAGCGAAATGACATGCGGCAACAAAGCGCTGGAATCGGCCTTCGGTGAGACCGAATGCCTGAGCGGCTACCAGCCGCTGCTGAAGGTGACGGCCAAGTAGCAAGCAGCACCGCAGCACGAATTCGGCGAGCTCCCGTCCGGCCCACACCGGGCGGGAGCTTCGTCGTCGTGGCGACTCGGACCGGCGGGATGGAACGCTCGACAAACGCCGGCCGGCAGGCGCTAACCTCCTCGGGGAGAGCGATGAGCGACACGAGCAAGATCGCCAAGAACCTGGAGCGCTTCGCGCAGGCCGTCGCCTCCCACGACCGGGAGAACCCGACTCACACGGCCCACGGGATCGGCCTGGCCCACTTCGACATGGAGCGCCTCGGCTTCGACGAGGGCGAGGAGATCCTGCCGGGGATCACAATCCAGTCGGACAGCGGCGTGACGGGCAACTTCCGGGTGCTCTGCGACGGCGAGCACGACGAGGAGCTGACCGAGGCCGAGGAGCAGGCGGTCGACGCGATCGCCACACAGTCGCTGCCGATGATCTCGCCCGCCGGTCCGGCCGGCCCCTACGAGGGCTGACGCCCCGGACGCTCAGGCGGCGATGGCGGGCGGATCCATGCCCGCTCGCCGGGCGATCAGGCCGACAAGGCGCTCGATCGTCGGACAGGGGATTCCGTGGCGCGCGGCGGCCCGCAGGACCGAGCCCGGAATCGCGTCCAGCTCAGGCGTCCGGCCGGCTGCGATATCGCGCTGCATCGAGCTGCCAAGCGTCTCGTGGGCGGCGTCGAGCTCCTTGATCGCCCTGGCGGCATCGACGTCCGGGGCCCCCTCGGCCTGCGCCACGGCGCTTGCCTCCTCCATCGAGGAGACGAGGTCCCGGCGCAGCTCGGGCGTGTCGCGGATCTCGCCCAGGAGCTTGTCGTAGGCGCTGGTGGTGCAGGCCAGGGCGTTGAGGCGGACCAGCTTCGACCACATCACCCCGGCCTCTGATTCGGACACCCTGCTGGTGACTCCGGCCTCGCTGAGCACCTCGGCGAGCTGCTCCATGGGAGCGCGCATCTCCGCCTGCGAGCTGGCCATCGAGACGAGCAGGAAGGGGCTGGTGTGGACGACGACGCCCGGCTCGGGGCGGTCGGCCTCGACCCTGATCGAGCCGGCCAGGACGCTCGAGGGAGCGAAGCGCTCGCGCAGGACGGCGATGTGATCAAGGCCGTTGAGCTGAGGCAGGACGAGGGGTGGCTCGGTCGCGATGCGCTCCAGGGCTGGGGCCAGGCCTGACCACTTGGTGGCCACGATCAGTGCCTCGGTCTCCTCCTCCAGGCGCGAGACGGCTCTGGGCCGGCTCACGAAGTCCCCGAAGGTGACGCTCGAGATCCGGATGCCATTGCGGTCGATCAGCTCTGCCGTCGACTCGGTCGCGACGACCGTGACGTCGTTTCCCGAGCGCTCCAGAAGCCCCGCCAGCAGTCCGCCCACACCGCCCGGCCCGAGGACGGCGACCCTCATCGGGGCGCCTTCATCAGGACCCCCGGGTTCATCACGCCCGCCGGATCGACGACGGCCTTGGCCCCCTGGAGGGCTGCCGCGAAGAGGTCGGGACGCTGCTGTTCATAGAAGGGCCTGTGATCGCGCCCGACCGCGTGATGGTGGGTGATCGTGCCGCCCTCGGCGATCAGCGCCTCCGAGACGGCCTGCTTGATCTCCAACCACTGCTCGATCTCCGAGCCCCTGCGGGCCGGAGCGAGAACCGTGAAATAGGGGGCCGGTCCATCGGGATAGATATGGGTGAACCGGCAGTAGACGCTGCCCGAGCCGCAGACACTCCGGACGGCCTCGTTGGCGACGGCGCTCACGCGCTCGTGGAAACCCGGGAAGCGCTCCCAGGTGATGGCCGTCTCGAAGGTCTCGGAGACCACGCCCATCGAGACCAGCAGGTCGCGCACGTAGGGCGCTCCAACGAACGCCCCGCGCCAGGAGCCGACCGCATCCCCGCCCGGCCCCTCGCGACGGGGAGCGACGGTGCCTCCATGGTCGGCGCAGATCTCGAGCGCCCGGTCCATGGCCTCCTGAACGGGATGGTCGGTCGACTCGAACCCGAGCACCAGCAGCGCATGGGATCCGTCCCCGGCCATCGTCAGACCGGCCTCCCCCGGGTCGAGCAGACGGCAGTTGGCGGGGTAGAGCCCGGCCTGGGAGATCTCGCGGACGCACTGTGCCCCCTCGAGGAAGCTCGCGAACCTGACACCCGCAGAAGCGCGGTGGGAGGGTTTGCGCTGAACACGGACCCAGGCACGTGTGATCACCCCCAGCGAGCCCTCCGAGCCGACCAGCATCCGGTCGGGGCTGGGGCCGGCGCCGGAGCCCGGCAGACGGCGCGACTCCCACTCCCCCGTCGGAGTGATCGCCCTGGCGGACTCGAGGAAGTCCTCGATGTGGGTCCAGATGCTGGCGAAGTGGCCTGCCGCCCGGGTTGCGATCCAGCCGCCCAGCGTCGAGTACTCGAAGGACTGGGGGAAGTGGCGGAGCGTCAGGTCATGCTCGGCCAGCTGCGCCTCGAGGCCCGGGCCGGTCGCTCCGGCCTCGATCGAGTCGGAGAGCGAGACGTCATCTACCTCGAGCAGCCTGTCCAGGGCGCCCATGTCGATCGACAGGGCTGCGTTGTACCCCGGCCCCACATCGGGGGTGACGCCGCCGACGACCGAGGTGCCGCCACCGAAGGGGATCGCCGCGATGCCCCCCGCCGAACACCACTCGAGCAGTCGCTCGAGATCCTCCTCGCCCCGCGGCCGCCCGACCACGTCGGGGGGATGGTCGAACTGCCCGCGAAAGCCCCGCACGATGTCCACATAGGACTTGCCCAGAGCATGCACCGCCCTCTCATGGGGATCCTGCGTGCAGATATCCCGCAGCTGCGCCGGAACCTCGATGCGGGCGGGGCGCAGCTGGACCTGCTCGAGCGCCACCGGCTGCTCCGGCTCGCCCAGCTCGATCCCCAGGCGTTCGGAGAGCGTCGGCGCGGCTGCCCTGGCCTGCTCGAGGGTCGGCTGCTGATCCTCGTGCCCCCAGCCCCAGTGCTTGCGCCTGCGCGTCCTCACCGGGGCGAGTCTATGCGCAGGAGTGCCCCTCGGGACCTCAGGCGGGCACTCCTCCCATTCAATAGCCTTTCCCGGCGTGTCAGAGCCCTCAAGCCCCGTACCCGAGCTCCTTGCCCGCGGGCCGTGGGAACTCGACGCCGTCAGCGTCAGCTGGCGCAGCGACCATTTCAAGCCCTCGCCCGAGCAGACCGACGCCGCCGACGCGGCGATCCAGGGCCTGCGCGACCGGGGCTCCCCGAGCCACGACGGCCTCGCGGCGAGGCTTGTCGACTACACCCAGGACGAGCACGGGATCTCGATCGAGCTGCAGCCCCTCCGCTGGGCGCTCCGGCTGGTCGAGGGGGACGCCTCGCAGTCGATGGCGGCCCTCTGCATCACCCGGGCCGCGGACGGCCGCTGGCTGGCCGGCCGCCGCGCGGCGTGGGTCTCCTCGTGGGCCGGACGCTGGGCTCTCGGAGCGGGAGGGGCGGTCGACCTCGGCGAGAGCCCGACCAACACGCTCGTCCGGGAGCTCAAGGAGGAGTGGGACGTCGCACCGGTGAAGGTCCGCGGCGAGGCTCTCCTGAGACTTCCCCAGCGGATGGTCATGTTCGTCGGGCAGGCCTGGCTTGCGGAGGGCGACGACGCGCTGGTCCATCCGGATGACGAGCACGACGAGTTCGCCTGGTGGCCCAGCGAGATCGACGACTGGCCGGCCGAGGCGGGCGACGCCCTCCCGCGGATGGCGCGCTGGCTGTCGATGTGAGCGAGCCCCGGAGCTCTGGCGGACCGCTGAGCTTCACGCGCTTGAAGTGGACCTCTTTCACACATTCGTGCATCTATGTGGGACTTCTCATCTGCGCCTTCGCGGGAGGCAAGCCGGAGCCGCTGACGTTCGCCCTGGGCCTGACCCACGGGGTGCTCTGGATCCTCATGTCCCTTGCCTGCATAGCCGCGGCGCGACTGCAGATCGTCTCTTTGAAGCTCGCCGTCGCGGTGGCCGTCCTGGGCGGGATCGGACCGTTCTTCGGCAGCTACCAGTTCATCCGCGAGGAACGCCTGCGAGAGCACCCCGCAGGGCGCTAGAGTTCTAAGTCCATGGCCACCGACACGACGACCCAGCAGATAGTGGACGTCGTGACCCCCTCCGCGGGTGAGTCGGTAACCGAGGGAACGATCCTCGAATGGCATGCCCAGGTAGGCGATGAGATCAAGGTCGACGAGACGATCGTCGAGATCTCAACCGACAAGGTCGACGTCGAGCTTCCCTCGCCCGCGACGGGCACGATCTCCGAGATCCTCGTAGCCGAGGGCGACACCGTGACGGTCGGCCAGGTGATCGCACGGATCACCGTCGGCGGAGCCGCCCCGGTCGAGCCGGACGCCCCCGCCGCGCCCAGCGGCAACGGCGCCCCGAACGGTGGCCCCGCCGCCGAGCCCCAGGCCGCAACCGAGGCCCCCGCCGAGAGCGACGGCGACGCCGGCGCGACGGCCCAGGAGCCCGAGACCTCCACCGGGGGAATCGTGGACGTGGTGACACCCGCCGCCGGCGAGTCGGTCAGCGAGGGAACCGTTCTGGAATGGCACGTCAAGGTTGGCGATGAGATCAAGCTCGACGCGACGATCGTCGAGATCTCAACCGACAAGGTCGACATCGAGCTTCCCTCTCCCGCCACCGGCACGGTGACCGAGCTGCTGGTCGAGGAGGGCGACACCGTCACGGTCGGGCAGGTGATCGCGCGGATCGCAGCCGGCGCCGCCGGAGCGCCACCCGCCCCCGCACCCGCCGACGGCGCCCCCGCACAGGCCGGCTCCCCTTCCGCCCCCGCCTCAACCGAGGTGCCCGCCGGAACGCGGGTCTCGCCGGTCGCCGCGCGGGCCGCCGCAGCCGAGGGCGTCGACCTTGGCGCGGTTCAGGGAAGCGGCCCATCGGGCCGGATCACCAAGTCAGATGTCCTCTCAGCCGCGGCAGGCTCGGCCAACGGGGCGAGCACCAACGCCGTCGAGGCCAGCTCCAAGCCGATGCGAGGCAGTGCCGCGGCGCTCGCCCGCTACATGGACGAGTCCCGCTCGATCCCCACGGCGACCAGCTTCCGCACCCTGACCGTCACGGTCCTCGATGGCCGCCGCCAGCAGCTCAAGGCGGGCCCCCGCAAGGTCTCCTTCACCCACCTGATCGCCTACGCGATCGCCCGCTCGGCCCAGCAGATGGACGTGATGGGCCACCACTTCGCCGAGGTCGACGGCAAGCCCCACCGGGTGATCGACGGGCAGATCAACCTCGGCCTGGCGGTCGATGTCGAAAAGAAGGACGGCAGCCGCACGCTGATGGTGCCCGTGATCCGCGACGCCGGGACGCTCACCTTCGACGCCTTCCTCGACGCCTACGACGCGCTCGTCGAGAAGGCACGGACCAACACGCTCACCGCCGATGACCTGGTCGGGGGGAACATCACCCTGACGAACCCCGGCGGAATCGGCACGATCGCATCGGTTCCCCGGCTGATGAACGGCCAGGGCACGATCATCGCGACCGGCTCGATCGCCTACCCCGTCGGTCTCGGCGGCGTCGGCCAGCAGATCGGCGCGGAGAAGGTCATGACCATGACCTCGACCTATGACCACCGCATCATCCAGGGTGCCGAGTCGGGCCGCTTCCTCGCCCTGATCGAGGGGTTCCTCCAGGGCGAGCACTCCTTCTACGAGGATGTCTTCGCCTCGCTGGGCGTCGAGCTGGGCCCCGCCCCCGCCCCGCCCGCGCCGGCACCTGTCGCGGCCGCGGCCGCCCCGGCGATCGCGGGGGCCCCGGCAGGAGAGGAGATGCTCCAAGCGGTGCAGACGGCCAGCATGTTCGTCGGGCGCGTTCGCAGCCACGGCCACCTCGCCGCGCGCCTTGACCCGCTGGGCTCCGAGCCCGAGGGCGACCCGGGCCTCGACCCCGAGGCCCTCGGCCTGACGCCCGAGATGCAGGCCAGGATCCCGGCCAAGATCTTCCAGGTCTATGTCCCCGGCGCGACACTTGCCGACGCGATCCCCCACCTGCGCGAGACCTACTGCGGCACGATCGCCTATGAGATCGAGCACATCGCCTCCCACCGCCAGCGTGTCTGGCTGCGCGAGCGCATCGAGTCGGGCACCTTCCGCCACGAGCTGACCAACGACGAGCGCCGCCGGCTGCTGCGCCGCCTGGTCAAGGTGGACGCCCTCGAGCGCTTCATGCACAAGGCCTACCTGGGCCAGCACCAGTTCTCGATCGAGGGCCTGGACATGACCGTGCCGATGCTCGATGAACTGATCCAGCTGTCCGCCGCCCACGGCGGACAGGAGGTCGTCGTGGGAATGGCCCACCGTGGCCGGCTGAACGTGCTGGCGCACAACCTCGGCCGCGCCTACGACACGATCTTCGCCGAGTTCGAGGGCGCCGCGACACTTGAGGTCGTCACAACGATCCCCCAGGGAGGGACGGGAGACGTCAAGTACCACCACGGCGCCCAGGGCACCTACACCCTCCCCGACGGCGACACGATCCGGGTCAACCTCGAGTCCAACCCCAGCCACCTCGAGTACGTCTCGCCGGTCGTCGAGGGCGCCACCCGCGCCGCTCAGACAGCCCGCAAAGGCCCTCACGCCCACCAGGACACGAACGCCGCCGTGCCGATCGTGATCCACGGCGACGCCTCCTTCCCCGGGCAGGGCGTCGTGGCCGAGACCTTCAACCTGCAGGCGCTCGACGGCTACAAGGTCGGCGGCACGGTCCACCTGATCATGAACAACCAGATCGGCTTCACCACCGATCCCGATGACGCCCGATCGACCCGGTGGGCCTCGGATCTTGCCAAGGGCTTCGACGTCCCGATCATCCACGTCAACGCCGACGACGTGCCGGCCTGCATCAGCGCCGTCCGGCTGGCGTTCGCCTTCCGCCAGGAGTTCGGCCATGACGTCCTGATCGACCTGATCGGCTACCGCCGCTTCGGCCACAACGAG
>CAZFGJ010000086.1:0-8001 GCA_964518445.1 uncultured Solirubrobacteraceae bacterium
GAGCGCCACGGGTTGGCCTCGGCCTTCTCGCGGACGAAGATCAGCGAGTAGACCACGTTGAACAGGAAGATCAGCATCGAGAAGCCGAGCAGGAAGGCCGAGACGGAGACCCACACGTTGAGCGTGTGGAACTTCGGTTCGTAGAAGCTGACGCGCCGGGGCATCCCCTCGAAGCCGAGCACGAACAGCGGCAGGAAGGTCGAGTTGAACGAGACGAACATCAGCCAGAAGTGCGTCTTGGCAAGTTTTTCGTTGAGCTTCAGCCCGACCATCTTCGGTATCCAGTAGTAGATCGCGGCGAAGAAGGTGAAGATCAGCCCGCCCATGATCGTGTAGTGGAAATGGGCCATGACGAAGAAGCTGCCGTGCGTCGTCGTGTCACTGGGCGTGTCTGAGAGGAAGACGCCCGACAGGCCTCCCAAGAGGAAGTTGAAGGTCCAGCCGAGGCAGAAGAGCATCGGTGCCGTAAAGGAGATCCGCGATCTCCAGAGAGTTCCCATCACGCACAGGAAGATGAATCCCGTCGGCAGCGAGATGATCTCCGTCGAGAGCATGTAGAAGGGGCGCAGGTCGGCGTTGATGCCGCTGACGAACAGGTGGTGCTGCCAGACGAAGAAGCTCAGCAGGCTCACGCCGAGCATCCCCGAGATAGCCAGCCTGTATCCCCACAGCGGCTTGCGGGCGAAGACGGGCAGGATCTCAAGCACGATCCCGAAGCCGGGCAGCGCCAGGATGTAGACCTCGGGATGCCCGAAGAACCAGAACAGATTCTGGTAGAGGTAGGAGCTGCCGCCGCCACCGGGGGTGAAGAACGATGTGTTGATCGTCCGGTCGAGCGCCGACATCGAAAGTGTGGCAACCAGCATCGGCGCTGCCAGGACCATCAGCACCGACGTGCCGAAGACGGCCCACACGAAGATCGGCAGGCGCGACCAGGTGAGTCCCGGGGCGCGCATCGTGATGATCGTGGCCATCATGTTCAGGCCCAGCAGGCACATCGAGATGCCCACCAGGGCGAAGAACATGATGTAGGAGTCCATGCCCAGGACGGCCTGGTTGTTGAGCGGCTCGTAGCCTGTCCAGCCGGTCGGGAATCCGCCGAAGAAGATCGTCGAGGTCAGGATGAACCCGGCTGCCATCAGCAGCCAGAAGGTCAGCGCCTCGATCCTCGGGAATGCCATCCGCCGTGCGCCGATCATGATCGGCACGAAGTAGTTCGCGAACGGCCCCAGGATCCCCGAGGTCATCATTCCCATCATCATCGTGCCGTGCATGCCGACAAGTGAGAGGTACTGTCCGGGTCCCACGAAGGTCGGTACCGAGTGCAGCAGCTCGGTGCGGATCAGCATCGCGTTGAGGCCGCCGATGAAGAAGAACAGGCCGATGCCGCAGAGGTACTGGATCCCCACGACCTTGTGGTCGGTGCAGAGGCCGAAGTAGCGTCCGATGCCCTCGTCCTCCTTCTCGCGAAGCGAGGCGGGACGGCCGAGCAGCCTCGAGACGGGGTAGTTGGCGAACCCCAGCCCGATCAGGAACCCGATCACCCCGAACAGGTAGGCGAGCAGCAGGGCGACATCGTTTTCGTCGGTGGCGGCCTGGTATTCGAAGCTTTTGCCGCCGTTCACCTGATGGCCGATGAACCAGCCGAAGTAGTAGCCGGCGATGCCCAGCAGCACGGCGCTCAGCAGGTTGAAGCCGATCAGCCTCCGCCACAGGGGGCGGACGGGCCGGGCCGGGGTGTCGACTGTCGTCGTGCTCATTCGCCGCGCCTCGTGGGTTCGGGGAGGTAGGTGGTGGAGTACTTCGGTAGGACCTTCGTCGTCGGGGCGAAGGTCAGCCGCTCCTGGGTGATCCACCTCTGGAAGGCCGCCTGGCTTACAACGTGGCCGTGGTCGAACATCGCGCCGTGCCAGAGACCGCAGAGCTCGGCGCAGTGAACTTCAAAGGTTTGGATCTTGCTCGGCCTGGCGAACGCGACGTTGTCCACGTTCGGGTTCGCATCCGCCTTGACCCCGAGCTGGTACGCCCAGAAGGAGTGGATCACGTCGAGCGAGGTGACGTGGAATTCAATCGTCGTATTGACGGGAAGCTCGAGGTGGGCGGTCTCGACGCCGCCGTAGGTGGGGTAGCGGTATGTGAAGGCCCACTGCTGAGCGATCACCTGCACGGGCAGCCGTTTGCCCGATGGCTTGGTGAGCGGTTTGGGCCCGCTTCCCGAGCCGGCGCCGTAACCGGACTCAAGGCGGATCGTCCCGTAGGCGGCGAGGCTGAGCACGAGGACTCCCGTGACGACGATCCAGGATGTCTGGAGGCGTGAGTTCCCGCGAATCGCCGGGCCTTCCAGTGTGCCGCCCTTCGCCTGGCGGAAGTTGATCGACGCATAGATCAGATAGATCACGACCAACAGCAGCACCGGCGTGGCCATCGCCAGCAGGACGGTGTTGTCCGTCACCTGGCCCGATGCGGCGTCGCTTCCGTGGCCGGGGGGCAGGTCGGGACCGAGCACGAAGACCACCAGAGGTACGGCGATCAGGCTCGCCACCAGCCAGATCACACCGAAGCGGCGCAGGTGGTTCGGCTCGTTGCCGCCGCCACCGCCCGCGGCGGGTGCGTTAGACGACATTGATGAAGCCGTCCATGTAGCCGAGGGTCTGCATCGGACCACCGAAGCCGAAGTACGTGCCGGCCGCACAGGGCACGAAGCACTGCCAGCGGAAACGGCCCTTGCCGCCGGTGCGGAAGGTGAATTCGATCGTGCGGTGGGCCATGGTCGCCGGGTCGCAGGGGCCGTATTCGCACTGGTTCTTCGCTTCGTCTTCGACGCCCGCAAGGGGCACGAAGACGCCCAGCTGAGGAATCACGAACGTGTGCGAGGCTTCTTCGGGGTCGATGTGGTTGACCGGCTTGCCGTCGAGCATCACCGTCGCGCCGACGGTTCCCTGCACATGCGAGAGAAACGCGTTGCGCAGGCCGGAGTCCCCGTCGAACTGGTACACGGTGACGTGGACCAGCGAGTGTGCCGGCACCGTGTAGACGGTGCTGCGGACCCACTTGCCGTCGTGCTTGACGAGGTAGGAGACCCAGTCGGGCCGGTTGGGGCTCTCCTGGGGTCCGACCGCGGCGTCGGTCTGCAGGGTCAGCTGCGTCGCCGGGACTGCGGTTCCCGCAATGGGCGTCGCGGCGATCGTCGCGGGTGCGCTGGTCGCCCAGTTGGAGATGTACAGCGCGATCAGCACGCTGATCAGCAGGACCGCGCCGATCACCCCCGTCAGCTTGCGGGCCGTAACGCTCATGCCGCAGATCCCCGGTGCTGCATCCGCTGCCTCCCCTAGTGGCACCTCTTACAAGGCGACCCTATACATACCTGAGAAAAAAATACAGGCTTCCTGGGAAGTTTCTTAGAGTTTCGGAGTCGTCCTCCTTTTTGGGTCCCATTTCTGACCTGGCCGGCGTCGGTTCCCCGTGAGGGCGGTGGCGGGTACGATCAAAGCTTGCCCCCCGTTCAGCCCGCACAGAGCGCCAGCGTGCCCGAGCGCCCGACGCTGGAGGGCCTCGAGGAGAAGTGGAGCGCCGCCTGGGAGCGCGACGGGACCTATGCGTTCGACCGCACCGCCCCGCGGGAGCAGGTCTTCTCGATAGACACCCCGCCGCCGACGGTCAGCGGCTCGCTTCACGTCGGGCACGTCTTCTCATACACGCACACCGACGCGGTGGCGCGCTACCGGCGTATGCGGGGCCGGGAGGTCTTCTACCCCATGGGGTGGGACGACAACGGCCTACCCACCGAGCGTCGCGTGCAGAACCACTTCGGCGTCCGCTGCGACCCGTCGGTCCCCTACGACCCCGATTTCAGCCCTCCGGCCGAGCCCTCCGAGAAGGAACCGGTATCCGTCTCCCGCCCCAACTTCGTCGAGCTGTGCCTGCGGCTGACCGAGAGCGACGAGCAGGCATTCGAAGACCTCTGGCGGGGGCTGGGCCTGTCGGTCGACTGGGCGATGACCTACACGACCATCGGCCCCCTGGCGCAGAGGATCTCCCAGCGATCCTTCCTCGGCCTGCTGGAGCGCGAGGAGGCCTACCAGCTGGAGGCGCCGACGCTCTGGGACGTCGACTTCCAGACCGCCGTGGCCCAGGCCGAGCTCGAGGATCGCGAGCGGCCCGGCGCGATGCACAAGGTGCGCTTCGGCACCGTCGGAGGCGAGGGAGAGGCGGTTATCGAGACGACCCGCCCCGAGCTGATCGCTGCCTGTGTGGCGTTGCTGGCCCACCCGGACGATGAGCGCCATCGCGACCTCATCGGCGGCGAGGCCGTGACACCACTGTTCGGAACGCACGTGCCCGTCCTGACCCATCCGCTGGTCGAGCGCGACAAGGGAACGGGCCTCGTCATGGTCTGCACGTTCGGGGATGTAACCGACGTGACCTGGTGGCGCGAGCTGAGCCTTCCGGTGCGATCGGTGCTGGCACCGGACGGGCGCCTGGCGGAGGTCCCCTGGGGAAGCGAGGGGTGGGAGTCCGACGATCTCGGTGGCGCCCGTTCGGCCTACGGCGAGCTGGCCGGACGGACCATCAACCAGGCGCGGCGCAGGATCGTTGAGCTGCTCGAGGAATCGGGCGAGCTGATCGGCGAGCCGGTCCCGGTCACCCGCGCCGTCAAGTTCTATGAGAAGGGCGACCGCCCGGTCGAGATCGTGACGAGCCGGCAGTGGTTCATCCGCACGATCTCCCAGCAGGAGCGGCTGCTGGCCCGGGGCCGCGAGCTCTCCTGGCACCCGCCCTATATGAGAGCCCGCTTCGAGGACTGGGTCAACGGCCTCAACGGGGACTGGTGCATAAGCCGCCAGCGCTTCTTCGGGGTGCCGTTCCCGATCTGGTACCCGATCGATGGCGAGGGCAACGTCCTCTACGCCCAGCCGATCGGAGCCACCGAGGAGCAGCTTCCCGTCGACCCGTCCACCGATGTCCCGGCCGGCTATCAGCCGGATCAGCGCGGCAGGCCAGGGGGCTTCGCAGGCGACCCCGACGTGATGGACACCTGGGCGACCTCGTCGCTTACGCCGCAGATCGCCGGACAGGCCGGGGAGGATGCCGAGCTCTTCGCCAAGGTGTTCCCGATGGACGTGCGCCCGCAGGCCCACGACATCATCCGGACCTGGTTGTTCTCGACGGTCCTGCGCTCGGAGCTCGACGAGGATGAGCTTCCCTGGAAGAACGCCGCGATCTCCGGCTGGGTGCTCGACCCGGACCGCAAGAAGATGTCCAAGTCCAAGGGCAATGTCGTAACGCCCATCCACCTGCTCGAGGAGCATGGAGCCGACGCGGTTCGCTATTGGGCCGCCAGCGGCCGTCCTGGAACCGACACGGCGTTCGACCCGCAGCAGATGAAGGTCGGACGGCGCCTGGCGGTGAAGATCCTCAACGCGTCGAAGTTCGCGCTCAGCGACCTGCCGGAGGCGGGGGAGACTCTCAGCCATCCGCTGGACCGTGCCCTGATGGCACGGCTGGCGGGCGTGGTCCGCGAGGCCTCACAGAGCTTCGAGGACTATGACTACGCCCGTGCGCTTCAGCGCACCGAGGAGTTCTTCTGGTGGTACTGCGACTTCTACCTCGAGCTCGTCAAGGGCCGGCGCTATGACGCAGACCCGGCCGTCAGCGCATCGGTCAGCCGGGCGTTGAACCTCTCGATGTCGGTCTTCCAGCGCCTGTTCGCCCCGTTCCTCCCGTTCGTCTGCGAGGAGGTCTGGTCGTGGTGGCAGCCCGGATCCGTCCACCGGGCGGAGTGGCCGGAGGCGTCAGTGCTGGACGCCGAGGCGGCCGGTGGCGAGCCCCGGCGCGAACTCGAGGCACTGGAGGTCACGGCCGACGTGCTGCGCGAGGTTCGCAAGGCCAAGTCCCAGGCCAAGCGCCCGATGCGCGCCCCCGTCGCGCGTGTGATCGTGCGCGACACGCCCGAGCGCCTCGCGGCGCTCGAGCTCGGCGCCGAGGACCTGCGCCAGGCCGGATCGGTGGAGCTGCTCGAGAGCATCGAGGCCGAGGAGCTGTCCGTCGAGATCGAGCTCGCAGAGGATGAGCCCGGAGAGGCTCGCTAGGGTGCCTGACGTGGAGCGCACGATGATCAAGGACCTCGCGGAGAAGGTCGGCGGCCAGGTCACCGTCCGCGGCTGGGTCAACGCGCTGCGTGACCAGAAGAAGGTCCAGTTCGTGATCCTGCGCGACGAAACAGGAATGGCTCAGGCCGTCCTTCCGAAGGGCGAGGAGCCGTCGGAGCTCAACGAGGCGATCTCCGCCCTGACACCGGAGTCGGCCGTGACCCTGACGGGAACGGTCGTCGCCGACGAGCGGGTGAAGCTGGGCGGCCTCGAGCTGAAGCTCGAGTCGCTGAGCGTCGACTCGGCCGCTGAACCGGAGATCCCGATCGCTCCCGACTCGGCGTTGGACAAGCGGATCGACTGGCGCTACCTGGATCTGCGCCGCCCCGACCGGCGCCTGATCTTCGAAGTGCAGACGGCCGTCGAGCGGGCCATGCGCGAGTTCTGGCGCCAGGAGGGCTTCATCGAGTTGCACTCCCCCAAGCTGATGGGCTCGGCCAGCGAGTCGGGGGCCGAGCTGTTCCACGTCGACTACTTCGAGGGCGACGCCTACCTCGCGCAGTCGCCGCAGTTCTACAAGCAGATGGCGATGGCCGCGGGCTTCGGCAAGGTCTTTGAGATCGGGCCCGTCTTCCGGGCCAACCCCTCGTTCACATCGCGCCACGACACCGAGTTCACCAGCGTGGACATGGAGTTCTCGTGGATCGAGTCGCACGAGGACGTTATGGCCGTCGAGGAGCGCTGGCTGGCCCACGTGCTCGGCTCGGTCAAGGAGAGCCACGGCGATCAGATTCACGAGACCTTCGGCACCGAGGTGATCGTGCCGACGCTGCCCTTCCCGCGTGTCACCCTCGAGGAGGCCAAGGACATGGTGCGCGCAGAGGGCCACGACGTTCCGGGCGCCGGGCATGACCTCGACCCTCCGACCGAGCGGGCGCTGTCGGCTCTGATCAAGGAGCGCCACGGCCACGAGTTCGTGTTCGTCACCGACTACCCGGCTGCGGTGCGCGCCTTCTACCACATGCGCCACGACGACGACCCGACTCTGACGAAGAGCTTCGACCTGCTCTGGCGGGGGATCGAGGTGACCACCGGTGCCCAGCGGGAGCACCGTCGCGACCGGCTCCTGCTGCAGGCGGAGGACCGCGGGATCGATGTGGGCCCGATCGAGTACTACCTGGACTTCTTCCGCTACGGGTGTCCGCCCCACGGGGGCTTCGGCTTCGGCCTGACGCGACTGCTGATGCAGATGCTCGGGCAGGAGAACGTGCGCGAGGTCACCTTCCTCTACCGCGGCCCGCACCGGCTCACGCCCTAGGGGCACGGGGCGGCGCAGGTCCCCTCGCCCGGCGCGATGGCTCGGATCCTCATCTCAACCCCGATGCTCGAGGGCTGCCTCGACGCTTTGGCTACGCACGATCTGCGAGTCGGAGAGCCGGGCTCGGATACCGGGGCGGAGGGGCTCCTCTGCACGCCGATCATGCCGGTCGACGCAGATGCCCTGGCGCGGATGCCCATGCTGAGAGCTATCTCGGTCGCGGGCGCGGGAACCGACGCCATCGACGGCGAGGCGGCGGCGGGACGAGGGATAGCCGTCCTGACGGCCGGCGAGGCGCTGGTCGAGACGACGGCCGATGCGGCCTTTGGCTTGATCATCTGGGCCTCGAGGCTGATGAGCGACACGGAGCGGGCGCTGCGCGAGGGACGCTGGCAGGGATGGCGCTTTGATCAGACGTGGGGCCGCGACGTGCACGGCGCGACGCTGGGCCTACTCGGCTTCGGCGCGATCGGACGCGCCGTGGGCAGACGTGCCGGGGGCTTCGGCATGGATGTGATCCATCACACCCGCCACCCGACGGGGGAGCCCGGCTGGGTCGAGGCGCTCGACGAGCTCCTCGCCTCGAGCGACATA
>CAZFGJ010000086.1:8011-12365 GCA_964518445.1 uncultured Solirubrobacteraceae bacterium
ATCCACGTGCCCCTTACGCAGGCGACTCGTGGGCTGATCGATGCGAGGCGCCTGGCAATGATGCGCGAGGGGGCCGTTCTCGTGAACACCGCCCGCGGGGCTGTCGTCGATGAGGTGGCGCTGGCCGATGCGCTCGAGTCGGGTCGCCTGGGCGCCGCGGGTCTCGACGTCTACGCGCACGAGCCTGCCGTCTCGCCGCGCCTGCTGGCGGCGCCGCGAACGGTCCTGCAGCCGCACGTCGGCAGCGCCACGATGGCCACCCGGAGGGCCATGCTCCGCCTGGCGGCTGAGCGTCTCGCCGAGTCTCTCGGTTGAGCCGCGCCAGGCGACGGGAGGAACGGTCAAGGGCAGGGTTCGTAGCGCTTGCCGTTCAGCGCCAGGTTGAAGCGCATGCCGACGATTCCAGCGGCGTCGTCGGCCGCGCAGAAACGACTCGTCTTGAGTTTGTACTCCGCGTTGATGACGGGCTTTCCGGCCTTTAGATAGGGCTCGAAGTCGGCGCATTCGGAGTACTGGTTGCACTGCTCGGTCAGGACCCCGTCGAAATAGGGCTCGAGCTGGGCGGCCTGTTCGCCGTCGTTCTTCTGCAAGATCGCCATCCCCAGGGAGTGGGCCTCTTCGGCGACCCACCTGTTGTAGGTCAGCTGCTGCGCCTCGGTGATCGGGAAGCCGCTCTTGTTGGTGGCGGCTTCGATGTTGTCCGGCTCGATCGCGTCGAAGCCCTTTTCGCGGCACATCTGAAACCGGGCCGTCATGATCGGCTCGATCACCGCCAGTTGGCGGATGTCGAGCCACTTCTCACCGGGCCAGCCGTTTGAATGGCCGAGCACCGAGCGCGGGAAGGCGCCGTAGTCGGGCCTGAAGTTCTCGGCGGTCCCGACATCGATGTAACAGACGACGTGCTTCCCCTGGGTCTGCAGAGCGGCCACTTCGAGAGCGCTCGTCTCAAACCCGTCGACGTCGTAGACGCCGGCCGTGAAGCTCGTCTTCAAGGTGCCCTGAAGCTGCCAGTAGAAGGTGGGCTTGGCCGGGGGCTGCCACCAGGCGCCGGCGACCGATGCTGAAGAAGACAGCGCGGCCAGTGCCAGCGCCGCGAAGAGGCAGGTCCTGAGCAGTAGTCGCCGCCCTTCCATGCGACCGATCTTACGCCGTCGGGCGCCCTCGCCCCGGTCGTGCCGTCCGCGAGCGTCTCTACCTTCAAATTGTGCTCCTCAACGAGCTGACAGACGGCATCGAGATCGACCAGGTCCTGCTGGTCCGCGAGGCGGACCGCCGCCAGCGCCGGGACGGCGGCGACTACCTGCGGCTGCTGCTGGGCGATCGCACGGGAGCCGTCCCGTGCATGGTCTGGGAGGAGCTCGGTGAGATCGAGGACCTCGTCCGGCCCGGCACGCCGGTGACGGTTCGCGGGCGCTACACCGTCCACCCCCGCTTCGGGCCTCAGATCAACCTGCGGGGGCTCGCAGAGGCGGTCCCGGGCACCTACTGCGCGGAGGACCTGCACGACGGTCCGGTCCGCGACGCGGCGCTCATGGAGGCAGAGATCGCCGAGCTGATCGCGACGATCCAGGAGCCCCACCTGAGGCTGCTGCTGGACCGCGTCTTCGGCGAGGAGTCCGAGCTGTGGGCGCGCTACAGAGTGGCCCCGGCGGCCAAGTACTACCACCAGGCCTACGCGCACGGGCTGCTCGAGCACTGTCTGGGCGTCGCACAGGCCGTCAGCGCCATCAGCGCCACCTTCCCGGGCATCGACCGGGACGTCGCCGTCAGCGGTGCGCTGCTGCACGACATCGGCAAGCTCGAGGCCTACACCGAGGACCCTCAGAACATCGACCTGACCGACGCCGGGCGACTGCACGGCGAGATCGCACTCGGCTATTACCTGATCCGCCGCATGATCGAG
Source organism: uncultured Solirubrobacteraceae bacterium (assembly GCA_964518445.1). Lineage (GTDB taxonomy): Bacteria > Actinomycetota > Thermoleophilia > Solirubrobacterales > Solirubrobacteraceae > Palsa-744. The sequence goes on from CAZFGJ010000086.1 coordinate 9,915, forward strand.
GACATCGACGGGTTCCCGGCCGAGCTCGCCCAGTCGGTCGGTCACATCATTCTCTCCCACCACGGCAGCCTCGAACACGGCAGCCCGGTCGTGCCCTGTACCCGCGAGGCGACGCTGGTGCACATGATCGACAACCTGGGCGGGCGCCTGGGCAGCTTCGACCGGCTCGAGAAGGAGCTCGCGCCGGGGCGCCGCTGGTCGCAATTCGACCGTGCAATCGGCTCAGGAGCCTTCTTCCTCGAGCGGGGCGGCGAGCCCTCCGAGACGGTCCGGCCGGCGCAGCCCGAGCGCGAAGCGGCTTGAAAAGCCGCAAATAGCGGAGCGGCCCGGTCGCGGCGCTGCACTCGTCTCTCCCCCGGCTTCTATCTTTGGGAGCCGATGGCAAAGGACACCGAGAAGCTGATCCGCCAGCTCTCGCTGATCTCCTACCTGATGGCCGAGCGCAGGCCCGTCACGGCATTGGAGATCCGGCGAGACGTGGAGGGCTACAGCGGCATGAACGAGGATGCGTTCGCGCGCCGGTTCTACGCGGACCGCTCGGAGCTCGAGTCACTCCGCATCCAGCTGACCGTGGAGCGTCCGGCCGACGGAGCCGCCGAGCAGGAGAACTACTCGCTTCGCCCGGAGAACTTCCACCTCCCGGCAATCGCGTTCACGGACAAAGAGCTTGCGGCTCTGCAGACGGCCCTCAGCCTGCTGGACGGGGAATTCGCCTACGCCGAGCCCCTTCGCCTGGCCCTTCAGCAGATCACCTGGGGACGCCCCAGCCCACTCAGGGCACCTGAGCAGCGCTCGGTTGCCCTGGGCATCACGGCCTCCGCCGGGGGTCACGAGCTGTCGGCCCGCCTGGCCAAGGTCGAGACGGCGATCTTCAGGAACAAGACGATCGTCTTCGAGTACTACACGATGGGCAGGGACGAGGTCTCTTCGCGCAAGGTCGACCCCTACCACCTGCTGTTCCAGGGCGGGCAGTTCTATCTGCTGGGCTACTCCCACGAGCGCAAGGCCGTCAGGGTCTTCCGCCTCTCGAGGATCCGCGGCAAGGTCTCCTACGCGACCAAGGCCGAGCACGACTTCCACCGCCCCGAGGACTTCGACCCCCGCTCCTACGCCAACCGGGCCGACTGGCAGCTCGGCGAGGAGCAGGGCGTGGCCCGGATCCTCATCTCCGAGCGGATCGCCTGGCAGATCGAACGGCACTTCGGCCGCTACGGCGAGGTTCGCGATCCTGCCGAGATCGAGCCGGAAGATGACGAGTCGGTCGACATCGCAGCGCTGGCTGAAGACGGCGACCGGGTCTTCGAGACCGGCTACTCGAACCCCCGCAGCCTCGTCTCCTGGGTTCTCGGCCTGGGAGCCAACGCGCGTCTCGTGGGGCCAGGAGACCTGGCGGCGGAGCTATGCCGGCGCCTCGAGCTGCTGCGTGAGCGCCATGAGGAGGAGCCTCCCGCTTCGCGGCGCAAGCGCGGCACCAAGGCCGTCGAGGCCGGCGGTGCCCGCCGCACGACGCGCAAGGGAGCCGGGGATGCCGACGGAGATTCAGGGCGGCCGGACACGGCGATCCGCCCCGAGCGCTTCGCTCGCCTGGTGACCCTCGCGAGCATCCTGATCGCCGCGGGGCGCCGGGAAGAGCGCGTCGTGATGGCTGAGATATGCGAGCGGCTGCAGATCTCCGACGAGGAGCTGCGCGAGGACCTCAATGTCCTCAACGTCGTCAACTTCGGCGGTGGTTCCTACGTCCTCTATGCCGAGATCAAGGAGGAGGAGGGGGAGATCGAGATCGACCCCGAGCCCTACAGCGACAACTTCGACCGGCCGGCCCGCCTGCTGCCGGTCGAGGCGAAGGCGCTGATCGCGGCGATCGATCTGATCGGCGAGCACATCCCCGAGGGCTCACTGGCGTCTGCACGCGAGAAGATCGTCGCCGCCCTGGGTGAGGACCCGATGGAGCAGGGTCTTCAGGTCGCCCCGCCCGCGAGCGACGACTCCGACGTTGCCCGGCTGATCTCCAAGGCGATCACCGGGCGGCGGCTGATCGAGATCGAGTACTTCAAGGAGAACGAGGACGAGATCTCCCAGCGCAAGGTCGAGCCCTATGCCCTGACCAACGGCCGCGAGGGCTGGTACGTCGCCTCATATGACCCTGAGCGCGAGGGTGTCCGCCACTTCCGCCTGGACCGGATCAAGCGGGCGGTCGTCAGCGACGAGAAGTTCCAGCCCCGCCCCGAGGTGGACCCCGCCGGCGAGGTCGACGGCTGGCTGCGCACGGGCGAGGTCGAGGCGTCGCGGACAGCACGGGTCTGGGTCGCTCCCGAGCGGGCCCGATGGGCTCGCGAGGCGCGCAGGGTGGTCGAGGAGAGAGCAGACGGCTCGGTGATCGTCGAGCTGAGCTTTGCCGGAGTCGACTGGCTGGTCCGGGAGATCCTCCGGGAAGCGGGAGACGCCGCCGTG
>CAZFGJ010000087.1:0-12274 GCA_964518445.1 uncultured Solirubrobacteraceae bacterium
AGCGACCCCAGGGAGACCCTCGAGGCAGTGATCCCCGAGAGTCTGCGCTCCGCAGTGGCCGAGCGCCTGGCCGACGCCGAGCGCGATTCCGTCGCCCAGCGCCTCAGGGCGGAGGATCCGACCCTCTGGGCCCCGGAGGGGACCCCCGAGGTCGCCAACCGCCTGGGATGGCTGACGATCGCCCAGCGGATGCTCAACGAGCTCTCCGCCATCGAGCCCTTTGCCGCCGAGGTACAGGCAGCGGGCTTCAGGGACGTCGTGCTGCTGGGGATGGGCGGCTCGTCGCTCGCTCCCGAGGTTCTGCGACGTGCCTTCGGGCACACGCAGGGACATCCCCGGCTGCACGTTCTCGACTCGACCGATGCGGAGACCGTCAGCGCGGTCGAGGGATCGATCGACCCATCCCGGACCCTCTTCATCGTGTCCTCGAAGTCCGGCGGCACGATCGAGCCTCTCTCCCTGTTCGCCCATTTCCACGAGCTTGTGGAGGACGGGGGGAACTTCATCGCGATCACCGACCCCGGCTCCGGCCTGGCCGAGCTGGCAGAGGAGAAGGGCTTCCGCCGGACGTTCTTCGGGGACCCCGACATCGGCGGGCGCTACAGCGCTCTATCGGCATTCGGCATCGTCCCGGCCGCCCTGATGGGGATCGACGTCCGCCGGCTTCTCGAGGGCGCCTCGGCGGCCTGGGACACGCCCGTTCGAGCCGACGGGGAGATCTCCGCCGGCGCCGGCGCAATCTGGCTGGGCGCCGCCCTCAGCGCGCTTGCCCGCTCGGGCCGGGACAAGCTGACGTTCCTGATCTCCGACTCGCTACCCGGCCTGGGCCTCTGGCTCGAGCAGCTGGTCGCCGAGTCCACCGGCAAGCACGCCACCGGGATCCTCCCCGTGGCCGATGAGCCGCTCGGGGCACCGGATGCCTACGGCCAGGACCGTGTCTTCGCATACCTCCCCGATCTCGATCGCCCGGACCCCGAGATGGATGACCGGGTGGCCCTGCTCGCCGAGGCCGGACATCCCCTGATCACAATCCCGACGAGGGGCCCAGGGGACCTCGGCAGGATCTTCATGCTCGCCGAGATCGCCACGGCCATTGCCGGCTGGGGCCTTGAGATCAACCCGTTCGACCAGCCCAATGTGCAGCAGGCAAAGGACGCCACGAACAAGGTCCTGGCGTCCTACGAGCAGGACGGCCGGCTGCCCGAGCTCCCACAGGCCGACGACGGCGCCCTGCGCGCCCTGGCGCTCGGCGCGGGCCCACCCGACTACGTGGCGATCATGGCCTACACACAGCCGACGGCCCTCCTCGACGCGGCGCTGGCCGAGCTCAGGATCGCGATCCGGGCCGCCACCGGCATGACGACGACCTTCGGCTACGGGCCGCGCTTCCTTCACTCGACAGGGCAGTTCCACAAGGGAGGCCCGCCGACAGGCCGCTTCCTGCAGCTGCTCCACGACGGGCCCGAGGACGTCTCGATCCCCGGCCGGCCCTTCACCTTCACGACACTCAAGAACGCGCAGGCGATCGGCGATTTCGAGACCCTGCGAGAACTTGGCCTGCCCGCTGAGCGGGTGAGGTTGCAGGGCGATGATCCAGTGAGCGCCGTGCGCGCTCTGACAGCGAGCCTCGGGGAGCAGACATGACGCAGATCGGATTCGTCGGGCTGGGCAAGATGGGCGGCAACATGGTCCACCGCATCCGGCGGGACTCCGAGCACGAGGTCGTCGCATTCGACTTCGACGAGAAGGCCGTCAAGCAGGCCGTGAAACACGGTGCGGCCGGCGCCGCATCCCTGAGAGAGCTGGTGAAGAAGCTCGACGCCCCCAGGATCGTCTGGATCATGGTCCCCGCCGGGGGCCCCACCCAGGAGACCGTCGACAAGCTGGCCAAGCTGCTCGACCGCGGCGACATGATCGTCGACGGCGGAAACTCGAAGTGGACCGATGACAAGCGCCGGGCCGCAGAGCTGAAAAAAGCGGGGATCGACTATGTCGACGTCGGGACCTCGGGCGGCGTCTGGGGTCTGGAAGTCGGCTACTGCATGATGGTCGGAGGACCGCCCAAAGCGGTCAAGCGGCTCGCCCCGATCCTGGATGTGCTGGCACCCGAGACGAACCAGCAGAGCGTCGCCTCGATCGGCCCCCGAGGCTGGATGAGGTTCGGCCCCTCAGGTGCGGGGCACTACGTGAAGATGGTCCACAACGGCGTCGAGTACGGCCTCATGCAGGCCTACGCCGAGGGCTTCGACCTGTTCGACAAGTGCGAGTACGAGCTCGACAACGCCAAGATCGCGCACCTGTGGGGACAGGGCTCGGTCGTGCGCTCATGGCTGTGCGAACTCGCCGCGCGAGCCTTCGAGGCCGACGGCAACGACCTCAGCTCGCTCGAGGGCTACACCGAGGACTCCGGCGAGGGACGCTGGACGATCGAGGACGCCACCGCCCGCGACGTGCCCACCCCCGTCATCACCGCGTCGCTCTACGCCCGCTTTCGCTCGCGCGGCAACGGCGACTTCGCCGACCGCGTGCTCTCCGCGCTGCGCAACCAGTTCGGCGGCCACGCCGTCAAGAGCGCGCCGGGCGCCAAACGCGGCGGAGGACGCTGACGGTGGCCGTCTCAGCCGGGCGGCCCACCAGTGAGCCGGTGCCCGAGAACCCTCTCGTCGCCGGCCTCGAGCGCATTCCGGTCGCGCCCACCTCGCTCGTCATCTTCGGCGCCACCGGCGACCTCGCCAGGCGCAAACTGCTGCCCGCGCTCTACAACCTCGCCCACGAGGGCGCCCTGCCCGGCCGCTTTCACCTCATTGGGGTCTCGCGCAAAGAAAAAGAGCACGAGGACTACCGCGAGGAGTGCGAGCAGGCGATCCGCCGTTTCTCCCGGCGCACGCCCGACGACGCCGTCCTGGAGAGCCTGCTCGAAAACGTCTGCTACGTCCCCGGCACGTTCGACGACCCGTCCGTCTACAGCGAGCTCGGCAAGATGCTCGACAAATGCGAGAAGCAGGCCGGCGAGCCGCTCAACCGCGCCTTCTACCTCTCCACCGCGCCCACGTTCTTCCCCGTGATCGTCGAGCAGCTCGGCAAGTCGAAGCTCGCGCACCACGAGCACGGCGAGGTCCGCCTGATCATCGAGAAGCCGTTCGGCACCACGCTCGAAGAGGCGCGCGAGCTCAACCGCGAGGTGCTCGCCACCTTCGACGAGACCCAGGTGTTCCGCATCGACCACTACCTAGGCAAGGAGACCGTCCAGAACATGATGGCGTTCCGGTTCGCCAACGGCATGTTCGAGCCGCTGTGGAACCGCAATTACATCGACTCCGTCCAGATCACCGCCGCCGAGGATCTCGGCATCGGCTCCCGCGCCGACTACTACGACAGCGCCGGCGCGCTGCGCGACCTGATCCAGAACCACATGCTGCAGCTGCTCTGCCACGTCGCGATGGAGCCGCCCGTGAGCTTCACCGCCGAAGAGGTCCGCAATGAGAAGGTCAAGGTCCTGCAGGCGATCCCCGAGCCGACGATCCAGGAGATCCCCGACATGGCTCTCCGCGCGCAATACACCGCCGGGCACGCCGGCGGCGAGGACGTGGCGGGGTACATGGAGGAGGAGGGCGTTCCACCAGGCTCGAGGACCGAGACCTACGCTGCCCTTCGTCTCGAGGTCGACAACTGGCGCTGGGCCGGCGTGCCGTTCTACCTGAGGACCGGCAAGCGCCTGGCCCGAAAGGTCACCGAGATCGCCGTCACGCTCAAGCCCGTCCCCCACCTCGCCTTCAGCCAGGACGGCTCGCTGGGCGTCCAGCCCAACCAGCTTGTCCTCACCCTGCAGCCCAACGAGGGGGTCTCGCTCCGTCTCGGCGCGAAGATCCCCGGCACCCGGATGATCATCCGGCCGGTGAACATGGAGTTCCTCTACGGGACCGCCTTCCTGTCACAGTCGCCCGAGGCCTATGAGCGGCTGATCACAGACGCCATGCGCGGCGACGCCACGCTTTTCACCCGTAACGACGAGGTCGAGGCCCAGTGGCGGATCTGCGACCCGATCGTCAAAGCCTGGGCTCTCGAGCCCGGCCCGCCCGTAGCCGAGTACCAGGCGGGCTCGCAGGGACCCAAGGAGGCCGACGAGCTGCTCGAGGGTGACGATCGCTGGCGCGCGATCTGATGAGCCGGATCGACGCGGTCTGGAGTGAGCAGGGAACGACGCCGGACAGGATCGAAGCGGCGCTGCGCAAGCTGCTGATCGAGGTTCATGCGGAGCACGAGGACTTCGCCCCGGCCCGTGTCCTGAACATGATCGCCTTCGTCGATCGCGAATGGAGCGGAGAGATCGCAAATCGCCTGCGAGGCGTCGGGCGCTACCACGCCTCGCGCATGATCGTCCTCTCATACGAGCCCAACCGGGAACAGCTCGACGCCCGCGTGATGATCGCGGCCGAGGACGATCCCGCCCCCGGCGAACTGGCCCTCCTGCGGGAGACCGTCGTCGTGGAGCTTGGCGACAAGCACATGGACGATCTGCTCACGATCGCCGACCCCCTTGTCGTGACCGACCTGCCCACGCTGCTCTGGTCACCCCATGGCCACCACGAGATCGTCTCCGAGCTGATGCCCCTCGCCCAGGCCGTGCTGCTCGACTCGGTGGTCGAGCCGGATGCGCGCGACGCCGTCGACCGTGCCTGCGAGCTGACCGGCGAGGCCTACGTGGTGGATCTCGCCTGGCTGCGATCGACTCCCTGGCGGGAGCGGATCGCCGCGCTGTTCGACCCGCCCGCGCTGCGTCCGGAACTGAGGATGCTCTCGAGTGTCACCGTCCGCCACCACACCGCCTCCACCGCCGCGGCCACACTTCTCGTGGGATGGCTTGCATCTCGCCTGGGGTGGGAGCTCGAACCGCTCACGGCGAACGGCGCCGGCCTGAAGGGGACCGCCAGGGCGGGCGCAGAGAAGGTGTCCCTGAACCTCGAAGCCGCACCGGAGCTGCAGGTTCCCGGGCTCGCCGGCCTGACGGTTCAGACGACCACCGGGCGGAGCCTCTCGCTCGATCGCGGCCCCGGAGGCCTGCGGGCCCACAACAGCACCCCCGGAGACGAGGGGCGCGAATGGACGATTCCCGGCGCCTCGCGCGGAGAGACCGGGGTGCTCGGCGAGGGCATCCGCCAGGCCCTGTTGCGCGACCCGACCTACGTTCCCGCCCTCAAGGCGGCCCGCGCGATGCTCGCATGACCCGGCTGACGACCTGCGCCGACCCCGCAACGGTCGCCGAGCGCGCCACCATGCACGTCGCGGCGGTCATCGAGCGGGCCCGTGCCGAGCGGGGGGTCGCCCACGTCGGGCTGTCCGGAGGCACGAGCCCCGGACTGACCTACGAGCTGATGTCCAGGAACCCTGAGCATCTCACCGCCACCGAGCTGTGGTTCGCCGACGAGCGCTGCGTCGAGCCCGACGATCAGGAGAGCAACTACCGGCTCGCCCGCGACACGGGCCTGGCCGGCGGGGCGATCGCAGACGGAATGGTCCACCGCATGAGGGGCGAGCTCGGCCCCGGACCCGGAGCCGAGGACTACGCATCCCTCCTCTCGGAGCGCCTTGGCGGCAGCGGCCCACCCGTACTCGACATAGTCATTCTGGGAATCGGCCCCGACGGCCACGTCGCCTCGCTGTTCCCCGGGAGCCCCTCACTGCAGGCCGGTGAGGACTCGATCTGCCTGGGGATCGAGGACTCGCCCAAGCCACCGCCACAGCGGATCACCCTCAGCCTCGCCGTCCTGCGAGCCGCCAGGAGCTGCCTGCTGCTCGCGACCGGCGCCGGCAAGGCCGACGCGGTGGACGCCATGCTCGGCGACCCGTCTCCGCATGTCCCCGCCAGCCTGCTTCGGCGCGAGCGCCTGACGGTCATCGTTGACGACGCGGCAGCGCCCGGCCCTCCGGCGCGATGAGCGCCGGCGCCACTGACGAGCCGCAGATCGTCCTCATCCGCCACGCCGAGACCGAGTGGACGATCACCCACCAGCACACAGGGCGCACCGACATTCCGCTGACCGATCGTGGGCGCGACGCGGCACGCTCGCTGGCCAGGACCCTCGCCGGGCGCCGGTTCGGGCAGGTGCTCCTGAGCCCATCCCGGCGTGCCAGAGAAACCTGCGAGCTGGCCGGCTTCGGCACCCAGGGCGTTCAGAACGAGAATCTCCTCGAGTGGGACTACGGTGAGTACGACGGGCTGACCACCGCGCAGATCGAAGCGCTCAAGCCCGGCTGGAACCAGTGGCTCGATGGCTGCCCCGGAGGCGAGGGTGCCGCCGACGTGGGGCTCCGAGCCGACCGCGCCATAGCCGCGGCGATTGCGTCGCCCGGGCCGGTTGCGCTCTTCTCCCATGGGCATCTGCTGCGGGTCCTTGGCGCGCGCTGGGCGGGCCTCGAGCCTCAGGAGGGCGCAAAGCTGGGGCTTTCCCCGGGAGCTGTCTGCCTGCTCGGCCATGAGCATGGCCGCCGGATCATCATGCGCTGGAATCAGGTCTCGCCCGACCCGCTGGCCTGAAGCCGGCGGAGAATGTGTAACGCTCGGGCCATCCGGGCAGACAGTGGAGAAGTGCCCGCTGCGGGTACCTTCTACAGTTAGCCAGCACCAGCCTGCTCATGGCCTCCCGCGCGGAACCGACCGACCACCTCTCCCCCGACGCCGAGCTCGTGCTGGCGGCGCTCGAACAGGCGCGCCAGGGCACACTGCGGCTCGTCGCGGAGCTCAGCGACACGGAGCTCGAGGCAGTCCACTCTCCGATCATGAGCCCACTCGTCTGGGACCTCGGTCATATCGCCGCCTACGAGGACCTCTGGGTGGGTCATCGCCATGGAGGCAAGGAGCTGCTTCGAGGCGAACTGGCGGCCCTCTACGACGCCTTCGAGACGCCACGGGCGGTGCGCGGGGAAATCGAGGCCCTCGGCCCGGCGGATGCCCGCGAGTATCTCGCCGAGGTCCGCTCGCGCACCATCGAGACGATCGCCCGGCAGGGGCTCGGTGACGGGCAGATCATCGAGATGGTCCTGCGACACGAGCTCCAGCACACCGAGACGATGCGCCAGACGATGGCGATCGCCGGGCTGCTCGGTCCGGGGGAAGGAGTCCTGGAGCCACCTCCCGGCGGCGACGAGTGGATCAGCTTCGAGTCGGCGGCCTTCCAGATGGGCGCCACGCCCGAGGGATTCGCCTACGACAACGAGCGTCCCCTTCACAGCCGCGAGGTGCCCTCCTTCCAGATCGCCCGGCGGCCCGTCACCAACGCCAGCTGGATGCGCTTCAGCGAGGGCGGCGGCTACGAACGGCGCGAGTGGTGGTCCGACGAGGGCTGGGCATGGAAGGAGGAGTACGACACGACCCACCATCCAGCCGTGGCAGCGGGGCATCCGGATGCTCCCGCCTGTCACGTGAGCTGGTTCGAGGCCGACGCCTTTGCCCGCGCGCACGATGCGCGACTCCCGAGCGAGGCGGAGTGGGAGAGGGCGGCGACCTCGGGGCAGCTGTCGGGCACCGGAGGGGTGTGGGAATGGACGGCGTCGGACTTTCTGCCCTATCCGGGCTTCCGCGCCTACCCCTACCGCGAGTACTCAGAGGTCTTCTTCGGCAAGGGCTATCGAGTCCTCCGAGGCGCATCGTGGGCTACCCATCCGCGGGTGGCGACCCCGACTTTCCGCAACTGGGACCTGCCTCAACGCCGTCAGATATTCGCCGGCCTCCGGCTGGCCCGGGAGGAGGACTGACATGGCCGTGACCCCGCCCCGCCAACCGCTCACCGCACCGGCGATCCAAATCGACTCGCACCTGGACGGAGCCCAGGGCCGGTCGCTCGCCGACGACGCCCTCGACGGGCTCACCAGGCCCTTCAAGGAGCTCCCACCCAAGCATTTCTACGACGCTCGGGGGGCCGAGCTGTTCGACCAGATCTGCGAGCTGCCCGAGTACTACCCGACGCGCGCCGAGCGGGCGATCCTCGAGCAGTCCGCGGCGGAGATCGCAAGTCTGACCGGTGCCGTCGAGCTGGTCGAGCTGGGCTCGGGAACGGCCGCCAAGACACGTGTCCTGCTCGACGCCATGGCGGAGGCCGGGACGCTCGTTCGCTACGTGCCGGTCGACGTGACCGAGAGCATGGTCCGCGAATGCGCCGTCGCGCTGACCGGCGAGTACCCCGGCCTCGAGGTCCACGGCGTGATCGGAGACTTCGAGCGCCACCTGGATGAGATCCCCGAGGCTCGCGGGCCGCGGATCGTCGCCTTCCTGGGCGGCACGATCGGAAACTTCCCCCCGGGCAGCAGGCGCCGGTTCCTGCGCGAGATCGCTCGGCTGCTCGGGCCCGAGGACCACCTGCTGATGGGAACCGACCTGGTCAAGGACCCCAGCGTCCTCGAGGCCGCCTATGACGACTCGGCCGGAGTCACGGCGCAGTTCAACCGCAACGTCCTCGAGGTCCTCAACCGTGAGCTCGATGCCGACTTCGACCCGGAGGACTTCGATCATGTCGCCCTGTTCGACCGCAAGCACGAGTGGATCGAGATGCGCCTACGGGCCCGCCGCGAGCACTCGACACACGTGCGCGGGCTGGACCTTCATGTGCACTTCGAGGAGGGTGAGGAGATGCGCACCGAGATCAGCGCCAAGTTCACCCCCGAGCGCCTCGAAGGAGACCTCGCCGCCGCCGGCCTGGAGCTGGCCAGCTGGATGACCGACCCCGAGGCCCTGTTCGCCCTGACGCTGTCGCGCAGAAGCTCCCTGTAGGCTGGCGCCATGCAGATCGAGGGTGCCGCCGCAATCGTCGTAGGAGGGGCCTCCGGCCTCGGTGAGGCATCGGTGCGCGCGCTCGCGCAGCGCGGCGCCCTGGTCACCATCGCCGACGTCAACGCCGAGAAGGGCCAGGCCCTGGCGGGCGAGCTCGGCCTCGAGTTCGTCAGCTGCGACGTTCGCGAGGAGAGCCAGGTCGAGGAGGCGATCGGCCGCGGCGCCGACGCGCCCGGCGGACTGCGGATCGCCGTCTGCTGCGCCGGCACCGGATGGGCCCAAAAGGTCGCGGGCTCCAAGGGCCCCCACCCCCTGCTGCCCTTCGAGACGATCATCTCGATCAACCTGATCGGAACCTTCAACGTTCTCCGCCACGCCGCCACGGCGATGATCGCCACCGAGCCGCTCGAGGACGGCGAGCGCGGCGTCTGCGTCAACACCGCCTCGATCGCCGCCTTCGACGGGCAGATCGGGCAGATCGCCTACTCGGCATCAAAGGGCGGCGTCGTCGGGATGACACTGCCCGCGGCCCGCGACCTGGCCCAGTACGGCATCAGGGTCAACACGATCGCCCCCGGGCTGTTCGACACGCCGCTCCTCGCCGCACTGCCCGAGGAGGCCCGCCAGAAGCTCGGAGCGGGAGTGCCATATCCGGCCCGCCTCGGCAGGCCGGCCGAGTACGGGCAGCTCGTCTGCCAGATCGCCGAGAACCAGATGCTCAACGGCGAGACGATCCGGCTCGACGGCGCCCTGCGGATGCCGCCCCGCTAGCCGGACGCGGACTCGGCTCCTGTCCTCCGCAGCGACGAGGAGAGCGCCGGGCCCGTCGTGAGGGTCTGCAGCACCACGCAGTAGCGCTCTGTCAGCTTGAGCAGGGTCGCCAGGTCCTCATCCTCGGCATCACTTTCGAGATCGAAGCGCAGCCGGATCGATGAGAATCCGACAGGAGCCTCCCGATCCACCGCCAGCGTCCCCCGAAAGTCCAGGTCTCCCTCAGCGGTCACCGTGCCGCCGGTCAGGTCGATGCCCAGGGAGGTTGCGACGGCCCGAACGGTGACCCCGGCGCAGGCCGCAAGCGCCTCGAGCAGCATGTCGCCCGAGCAGAGCAGAGTGCCGTCGCCTCCGCTGGCCGGATGCAGGCCGGCCTCGGCCAGAGCCTGACCGCTGCGGATGGAACAGCTCACCCCGTCGGAGAGGGTCCCGGTCGCGCTCAATGTCACCAGACCGGCCGCGGGGTCCTCTCTGTAGCGCTCCTTGATCGGAGCCTGAATTTCCCTCAGCTGCTCTTTGTCCATGTCGGTGCTCCCGTCTCGGTGCCTCGATAAAGAGGTGAGGCCGGCGAAAGCCGGCCTCACCACAGCGGATATCTCGGGTACTGCGCCCTAGCTGAGACGTTCCACGAGCATGGCCATGCCCATGCCGCCGGCCACGCACATCGACTCGATGCCGTAGGTCCCATCGAGCGTCTGCAGGTCGTTGATCAGCGTTGTCATGATGCGGGCGCCCGTCATGCCGAACGGGTGGCCCAGCGCGATCGCTCCGCCGAACGGGTTGAGCTTCTCGGCGTCGATCTTCAGGTCTTCCCGGCAGGGGACGATCTGCGCGGCGAACGCCTCGTTGATCTCGACGACGTCGATGTCATCCATCGTCATGCCCGTGTTCTTGAGCAGCTGCTCAATAGCCGGGATCGGCCCGAGACCCATGATCTCGGGACGGATCGCCACGACCGTCGAGGCGATGATCCTGACTTTCGGCTTGAGCTCGAGCTCCTTGGCCCGCTCCTCAGAGGTGACGAGCAGGGCTGCCGCGCCATCGTTCAGCGGGCATGCGTTCCCCGCCGTGACGGAGCCGTCCGGCTTGAAGGCCGGCTTCAGGGCCGCCAGCTTCTCGACCGTCGTGCCGGCGCGGGGGCCGTCGTCCTTGGTGACCACCTGCTCGGGGACGTCGAACTCGTTGCCCTCACGGTCCTTGTCCTTGTGAGCCGGGGCGGTGACGGGCACGATCTCCACGTCGAAGTGGCCGGACTCCTGGGCTGCCACGGCGCGCGACTGCGAGATCGCAGCCCACTCGTCCTGAGACGCGCGGCTCACCTTGCAGCGATCGGCGACGTTCTCAGCCGTCAGGCCCATCGGGATGTAGACGTTGTAGATCGAGTTCTCCGAGCCGTCCAGCTGGGGGTGGAATTCGAACGGGGCGCCCTGACCGGCACGGGAGACCGCCTCCACGCCCGCCGCGACGTAGGTGTCGCCCTCGCCGGCCTTGATCGCGTGAAAGGCCATCCGTGTGGTCTGCAGCGATGAGGCACAGAACCGGTTGACGGTCGTGCCGGGGACGTGATGGTCGATTCCCGCCAGCAGTGCCGCGTTGCGGCCGATGTTGTATCCCGACTCGCCCTCGGCGAAGCCGCAACCCATCATCACGTCGACGATCGAGCCCGAGTCGAGCTGCGGGTTGCGCTCGAGCAGCGCTTTCAGCGGCACGGCCGCCAGGTCGTCGGCCCGGACCGATTTGAGCGATCCCTTGACCGCCCTTCCGATGGGCGTCCGAATGGCATCGACAATCACGGCTTCAGGCATCTGGGGCTCTCTCCTAGGTCGGTGGAAGTCGCCGGGGGATGAAAAAGCCCACCCAGCGGGCGCAAATCCTAGGGGATTGTGGCGAAAAACCCGGTGACGGAGGTCACAGATCCAAGCGGCTTACGCCGAGCTCATCGAAGCCCACGTGGTGAGCCAGCTCGTGGCGGACGGTCCTGGTGACCTGATCTCGGAGCATGTCGCCATCGTGGCCGAAGTCCCGGCGCAGGGTGTCCCTGAAGATCACGATCCGGTCGTGGGTGTTGTCCCGGGTCGCCCCGTCCCCCTGGTAAAGGCCATACGCACCGGCCCGGCGGCCACCGTCGGAGATCACCACGGCGACGTGGGCCAGGGCGTTGCGAAGCAGGTCGGGAAGGTCGTCCAGGGCGTCCCTCACCAGCTCCTCGAAATCCTCGTCATCCAGCGGATCGAGATCCATGAAGGCTGCCTCGTCCGGATCCATGATCAGCCCTTCACGAGCCAGCCGCTCGGACTGGCGGACGATCTCGTCGAACTCCGCATCCGACTCGGGGTCCCTCCAGCCCGCCATTCGGACGGCCACGAAGGCGACACCCCCCATCAGGACGGCGGCGACGATCACTCCCAGCGCGATGTCCTCGAGCGCACGAACGGCACCGATCGAGCTGAAGCCCTGCCCGACGACCAGGACGATCAGGCCCAGCGACATCGCCAGCAGCGCAGCGACACCCGTCCGGCGCAGCGGGCTGGGCCGGTCCTCGGAACGACGCATCTCAGATTCCCCACCAGCGGGCTCGTACCGGCACAGGCGAATCATGACAAAGCGCGCCCGCCGGGCACGTAAGAATCGCCTGCGCTGCGGTCCGCGTGAGGACTAGCGGAGGGTTCGGGCGATCACGAGACGCTGGATCTCGTTGGTGCCCTCGTAGATCTGGGTGATCTTGGCGTCGCGCATCAT
>CAZFGJ010000088.1:0-12245 GCA_964518445.1 uncultured Solirubrobacteraceae bacterium
CACGGTCGTGACCGGTGTCGAGATGTTCCGCAAGATCCTCGACCAGGGTCAGGCCGGCGACAACGTCGGCTGCCTGCTGCGAGGCACGAAGCGTGAGGAGATCGAGCGCGGCCAGGTTCTCTGCAAGCCCGGCTCGATCACCCCGCACACCAAGTACAAGGCCGAGGTCTACGTGCTCAAGAAGGAGGAGGGCGGACGTCACACTCCGTTCTTCACGGGCTACCGGCCGCAGTTCTACTTCCGCACGACCGACGTGACCGGGGTGGCCAAGCTGCCCGAGGGCGTCGAGATGGTCATGCCGGGTGACAACGTCCAGATGGAGATCGAGCTGATTCAGCCGATCGCCATGGATCAGGGCCTGCGCTTCGCCATCCGAGAGGGTGGCCGCACGGTGGGCTCGGGCGTGGTCAGCGAGATCATCGAGTAGCACCCGCGCGCCTCTGGCAGGCAGTCGGAGGCGCGCACATTGGCAGTCCGATACGACTAGGAACGACCCCGGCCGCAGAGGCGAGCTTGGGGCGGATATGGGACGGGACACCGTCCTCCACCGCTCCGCCGCTCGCCGCGGAGGGGCCAGCGGCGGAGGGTGACCCCGCCGCCGGCAGGATGCCCCGCGCAGCACGGAAGCAAAACGAGCAGACGACAGAAGCACGACAGAGAGACCTGAGAAGACACTGACATGGCAGCCGCAAACCAGAACAAGATCCGTATCCGCCTGAAGGCCTACGACACGTCGGCCATCGAGTCGGCTGCCAAGGAGATCGTCGAGACGGCCACCCGCACAGGTGCGACCGTGTCCGGCCCTGTCCCGCTGCCGACCGAGAAGAACGTCTACTGCGTGATCCGCTCTCCCTTCAAGGACAAGGACTCGCGTGAGCACTTCGAGATCCGCACGCACAAGCGTCTGATCGACATCCACCAGCCGACCCCCAAGACGGTCGATTCGCTGCAGCGCCTGGACCACCTCCCGGCCGGCGTCGACATCGAGATCCGTCTCGCCACCTGAGAGACAATGCCCGCGATCCTCGCCAAGAAGCTCGGAATGACCCAGGTGTTCCAGGACGACGGTTCCGTCGCCCGGGTGACCGTGCTGGAGGCCGGCCCCTGCCCGGTCACAGCGATCCGCACGCTCGAGCGTGACGGCTACGAGGCCGTCCAGCTGGCATTCGGGCAGACCAAGGAGAAGCACCTCACCAAAGCCGAGCTCGGCCACCTCAAGAAGGCCGACGCCCCGCCGCTTCGCCACGTCGTGGAGTTCCGCGACGAGGTCGGCGAGCTGACGCTCGGCGAGACGGTCACCGTCGAGGCCTTCGAGGTCGGCGGCCGCGTCAAGATCTCGGGCACCTCCAAGGGCAAGGGGTTCCAGGGGACGATCAAGCGCCACAACTTTGCAAGCGGGCCCAAGTCACACGGCTCCCACAACGTCCGCGCCCCCGGCTCGATCGGCGCCTCGGCCTGGCCGGCTCGCGTGATGAAGGGCATCCGCGGTCCCGGGCAGATGGGAAACAAGCGCGTCACCCAGAAGGGTCTCGAGATCATCCAGGTGGACGCCAAGCAGAACCTTCTGCTCGTCCGGGGCTCGGTCCCCGGGCCCCGCAACGGCTACGTGGAGGTCCGCAGCGATGCCTGACGCCCCGATCCTCGGCGGCTCGGCCGCCAAGAACGTCAAGCTCGACGAGTCCGCCTTCGGCGGGCGCTTCGTGGAGCCGCTGGTTCACCAGAGCGTGCGCGCCGAGCAGGCCGCACGACGTCGTGGCACCGCGTCGACGAAGACACGCGCGATGGTCTCCGGCGGTGGCGCCAAGCCCTGGCGCCAGAAGGGCACCGGCCGTGCCCGCGCCGGCTCCAACCGCTCGCCGATCTGGACCGGCGGTGGTATCGCCTTCGGTCCGCACCCCCGGTCCTACACCTTCAAGGTCAACCGCAAGGAGCAGCGCGCGGCGATGCGCAGCGCCCTGTCCCTGCACGCCGAGCGCGGCTCCGTCGCGATCCTCGATGCGGCCGCCTTCTCAGCTCCCAAGACGCGCCAGGCCTTCGACCTGCTCGATGGCTGGAACCAGGCACGCCCGACACTCGTGGTGCTCGCACCCGAGGAGTCCGCTGCCGCGCTGTCCTTCCGCAACCTGCAGCGGGTCGCCGTCCTGACGCCCGAGAACGTGGGTGTCACGGATCTTCTGGGCGCCGCCTCGCTGCTCATCTCCCAAGAGGCCCTGCAGGCCCTGACCGACCGGACCGGCAAGCCCCGCTCCGGCGAGGAGGCGAAGGCCTGATGGAGCACACACAGGTGATCATCCGCCCGGTCGTCTCGGAGAAGAGCTACGTGCTCTCGGCCGCCGACCGCTACACCTTCCGTGTCCACGCGGACGCGCACAAGACCCAGATCCGCCAGGCCGTCGAGGCCCTGTTCGACGTTCACGTCGTGGAGGTCCGGACCCTGAGCGTCAAGTCCAAGCCCAAGCGCCGCGGCACCACCAGCGGCCGGACTCGGACGTGGAAGAAGGCAATCGTCCAGGTGCGCCCTGGCGAGAGCATCCCGATATTCCAGGGCCTCGCGGCCCTCGAGGGCTAACCCATGGCCATTCGCAAGCCCAAGCCGACGAGCCCCGGAATGCGGTTCGTCTCCTACCCCGACTTCGCGGAGATCACGAAGTCGAAGCCCGAGAAGACCCTGATCGAAGGCCTCAAGAAGAGCGGTGGGCGCAACGCCCACGGCCGCAAGACATCGCGCCACCGTGGCGGCGGTGCAAAGCGGGCCTACCGCCGGATCGACTTCAAGCGCCGCAAGGACGGGGTCCCCGCGAAAGTCGCGGCCATCGAGTACGACCCCAACCGCTCGGCCTACATCGCCCTGCTCCACTACGTGGACGGTGAGAAGCGCTACATCCTGGCCCCTCAGCGCCTGACGGTCGGGATGATGGTCGCCTCGGGGGACAGCGCTGAAATCTCTGTCGGCAACTGCATGGAGCTCTCGCGGATGCCGGTCGGCACGGTGGTGCACAACATCGAGCTGCAGCCCGGCAAGGGAGGCCAGATGGCCCGCTCGGCCGGCGCCTCGGCCCAGCTGATGGCGAAGGACGGCGACATGGCAACCCTGCGCCTCCCCTCCGGCGAGATGCGGATGGTTCGCGCCGAGTGCCGCGCGACGGTCGGAGTCATCGGCAACGCCGAGCATCAGAACGTGAAGGTCGGGAAGGCCGGGCGCAAGCGCCACATGGGCGTGCGCCCCCAGACCCGCGGCACGGCCATGAACCCTGTGGATCACCCGCACGGTGGTGGTGAGGGCTCGACGACCGCAGGCCGGCACCCGGTCACGCCCTGGGGTGTGCCGACGCTGGGTTACAGGACCCGCAAGAAGAACAAGACCTCAGACCGCTACATCGTCCGTGGTCGCAGACGTGGAAAGGGCAGGAGCCGATGAGCCGCTCTAGCAAGAAGGGCCCCTGGGTTGAAGAGAGGCTGATGAGCCGGATCGAAGCCCTCAACGCCGAGAACAACAAAAAAATGCTTCGCACCTGGTCGCGCGCCTCGACGATCTTCCCCGAGATGGTCGGCCACACGATCGCCGTGCACGACGGCAAGAAACACATCCCCGTCTTCGTCTCCGAGGCGATGGTCGGACACAAGCTGGGCGAGTTCGCTCCCACCCGCGTCTTCCGCGGTCACGCGGGGTCCGGCAAGGTCCGATGAGCGCCGAGGAGGAGAAGGACATGGCCGGCGAGGCCCCCGAGGAGCCCAAGGCGGCGAAAAAAGCGGCTGCCAAAAAAGCCCCTGCCGCGAAAAAAGAGCCTGCCGCCAAGAAAGAGCCTGCTGCAAAAGCCGCCAAACCGGCCAAAGCCGCCGCGGAGAAAAAAGCTCCGGCCAAAAAAGCTCCGGCCAAAAAAGCCGCCGCCAAAGAGCCCGCCGCCAAAGAGCCCGTCGCTGAGAAGCCGGCTGAGGCCGCGGCACCCGCGAAACGCGCCAAGCAGTCCGCCCCCGCCGCGCCTCGCCGCCGGGTCGTCAAAGCCCACGCTCGCTACGTTCGCACCTCGGCTCGCAAGGCCAGAATGGTCTGCGGGCACCTGCGAGGCAAGTCCGTCGAGGAGGCGCGCGCTATCCTCGCCTTCACCCCTCGTGAGGTGGCTCGCGACTGGAGCAAGCTGCTCGAGTCGGCGGTGGCCAACGCGGAGAGCAACCACGAGTTGCTCGAGGACGACCTGATCGTCCGTGAGGCCTACGCCGACGAGGGACCGACGATCAAGCGCTTCCGGCCGCGCGCGATGGGCCGAGCGACGACGATCCGCAAGCGCACGAGCCACCTGACGATCACGCTGACCCCGCGCCCGCTTGACGGGGCGACCAAGAGACAAGGCTGAGAGAGACCGAAGAAATGGGACAGAAGGTTCATCCAGAGGCCATGCGCGTGGGTTACATCCACGACTGGAAGTCGAACTGGTTCAACGAGAAGAACTTCGCCGAGTACCTGGCCGAGGACGTCAAGGTGCGCGAGCACATCATTGGCAAGCTGGCCCATGCCGGCCTTTCGGACATCACGATCCGTAAGGACGCCAACGAACTCGAGGTCAACATCCACACTGCCCGCCCGGGCATCGTGATCGGCAAGTCCGGTACCGAAGTGGACGCGCTGCGCCGCGACCTGCACCGGATCACCAAAAAGCAGATCAAGGTCAACATCCTCGAGATCAAGCGTCCCGAGCTCGACGCCAAGCTGGTCGCCCAGTCGATCGCCGAGCAGCTACAGAACAGGGTCGCCTTCCGGCGCGCCATGAAGCGGGCACTGACGAGCGCCATGCGCTCCGGGGCCAAGGGCGTCAAGGTCCAGGTCGCCGGCCGGCTCGGCGGCGCCGAGATGGCACGCACCGAAAGCTACTCGGATGGCCGCGTCCCGCTGCACACGATGCGGGCGGACATCGACTACGGGTTCTACGAGGCCCGGACGACCTTTGGCCGGATCGGCGTGAAGTGCTGGGTCAACAAGGGCGAAATCATGCCCGAGGGCTACACCGGCGCCGACCTGACCGACATGACGGCCCCGGCCCCCCCGAGCAACGACCGCGACGGTCGTGGCGGGCGTGACGGCCGCGATGGCCGTGGTGGCGGGCGCAACCGGCCCGGTGGCGGTGGCCGTGGCGGTCCGGGCGGCGGGCGTGGTCCCGGTGGTCCCGGCGGCGGCGGACGTGGCGGCGGAGGCCGTGGCGGTCCGGGCGGCGGGCGAGGTCCCGGCGGCCCCGGCGGTCGCAGCGGCGGAGGGGGTCGCTGATGCTCTCCCCCAAGCGCGTCAAGCATCGCAAGCAGCACCGTGGACGTCGTCGCGGCTACTCGCGTGGACAACTGCACGTCCAGTTCGGCGAGTACGGGCTGAAGTCCCTCGAGCAGGGGTGGCTGACGAACCGTCAGATCGAGGCTGCCCGTATCGCGATGACCCGCAAGATCAAGCGTGGCGGCAAGGTCTGGATCAACGTCTTCCCGGACAAGCCCATCACCAAGAAGCCCGCCGAGACCCGCATGGGCTCCGGCAAGGGCTCGCCCGAAGGCTGGGTTGCGGTCGTCAAGCCGGGACGGGTCATGTTTGAGCTCGCAGGTGTCTCCGAGCCCCTGGCCCGCGAAGCGATTCGCCTGGCCGCACACAAGCTTCCCGTCAAGTCCAAGTTCGTCCTGCGCGAGGACTAGGCCGCGATGAAGGCAAGTGAAATACGTGATCTGGAAGCCGGTGAGCTCACCAAGAAGCTCGGCGAGCTTCGCAAAGAGGTCTTCGGCCTGCGCTTCTCAAACGCAACCGGCGAACTCGACGACACGGCCGGCCTAGGCCGTGCCAAGCGCGATCTGGCACGCGCCCTGACGGTGGCGCGCGAGCGCGAGCTTCAGGCCAATCCCGGCCAGGACAACTGAGAATCATCGACCAAGGCGAAACCGAGCACATGGCTGACGAACCCGACAACGAGACACCCGAGACTCCCGAGGCTGAGCCCGAGCTCACCGCTGCGGCTGAGGCTCCCGAGGCGGAGGCCCCTGCGGCCGACGCTCCCGAGGCGGAGGCCCCTGAGGCTGACGCTCCTGAGGCTGAGGCGAGCGACGCTCCTGCTGAGGATGCTCCCGCGGAGGCCCCGGCCGCCGAGGCTGTCCACGCCGAGCCCGAGGTCGTGCTGCCCCCCAAGGAGCGCCGCCGGATCAAGCGCTCGGCTCACAGCGGCGAGGCACGCCCCACGCGTTCGCCCGAGGAGCGCCATGCGGAACGGGTGGCCATGCGCGCCGACAAGGCGGTCCGCCGCCGTCGCCGCCGGCTCAGCGAACGAGCGAAAGCCGCCGAGCGCCGCGCCGCCAAACCTGCCGCCGAGCCACTGGCTCCCGTCCACGCACCGGTCGAGGGCGCAAGGCGCGTGCGTCAGGGCATCGTGGTCTCGGACAAGGCCGAGAAGACCATCACCGTGCGTATCGACGTGGCTCGCCGCCACCGCCGCTACGAGAAGATCGTCCGCAGCTCGAGCACCGTCCACGCGCACGACGAGAACAACGATGCCCACGAGGGCGACGTCGTCCGCGTGATCGAGAGCCGTCCGCTTTCCAGGACCAAGCGCTGGGCGCTGGTCGACGTCGTGGAGCGTGCCCGATGATCCAGAACGAGACCAGGCTGCGTGTCGCCGACAACTCGGGCGCCCGCGAAATCCTCTGCATCCGCGTAAAGGGTGGCTCCAAGCGCCGTTACGCATTCGTCGGCGACGTCATCACGGCGACCGTCAAGCAGGCCAACCCTCAGGGAACGGTCAAAAAGGGCGAGGTCGTCACCGCTGTTGTCGTTCGGACCAAGAAGCCGATCGGCCGCGACGACGGCACCTACATCGCGTTCGACGAGAACGCGGCGGTGATCATCGACGACCAGAACAACCCCCGCGGGACGCGCGTCTTCGGACCGGTCGCCAGGGAACTTCGTGATCGCAACTTCATGAAGATCGTCTCGCTGGCGCCTGAGGTTCTCTGATGGCCCGTCGTCCCGTGACCAACCCGCGCCCGATGAAGGTTCGCTCCGGCGACCGCGTCCAGGTGATGTCGGGCAAGGACCGTGGAAAGACCGGCCGGATCCTCCGTGTCGACACCAAGCGCGAACGCGTCTTCGTGGAGGGGCTGAACATGGTCAAGCGCCACACCCGCCCCTCTCAGGTGCCCGGCGCCCAGAGCGAAGCTGCCATGGGCGGGGTGATCGAGCGCGAGGGTCCGATCCACGTATCCAACGTGATGATCCTCGACGCCAAAGGCCAGCCCACCCGCATCAAGATCGAGCGCGAAGACGGCAAGCGCTTCCGCGTCGCCAAGACGACCGGCGTGAGGCTGGACTGAGCACATGGCCGCCACTACAGAGACACCCACCGCACGCCTGAAGACCCGTTACCTCGAGGAGATCCGTCCTGCCCTGATGGAGCGCTTCGGTTACTCCTCGGTGATGCAGGCACCCAAGCTCGAGAAGGTCACCGTCAACATGGGCGTCGGCCTCGCCAAGCAGGACTCGAAAATGCTCAAGGCCGCAACCGAGCAGCTCGCGACGATCGCCGGCCAGCAGCCGAGCGTCCGGCGCGCACGCAAGTCCATCGCGGCATTCAAACTTCGCGAGGGCATGCCCGTGGGCGTCGCCGTGACGCTCCGAGGCGAGCGCGGCTACGAGTTCCTCGACCGGCTTATCTCGATCGCGATCCCCCGGATCAGGGACTTCCGCGGACTCAACGCCCGCTCCTTCGACGGCCGCGGCAACTACTCGATGGGCGTCAAGGAGCAGATCATCTTCCCCGAGATTGACTACGACGCGATCGACATGATCCGCGGACTGGACATCACGATCACGACCAGCGCCAAATCGGACATTGAGGCATACGCGCTGCTGGCTGCGTTCGGCATGCCGTTCGCGCCCCAGGGCCGGCCCAAGGGCTACGACCCGGCGGCCGACGCCGCTGCCGAGCAGGCCCACATCGAGGCCGAGGAGAAGGCTGCCGCTGCCGCTGCCGCCAAGGCCGCTGCGCCGCTGCCGGTGGACGCTCCCAAAGCCGACAAAATGAAAGCTGCCGCTGCGAAGGCCGCAGCCGAACGTGAGGCAGCCGAAGCCGCCGAGGAGCCCGCCGCCGAGGAGGCGGGGGAGCCCGAGGCCGAGACTGCAGAGGCATCAGAGACCGAGGCCGAGGCGCCCGCCGCCGAGGCCGAGGCAGCCGAGCCCGAGGTGGCCGATGAGGCGCCTGCCGAGCCCGAGGCAGCCGCCGAGCCAGACGCGCCCGCCGAGGAGACGGACTCGGACCAGACCGAGAAGGAGAGCACCGACTGATGGCCAAGACTTCGCAGCGCGTCAAGCAGGCGCGCACTCCCAAATACAAAACACGTGCCTATACTCGTTGCACCCGCTGCGGTCGCCCGCGCGCGGTGTATCGCAAGTTCGGGGTGTGCCGCATCTGTCTTCGCGAGCTCGCCCACAACGGCCATATCCCCGGGATGACCAAGTCCTCCTGGTAGGAGCCAACAGCCCATGTCGATGACCGATCCAATAGCCGACTTCCTTACGCGCGTTCGCAATGCGATCCACGCTGCGCATGAGACAGTCGAGGTTCCCGCCTCCAAGCTCAAGGGAGAGCTCGCCAGGATTCTGGACGAGCAGGGCTATATCGACTCCTGGTCGGTCGTGCCGGCTCCCGACGGTGGTGCCGGGCAGCTCATCCAGATCCGCCTGAAGTACACCGAGGACCGCCGCTCGGCGATCTCGGGACTGCGACGCGTCTCGCGCCCAGGCCGGCGCACCTATGTCGACTCCAACAGCATCCCCAAGGTCCTGGGGGGCATGGGCACGTCGATCGTCTCCACCTCCCACGGCGTGATGACCGGTCACGACGCCCGCGCCGCAGGCGTCGGTGGCGAGGTCCTGGCACAGGTCTGGTGAGCGATGTCCCGTATCGGTAGACAACCCATCCCGGTTCCAGCAGGCGTGACCGTCGCGATCGAGCCCGAGTCCGTTCGCGTCAACGGCCCCAAAGGCGAACTCTCGGAGCGGATTCACCGCGACATCGAGGTCAAGCAGGACGGCGAGATGCTGCTCGTCTCGCGCCCGACCGACCGCGGCGAACACCGTGCCCTGCACGGACTGACCCGTTCTCTGGTCGCCAACATGGTCGAGGGCGTGACCAACGGCTACGAGAAGCGCCTCGAGATCCAGGGTGTCGGCTACAGGGCCGCGCTCAAGGGTAAGAACCTCGAGCTGGCCGTCGGCTACTCCCACCCCGTTCCGATCCCGGCTCCCGATGGGATCGAATTCGAGGTTCCCCAGCCGACCCGCGTGGTCGTCAAGGGCATCTCCAAGCAGCTTGTCGGCGAGACCGCAGCGATCATCCGCAAGCAGCGCCCGCCGGAGCCCTACAAGGGCAAGGGCATCCGTTACGAGGGCGAGTACGTCCAGCGCAAGGTCGGGAAGCGCGCATGAGTGTCATCACCAAAGAGAATCGCCGCCTCAAACGTCGCCGCCGAGTGCGCGCGAAGGTTTCGGGCACGGCGGAGCGTCCCAGGATCTCGGTCTTCCGCTCGAACCGTGGCGTCTCGGCCCAGCTGATCGACGACATCTCGGCTCGCACCCTGGCGGCAGTCGCCTGGTATGAGCCGGAGCTGCGGACGCTCGCCAAAGGCGAGGCCACCAAGCGCGCGGGCGAGTTGCTCGCCGAGCGTGCCAAGGCCGCCGGCATAACCGAGGCCGTCTTTGACCGTGGCGGCTACCAGTACCACGGTCACGTTCAAGCTTTTGCCGAGGCGATCCGCGAGGCCGGTATCACTGTCTGAGCCGTTCGCGCTTCGTCCCCCCGCTACCCTCTCCCTCCCTATGTCAATAACCACAGATCGCTCAGTCAACGCCGCCGGCCTGGATCTCCAGGAGCGCGTCGTCGAGATCAACCGCGTCGCCAAGGTCGTCAAGGGCGGCCGGCGCTTCTCGTTCACGGCCCTGGTCGTCGTCGGCGACGAACGCGACGTAGTCGGCATCGGCTACGGCAAGGCCAACGAGGTCCCGCTGGCGATCCAGAAGGGTGTTGAGCGCGCCAAGAAGGACCTCTTCCGGGTTCCCAAGCACGGCAGCACCATCACTCACAAGACGACCGGGATCTTCGGTGCCGGTCGCGTCCTCCTGAAGCCGGCCTCGCCCGGTACCGGCGTGATCGCCGGCGGTGGTGTCCGCGCGGTGCTCGAGCTCGCCGGGATCCACGACATCCTCTCCAAGAGCCTCGGCACGCAGAACCCGATCAACCTCGTCAAGGCGACGGTCGCCGGCCTCCGCGGCCTGCGGACGCCCGAGGAGATGGCTTCGCTGCGCGGCCTGAGCGTCAACCAGGTCCTGGGCATCGCGCCTCCCGTCTCCGAGAGCGCGGCGACCGAGACGATCTCCGCCGAGCCGGCCGCCGATGCGCCCGCAGCGGTCGAGGAGACACCGGCCTGATGGCTTCACTGACCGTCATCCAGCGCAAGTCCAAGAACGGCGCCAACCAGAAACAGCTCGACACGCTGCGCTCCCTGGGGCTGCGCCGGATCGGGCACACGGTCGAGGTCAACGACACCGACCAGTCCCGCGGCATGCTCCACGCCGTCCGTCACCTCGTTGAGGTCAAGGAGGGCAAGTGAGCCCCAAGGACGACGAGAAGCCCGAGTGGATCGGGCTGCACAACCTTTCACCGGCTCCCGGCAGCCGCCGCCCGCGTAAGCGGATCGGCCGCGGCGAAGGCTCGGGTACGGGCAAGACCTCCGGCCGAGGCCAGAAGGGCGCGGGCTCACGCTCGGGCTCCAAGAGCCGCGCCAACTTCGAGGGTGGCCAGATGCCGATTCACATGCGGATGCGAAAGCTTCGCGGTCCGCACATGAAGAAGTCGATGCCCTTCGAGATGTTCCGGACGCACACGCAGCCGGTGAACATCTCCTCGCTCGAGGAGCGCTTCGAGGCGGGCACGGAGGTCACGATCGAGCTGATGAAGGCCAACGGACTTGCGACCCGCCGGGACATTCCCGTGAAGGTCCTCGCCAAGGGAGAGCTCAACAAGGCTCTTACGGTCCACGCTCACGCCTTCAGCGCCGGTGCCCGCGAGCGCATCGAGGCTGCCGGCGGCACCTGCACCATCGTCGAGGCCTAGGGGCCCCGAGGCGTCCGGGCCCGGCCTGCCGGTGCCCAGCATCCACTAGAATCCGCAATCCCGACCGCGACCGGTCAGTTTTCCCGGTGCGCACGGCTCTACCACCATGCTCTCGACCATCCTGAACGCCTTCCAGGTTGCGGATATCCGCAAGAAGATCATGTTCACGGCGGGCATGCTCCTGATCTACCGGCTGGGCTCTCACATCCCGGTCCCCGGCGTCAACCTGACGGCCGTCAACGCGATCCAGAAGCAGTTCGGAGGATCCAACATCCTCGGGCTGCTGAACCTCTTCTCCGGTGGAGGCCTCTCGCGTATCGCGATCTTCGCGCTGGGGATCATGCCCTACATCACCGCCTCGATCATCCTGCAGCTTCTGCAGGTCGCCGTCCCCTCGCTTGAAAAGCTCTCCAAGGAAGGCGAGGTCGGTCAGGCCAGGATCACGCAGTACACCCGCTATCTGACCGTCGGGCTGGCCTTCGCCCAGTCGATCGGCTACGTCTTCCTGTTCCACAGCCTGCAGGCCAAAGCCGGCGAATCGGTGGTCACCCACTTCGATGCGCCCCATATCTTCCTGATCGTCGTCTGCCTGACAACGGGCTGCGTCCTGCTGATGTGGGTCGGCGAGCTGATCACCCAGCGGGGCATCGGCAACGGCATCTCCCTGCTGATCTTCGCCTCGATCGTGGCCCGCCTGCCCAACGGCATCCAGGCCTGGTGGACCTCGACCGACCAGGTCTTCAAGGTGATGATGCCCTTCCTGGTGCTGGCCGTCGTGGCGGGCATCGTGTTCGTCCAGGAAGGGCAGCGGCGGATCCCCGTCCAGTACGCCAAGCGGGTCATCGGCCGGCGCATGTCCGAGGGCGGGCAGACCTATCTGCCCCTGCGGGTGAACATGGCCGGCGTCATCCCGGTCATCTTCGCGGCCAGCCTGATGGCCTTCCCGCCGACCGTCGGTCAGCTCGTCAAAACGCACTGGGGCACCAAGCTGTCGGACTTCTTCACACCCAACGGCTGGCACTACATCCTCGGCGAGGCGATCCTGATCATCGTCTTCACCTACTTCTACACGGCCGTCACGTTCAACCCGGTCGACCAGGCGGACAACCTCAAGAAGTA
>CAZFGJ010000089.1:0-12191 GCA_964518445.1 uncultured Solirubrobacteraceae bacterium
GCCCGATCCGCTCAGGCCCACGACGATCCGGAACCGTTCGATTTCACCGCCCAGATCCTGGCCTCCACCGGAGACGGTCGTGATCGACCGCAGGTAGGGGAGCAGGGTCGAGACCGGAGGCGATTCTGTGAGGCCGATGCCTTCGAGGAGGCTCAGCAGGGTCGGGACCTGGAGCAGCAGACTCGGCTGGGCTCCTCCCAGGGCGCTCATTGCGGCGGCTCTGCTCGCCGAGTTCGCAAGCGTGCTCGTCGGAGCCAGTGCGGCGCCGATCGACGCTTCTCCGAGGCCGAGGACGAACTTCGGGACGCCGTCGCTGCCGTTCCCCGCCGCGATGTAGAGGGCCAGCGGGAATCCCCGTACGCGCGCGCTCAACGCGGCTTCGGTCCCCGGGATGGACGCTCGGGAGATCGAGTCCCCCCGGCGCGCCAGCTGTGCGCCCAGCTTCGCGACGGCTGCCCGCGAGCGGGCGGCGTTGCTCGAGGAGATGACGACGGCGCCCTTCAGCTCGAGCAGGCCGGAGCCCGAGGCAAAGATGCCCAGTGACTGTTGCCAGCTCCCGAAGTCGCTGCGAGCCCTGGGCGTGTTGGCGCCCATCACTTCCACCGGCGCCAGGAGCCCTTCGAGGAGCGTCCCGAGACTGCTCGCTTCGGTGCCCAGCAGTGCCGTCACGCCCTTCAGCGCCGCCACGTCTCCCTGAAGGTTCGTCGCCAGGTGCCCCAGCCCGAGCGCCAGCCAGGAGTCGCCCGGCAGAGAGGAGAACGCCTGCGCGGCTTCGGGGTCGGCCGACAGCAGCCCCGGCTGCGTTCCGGGGGCGGCCAGCGTGTCGGCATCGAGGGTTATGGAGGTGGCGCTAGGAACAAGTGAGATGTAGGCCTGGCGTCCGCCCGTCAGCGGGCCGAGCACACCGGACACCCCGGCGGCCGAGGCCTTCGCCGCCACCGATCCGGGGTTGACATAGAGGTGAGCCAGCGCCCCGCCTGCTTCCGCCGAGGCGAGCTTGGCGTACCCGGGGGCGGCCGACAGGGCAGCGCCCCCCTGGGTCGTGTCGATGACCTGGTGTAGCGCCGCGTCGCTGCCGATCACCGCGAAGCGGCCAACCAGCCCGAAGGCGAGCCCGGCGGAGGTCGCTTCATAGGAGACGCCGCGGTAGCTGGCCGCTCGAGCGCCGGCTCGTTTGGCCTGCTGGGCAAGGAACGAGCGGGCAGCCGAGGCGTCGCTGGTGTCCATCACGATCGCTCCGTCCGCTCCGGCTCCCCCGAAGGAGATCGCACCCGAGCTCGATTTTCCGGTCAGGCCCCCTTCGACCAGCGCGAGCATTGCGGAGGATCCGCTCAGCGAGCGCAGGAACACGCCCGCGTGAGGTCCCAGCCAGGGTTCGACGTCGGACTTGTAGTCCAGCGTCGGCGACCCGGGCGTCTGCAGCACGCTCAGAAGGCGCTTGTAGGGATCTTCCTGGTGGGTCAGAGCCTTGCCGGCCGCCAGGGCGGCGTCGGCCTGCGATGAGCTCGGGCGGACGGTCGCGCCCAGATAGATCGGAGCGCTCGCCGGTGTCACGCCCGCCGGGTCTGCTGCCGTCCCGTCGCTGTGCGAGGAGGATCCGCATCCCGCGATCGCCGCGGCGCCCAGGAGCGCGGCCAGGACCGCGGGGAGGCGACGGCGCCCGGCGGGGAGCCCCGGGCGGGGGCGTGGGCGGAGGCGGGGGAGTGGGGACTGCTCGGCGGGGTGCAAGTGCGGAGGTTCCTTTCGGGGCTGTGGTGCAAGACCCCACCCAACCGGCGTTCCTGCACCGAGCTTTGCAACTCGGGTGGGACGCGGCGGGCGGCTCTCAGCCTTTCAGTTTCCCAGCAGCGGCGGGGGATTTCGCCACCAGCTGAAGCGGGTGGGAGGTGTAGTGGGAGAAAATGTGCAAATCGGGTTGCATTGTGGGAGGAAGTGGGATATGTTCGCCCGCAGCGAGCCGGGGTGGAGGGGCTCCTCCCACTCCTCCACCTCGGCTCGGTAAACAACTTGAGGTCTCCGCAGTGCTCTCCTTTCGTGGCACCTTCGACCATACGCTCGACGCGAAGAACCGCCTGACGGTTCCGGCTCGCTACCGCGCAGCGCTGGCCGACGGTGTGGTCCTGGCGATGCCGGTGGACCTGAAGCCCTGCGTCAGCCTGTGGCGCCCCGAGCAGTACGACAGCTACTCCCAGAGGGCTCTCGCTGAGCTGCCGCCGCTCTCCTCCGAGCTGGCCGAGATGGAGCGCTTCTTCTACGGAAACTCGCGCGACACCGAGCTCGACGCAGCCGGGCGGATCATGGTGCCCGGGTTTCTCGGGGAGCACGCCTCGCTCACCAAGGACATCGTGGTGGTGGGAGTGGGGGACAGGATGGAGTTGTGGGACAAGACCGCCTGGACAGACCACAGGCCGGTCCTGCTGAGCGGAGTCAGGGAGGTGACCGCGCGTGTTGATGCCGCTGCTTGAGCCGACGGACCAGCGTCTCTCCGACGGACGCGCGCCCGAGCTGGCGCGGCGCAGGCGGGGGGCAGGAGGGGACGGCCGCTCCCGCCAGGGAAGGGCATCGGCCCGAGCGCGCATGGACAGCTCGACGGCCACTCCCGGCGGGGCCCACCTTCCCGTCCTGGCCGATGAGCTGCTCGAGCTGCTCGACCCGCAGCCGGGACAGACGGCGATCGACTGCACCTTCGGAGACGGCGGGCACGCACGGATGGTCGCCGAGCGCCTCGGCTCGACGGGAACCCTCATCGCGATCGACCGCGACCCCCTTGCAGAGGAGCGCTTCGCCGCGCTCGCCGCCGAGACGGCCTGCTCCGTGCGCTTCATCCGCTCCGGATACGCAGAGGCCCTGGAACAGCTCGCCTCCGAGGGTCTCCGAGCTGACATCGCCTACTTCGACCTGGGTATGTCCTCGATGCAGGTGGACACGCGCGAGCGCGGGTTCTCCTACTCCTACGACGCACCTCTCGACATGCGGATGGACCCGACCCAGGAGTTCAGCGCCCGTCAGCTGGTGGCCGAGTGGGACGAGCGGCGGATCGCAAGGGCGCTGCGGGACTTCGGCGAGGAGCGCCACGCCGGCGCGATCGCCCGGGCGATCGTCTCCAAACGCGGCGAGCAGCCCATCGAGACGACTCTCCAGCTGGTCGACGCGATCAACTCGGCACTGCCGGCGCCCGCTCGCTTCGGCGGCGGGCACCCGGCCAAGCGCACCTTCCAGGCGCTGCGGATCGCCGTCAACGACGAGCTCGGCCAACTCGAGCGCGCCCTGCCGCTCGCCTGGGGTCTTTTGCGCGAGGGCGGAACGCTGGCAGGCATCTCCTTCCACTCGCTCGAGGACCGGCGCGTCAAGCAGTTCCTCGGCGAGCGGGCCCGTGGCTGCATCTGTCCGCCCGAGCTCCCAATCTGTGTCTGTGGCCGTGAGCCCGAGGCCGCACTTATCGCCCGCCGCTCGATTGTCCCCTCGGCCGCCGAGGTGGCCGCCAACCCGCGTGCCGCCTCAGGGCGGCTACGAGTAGCCCGCAAGCTGATCGACGAGGTCCAATGACACCGCCATCCTCCGCCGCCGCCGCCGCCGCACCGGCCCGCCGGATCGCGCCGCCCAGGCCGCGGACCGCGCCGAGCCGTCCTCGACGGATCTCCGGGCCGGTCCGTCCGTCGAGGGGCCACGCCGCCGCCGAGCCCGCGCGTGACGGGCTTGTCGTCGGCCTGCTCGGGGCAGCCGAGTCGCTCTCGAGCAACCGTCTGATCGACCGCCTGATCGGCAGCCGGGTCTGGATCGGCATCATCGCCTTCGCGCTGATCGGGATCGTCACCCTGCAACTGGGGCTCCTGAAGCTGAACTCGGGAATCGGCCGCGCGCTCGAGCGCACGGCGAGCCTGCAGCGCGAGAACGCGGCACTGAGCATCGAAAACTCCGAACTCGCAAGCGGCACCAGGGTCGAGTCCGAGGCGGAAAAGCTGGGGCTACGGCTCAGCCCGATCGAAGACCTGCACTTCCTGACCGCCAGTGCCGCGGTCGATGCGACCCGGGCGGCCGACGTCCTGCGCAAGCCGCTCGTGCCGGCGAGCGAAGCGCCCGGGACGGGCGAAGCATCATCCGGCGAAGAATCCTCGAGTGAAACGGTGGCCGCGGGCGAAACGTCGACGAGCGGCGAAGAATCAAGCGGCTCGGAATCGGGATCCGGCGAAGCCTCGACATCGAGCGAATCGAGCACTCCCTCGAGCGAAGGCGCCGGCACCGGCGCGAGCGCCGCCACCGGCGCAGAAGGCGGCGCGTCAGAAGCCCCGGCGAGTGAATCCGCACCGGCCACAACCGAAGCCGGCGGCGGCACGGCGGGACCGCAGGGTTAGCCGAGTGGACGTCGGCCAGCGCCGCATAGGAGCAATCTTCGCGGTCCTTTTTCTGCTCCTCGTCCTCGCGGCCGGTCGAACTGCATACCTCGGAGTCGTCCGGGGCGCGGCCCTCAAGCAGGCCGCCAGCAACCAGCAGATCACCGACGAAACCGTCAATGCGCAGCGCGGCACGATCAGCGATCGCATGGGCGTCGACCTCGCCGTCTCCGAGCCCGCACGCGACCTCGCGGCGGATCCCTACCTCCTCAAGAACCCGCTTGCCGCCGCCGAACGGCTCGCACCGCTGCTCTCCCAGACGCAGGCCGAGGTTCTGCGCAAGCTCTCAGAGCATGCCGGCTTCGTCTACCTCGCCAAGGCCGTCCCCGACCGCCAGGCGGAAGCGATACTGAAGCTGAAGATCCCCGGCATCAGCGGCACTCCGGTGATGCGGCGGGTCTATCCCAGGGGCACGCTGGCAGCCCAGGTGCTGGGCATCGTCGGCACCGAAGGGCACGGCACGGGGCTCGAGTACTCCGAGAACGGGGTGCTCAAGGGACGCTCGGGCGAGCGGCGGGTCGTCAGCGACGCGATCGGCCAGCCGGTCGAGATAACCGAACCGCACCGTGAAGTTCCCGGGCAGAACATCTCGCTGACGCTCGACGCGAACATCCAGCAGCGCACCGAAGACGTCCTCGGCGCGGTAGCCCAGACGTTCAACCCGAAAGACGCGACGGCGATCGTCATGGAACCGCGCAGCGGCGCGATCCTGGCCCTCGCCAACTGGCCCAAGGTCGACGCGAACGACCCCGGCGCGTCGCCTGCCGCGGACCTCCAGGACCGGGCGGTCGGATTCACCTACGAACCGGGTTCGACCTTCAAGGCCGTGACGATCTCGGGAGCCCTCCAGGACCGTCTGGTCACCCCGAGCACGCCGTTCAACATCCCCGACCTGATCCAGGTCGCCGACAGGACGATCCACGACGACACCGAACACGGCGAAGAAACGCTGACCACCTCGCAGATCCTCGCCCGCTCGAGCAACGTCGGCGCGATCAAGATCGGCAAACTCGAGGGCGCCTCGCACTTCAACGATTGGGTCCACCGCTTCGGCTTCGGCGCGCCGACGGGCGTCGACCTCCCGAGCGAGGAAAGAGGCCTCGCGCTTCCGCTCGACAAATACTCGGGCTCCTCGATGGGGAACCTGCCGATCGGCCAGGGCGAGCTGGTGACACCGATGCAGATGGCGACCGCCTACTCGGCCGTGGCGAACGGGGGGATCCTGCGCCCGCCGCACATCGTCCGCTCGATCGAAGGCAAGGCGCAACCCGAGCCGGCCGGTCACAGGATCATCTCGACGTCCACCGCCGCATCACTGCGCCAGATGCTCGAAGGCGTCCTGGGCCCCGAAGGCACGGCTCACGAGGTCGCGATCCCGGGCTACGCGCTGGCCGGCAAGACGGGGACGGCCAGCAAGATCGACCCCGCCACGGGCGAATACTCAAAGACCGCCTATGTCGCCTCGTTCATCGGCTTCGCCCCGGCCTCGAATCCGCGGCTGCTCACCGCCGTGGTGGTCGACGAACCACAGAACGGGTCGATCTACGGTGGCACGGTGGCGGCTCCGGCGTTCGGTCAGATCATGAGCTTTGCGTTGCCCTACCTGGGCATCGCGCCCCACTGACGCTCGCGTTCGCGGCTCCTTCGGGGCCGGAAACTAGACTCAGCCGCATGCCTGCGCGGGGGACCGACGTTTGAAGCTCGGCGATCTGACCGCCGCCATCCCGGCGCACGGCGCGGGGACGGCCGTCCTCGCGGACGGTGGCGAGGCCGTCGAGATCACCTCTCTGGCCTACGACAGCCGCGCCGTCGAGAAGGGATCGCTGTTCTTCTGCGTCAGCGGCTTCCGCACGGACGGCCACGAGTTCGCGCCCCAGGCGATCGCTAAGGGCGCCGGCGCCCTGGTCGTCGAGCGGCCCCTGGGCCTGGGAGTGCCCGAGCTCCGCGTCGAGTCGGTGAGGGCCGCCATGGCGCCTCTGGCCGCTCGCTTCAACGGCGAGCCGGCCGAGCGGCTGCGGGTGATCGGGGTTACCGGGACCAACGGCAAGACGACCTCGGCCTACCTGATCCGGGCGCTGATGGAGGCGGCCGGGCACCAGTGCGGCCTGCTGGGGACCGTCAAGTCGGTGATCGGCGGGGAGGAGCGTCCCGTCGAGCGGACCACCCCCGAGGCGATCGACCTCCAGGCCGACCTCCGGGCGATGCTCGACGGCGGGGATGAGGCCTGTGCGATCGAGGTCTCCTCACATGCCCTGGAGCTGGGGCGCACGGACGCGATCGGATTCGCGGCGGCCCTGTTCACGAACCTGACCCAGGACCACCTCGACTTCCATCCCACGATGGAGGAGTACTTCCTGGCGAAGCGCCGGCTGTTCGTGCCGCCGTCTTCTCCCGCACCGCGGGTCAGTGTGCTCAATATCTCGGACCCCTACGGCCGGCGCCTTGCGCAGGAGCTGGAAGGGGCGGTCACCTTCGCCGTCGAGGAGGAGGAGGCCGACTACAGCGCCACGGGCCTCAGCTACACGCTCACGGGCTGCCGTTTCGATCTGCGCACCCCCGAGGGCGAGCATGCGGTCAACCTGCCGATGCCCGGCCGTTTCAACGTCGCAAACGCGCTTGGCGCGCTCGCCGTGGCGCATCGCCTGGGTTGCGGGGTCGGCGATCTGATCGCGACGCTCGAGCGGGGTGTCCGCGTCCCGGGGCGCTTCGAGCCGCTCGACGCGGGTCAGGAGTTCGCCGTCCTGGTGGACTACGCGCACACGCCCGACTCGCTGGAGAACGTGCTGGCCGCCGCACGGGAGGTGATCGAGGCGCGGTCCGGTGCCCGTGGCCGGCTGATCTGCGTCTTCGGCGCGGGCGGCGACCGCGATCGCGGCAAGCGACCGCTGATGGGCGAGATCGCGGCTCGTCTGGCCGACATCGCGATCGTGACCTCGGACAACCCCCGCTCCGAGGACCCCGAGGCGATCATCGCCGAGATCATCGCCGGGGTCGGGGACCCGCAGAGCCTCGAGGCGGTGACCGATCGCCGCGAGGCAATCGCCCGCGCCGTGGAACGCGCCTGCCCGGGCGATGTCGTGGTGATCGCCGGCAAGGGCCACGAGCAGGGCCAGGAGTTCGCCGATGGCCACAAGATCCCGTTCGACGACATGACCGTCGCCCGCGAAGCCCTCGCCGCGGGGCGACGGGCAGGAGCGCGATGAGGGCCTGGGACGCCCAGCAGATCGCCGTTCTCACTGGGGCCGAACTGATCCGCGAGGGTTCACCG
This sequence comes from uncultured Solirubrobacteraceae bacterium, assembly GCA_964518445.1. Classification (GTDB taxonomy): domain Bacteria; phylum Actinomycetota; class Thermoleophilia; order Solirubrobacterales; family Solirubrobacteraceae; genus Palsa-744. The sequence goes on from CAZFGJ010000089.1 coordinate 7,660, forward strand.
CACGGAGAGGAACCGGGGCCCCGCGGGGTGGTGCTCGACTCGCGGCGCATAACCCCCGGCGCCCTCTTCATCGGCATTCCCGGCCAGCGCGAGGATGGTGGCGCTCACGCGGCGGCGGCCCTCGAGGACGGGGCCTGGGGGGTTCTGGCGCGGCCGGAGCACGCCACGGGCGCCTGCGCCGACGGCCGGGGTGGGACGGTTCTGGCCCACCCTGACCCGCTGCTGGCTCTGCAGGTTCTAGCCCGTGCCTGGCGCGAGCAGCTCGTCGCGGCGGGGGCCAGCGTGATCGGTGTCACGGGCTCGACCGGCAAGACCTCGACAAAGGACATCCTGGCGGCGCTGCTGGCCCCGTTCGGGACGGTCGCCGCCAGCCCCGAGAACCTGAACACGGAGATCGGCCTGCCCCTGGCGATCCTGGCGGCGCCGCCCGACACGCGCACGCTGGTGCTCGAGATGGCCATGAGGGGCCCAGGCCAGATCGCCGAGCTGACCGAGCTGGCGGATCCCGACGTGGGAGTGATCGTCAACGTCGGGCATGCCCACCTCGAGCTGCTGGGGTCGCTTGAGAACATCGCCGCGGCGAAGGCCGAGCTGATCGCCGGCCTGCGCCCGGGCCGGAGCATCGTGGTGCCGGCCTGCGAGGCGCTGCTCGAGCCCCATCTGAGGGATGAGCTTGAGACCATCACATTCGGCCCGCAGGGAGACGTTCAGCTGATCTCCCGGCTCGAGGACGGTGAGGTGTTGATCGGAGCCTCCGGCATGGAGATCCGCCTGCACCCCTCCTTCGAGCAGGCACACCATCTCAGCAACCTGCTTGCCGCCGTCGCCGCTGCCAGGGCCCTGGGTCACACGCCCAGCGGACCGCTCGAGGTCGTCTTCTCGGCCATGCGCGGCCAGCGCGCTGACGTCGGCGAGGGTGTCCTGATGATCGACGACTGCTACAACGCCAACCCGATGTCCATGCGCGCCGCGATAGACGACCTCACCGAGACCGCCCGCGGACGCCCCGTGGCCGTCCTGGGGGACATGCTCGAGCTCGGCCCCGGGGCGGCGGAGCTTCACCGCGAGATAGGCCGCCACGCCCGGGCCCGCGGTGTCGAGCTGCTGGTGAGCGTGGGTCCGCTGGGGGCCGAGATCGCAGCCGGGTTCGGCGGCGAGTCGCGCTCGGTCCCCGATGCCCCCGCGGCGGCGGAGCTCCTTCCGGGCCTCCTGCGCGGCGGCGACACGGTCCTGCTGAAGGCATCTCGCGGCGTCGGCCTGGAGCGCGTGGCCGAGGCCCTGCGCGCGGCCGGCCCGCTCGCCGGTGCCGTCCCGGGGCAGAACTGAATGGGGCGAATCCTCATCGGCGGCATGGCCGCCCTGCTGATCTGCATCTTTCTGAGCCCGAAGTTCATCGAGTTCCTGAGGCTCCGCGAGTTCGGGCAGCAGATCCGCGAGGACGGGCCGCAGGGCCATCACCAGAAGGCCGGGACTCCGACGATGGGCGGGATCCTGATCTTCCTGGCCGTGTCGGTCCCCTTCCTGATCCTGTCGAACTACGAATGGAAGTCCGTCGGGGTGTTCGGCACGGCGATCGCATGCGCGCTGCTTGGCTTCGCCGACGACTACATCAAGCTCGTCAGGCGCCGCTCGCTGGGGCTGCGCGCCCGGACGAAGCTGGTCGTGACGATCGCCATTTCGCTTGGCCTCTGGTACGTCGCCCACGAACTGGTGCATCTGCCCAGCTATCTGTTCCTGAACTTCGCCGATTACCACATCGATCTCGGACCTCTCTATCCGGTGCTGATCTACCTGGTTGTCGCGGGCACGACATCTGCGGTGAACCTGACCGACGGGCTCGACGGCCTCGCGGCGGGCTGCGCGGCGATCGTGCTGCTGGCCTACATCGGGATCACATTCCTGGTCTTCGACCTGGACATGGCGATGCTCGCCGGCTGCCTGGTCGGTGCCTGCATCGGCTTCCTCTGGTTCAACGCGTTCCCGGCGACGGTCTTCATGGGCGACACGGGCTCGCTGGGCCTTGGCGGGGCGATCGCCGGCCTTGCCGTGATGACCAAGACCGAGGTCCTCCTGATCCTGCTGGGTGGGATCTTCGTGATCGAGGCCCTGTCGGTCGCCATCCAGGTGATCTCGTTCCAGACGACCCGGCGACGGGTCTTCCTGATGGCGCCGATCCATCACCACTTCGAGTTGAAGGCCTGGTCGGAGACGAAGATCATCCTCCGCTTCTGGATCGTCGCCTCGATCTGCGCCGCGATCGGCTTCACGATCTTCCGTCAGAGCCGCGGCGTCTGAGCCTCCGCGGCCCGGGGAGGCATCCGGTCGGTGGTGTCGAATGGGGGCTGGATGCCCTCAATCAGAGCAGGCCGTCCTCGCGCCAAGGCGGGCCAAGGGTCTGGAGCTGCTGCTGCGAGGAGGAAGAAGTCAAAACGGGTCGCCGCTCGAGCCCAGCCTCTCGAGCACCGCATGCTCATCACCGCCACGATGTGCCTGCTGGCCTTCGGCGCGGTGATGGTCTACAGCGCATCTTCGGCCACGACGCTCCTGCAGGGGCGGGGCAACGGCAGCGGCTACCTGATCCGCTACATCGTCTACGGCAGCATCGGCCTGGTCGCGATGCGGATCCTGGCGCGCGACGGGGTCGCCAAAGTCCATCTCATCACCGGGCCGCTGCTCGCGCTCTCCTTCGCGCTGGTCCTGGCCACTCATGTGCCGCACATCGGCGTCTCGATCAACGGCGCCAAAAGATGGATCGGCCCCAGCCAGCTCCAGTTCCAGCCCTCCGAGCTCATGAAGCTCGCACTGATCCTCTATTCGGCGACCCTGCTGGCGAATCGGCCCCAGCGCGTGATGGACATGAAGGATCTCGCCAAACCGCTGCTGTTCGTGGTGGGCGGCGCGGTGCTCCTGATCTTCACCCAGCCCGACCTGGGGACGGCGCTGGTGGTGGTCTTCACGATCTCGGCGATGCTCGTGGTGGCCGGGATACCGATGCAGAAGCTGGGGGTTATGGCCGCCTGCGGGGCAGGGCTGATCCTCCTCTACGCGCTCGTCAAGCCTTACGCCCGGGCCCGCCTGACCTCCTTCGTCGACCCCTGGGCCCATGCTTCGAGCAGCGGCTTCCAGGCGGTCCAGGGTCAGATCGCGATCGGCTCGGGCGGTCTCTTCGGGGTCGGCCCCGGCCAGTCGGTGCAGAAGATCTTCTACCTGCCCGAGGCGCCCACGGACTTCATCCTGGCGGTGATCGCCGAGGAGCTCGGGATGATCGGGGTGTTCGCGCTCCTGTTCCTCTACGGCCTGATCGCCTACGCCGGCCTGCGCGCGGCAAAGGCGGCCAAGAGCCTCTACAGCGCCCTGATCGCCGTCGGCGTGACCGCCCTGATCTGCTCGCAGGCGATCCTCAACACGTTCGCAGTCCTGGGGCTGGCGCCGCTGACGGGTGTGCCGCTGCCGTTCGTCTCCTACGGGTCGAGCAGCCTGATCGTGATGCTCGCCGCGATGGGCCTCCTGCTGAACGTCGCATCGGGGGCCACCGGCCACGTGCGCTCCGTGGCGCCGCCCGCGCGGCGGCGGACGAGCGCCGTCTCACGGTCCCCCGACACCGCCCGGCGCGAAACGCAAGGATTGAGCGGTGAGCGAAGCGCCCAAGAAGATCGTGATCGCCGCCGGCGGGACCGCGGGGCACGTGGTGCCGGCACTGGCGGTCGCGGCCGCGCTGCAGGCTGACGGCGCAGAGGTCAGCTTCATCGGCGGCGACCGAGCCGAGGCCCAGCTGGTCCCGGCCGCGGGGCTCGAGCTTCACCGGCTGAACGTCCAGGGCCTCAGCAGGTCGAACCCGCTGAAGGCCCTTCGCTCGGCCGCGCTTGCAGTGGCGGCCTTCTTCCATGCCCGCAGGCTGCTCGCCCGGATCGCGCCCGATGCGGTGATGGGCGGCGGCGGATACGTCGCGGGCCCTGTGGGGCTCGCAGCGCTGACGCTGCGAATCCCGATCGTCCTGACCGAGGCTGACAGCCACCTCGGTCTGACCAACCGGATGCTGGCGCGCTTTGCCCGCCGGGTCTGCCTGGCCTTCCCTATTCCCGGGCGCAATGGGTCGCGCTACCTCGTCACGGGGCGCCCGATACCGCCGCTGGTCGGCGACCGTGCCGCCGCGCGGGAGCGCTTTGGAATACCGGCGGAGGTGCGTTGCCTGCTCGTGTTCGGGGGCTCGCTGGGGGCTCGCTCTGTGAACCTGGCCGCCGTCGAAGCCTTCGCCGGGTCGCCGTTCCGGGTGCTCCACGTCTCCGGTCGCCGTGACTACGAGATGATCGCGGCCCGGGCTCCGGGGGACGCGCTGGGCGCCGAGGGGCTCGCCGGAGAGATTGTGAAGTGTGGTTGATACCTGGATACGGTAGAGGTCCCCCTCCTGCGCATTCTGGGGCAGGACGAACGTGCGCGTGACCTCGAGCTTGCCGTCGACCGTGGCGCGGTAGACCACGCGGCCCGAGGTCTTTTCGACGAGGGTCCAGCGCGTTCCAGTGTCCAGTCCCGGC
>CAZFGJ010000090.1:0-12029 GCA_964518445.1 uncultured Solirubrobacteraceae bacterium
CGGTCGTCGTCGTCTTACCGGCGTCGATGTGCGCCATGATCCCGATGTTGCGGGTGTTTTCGAGTGTGAACTTGCGTGGCATCGATCAGCGTCCGGTTTCTGGTTTGAGGGCGTGGGGGGGAAAAAAAATGGGCCCCTCGGGCCCACGCGCGCTGCTGGTCTGTCGAGGACCGGTTCGCGTCGTTATCTGCTCGAGGTCTCCATCTTGTTTACCGCCTCACGGGAGAGCATGCTGACGTGCCGCGCCCACCCGTGACGCCTCGGCGACTATAGCAGAGGAATTGGGCTTTTCGGCGCGCCTTCCTGCCCGAAAGCAGCGATCAGCGGGGCCGGGCGCCGGGCTCGCAGCCCTCGCCCGGGACGGTGTCCTCGAACATCATCCCGAGACGCTCCAGGACCCTGGTCGCGGCTCGGAGGTCGCGCTCGGCGACTCCCTCGAGAGCCGCCTCCCAGCGTTTTTTCCAGGCTTCGCGCTTGATCTGGATCTGGCGCTCCCCCAAGGGGGTCAGGCGCGAGACGACGACCCGGCGGTCGAGCTCCGAGCGGGCCCGCTCCACGTGGCCGCTCTCAGCCAGCCCGTCGAGCATCTGGGTGACCGTCCCCGGTGCCAGGCGCGCGGCGCCGGCCAGCTCGCCCGCGGAGAGCTCTCCCCGCTCCTGCAACTCGATCAACAGCTCGAACTGGGCGTGGCTGAGCTCGGTGTGTGCCAGATGGGTGTCGCGGCCCCGCAGCCTGTTGAGGGTGCGGAAGACCCGGCGGAACGCGACCCCCAGCTCGGTCAGCTGTTTCTCACGCCCCGGCGGAGACGAGGAGCCCGGCTCGACTGCGGTCGGTGCGCCCATCGCTCCTCAGACCCCCAACGGCTCGGCCGCCGACTCGGCGTTGGCTGCCGCGCGGCTCATCCGGGCGGTCGGGTTCTCCGCTCTCAGCAGGACGATGCAGGGGAAGATCGCCAGCAGCGCGATTCCAGCCGACCACCAGTAGGCGCGATCGAAGGCGCTCGCCAGCGCCGCAGGGTCGTGGGAGCCGCCACCTGCCCGTTGGAGCACGACGGCCAGCACCGCTGTTCCGATCGCCCCGCCGATCCGCTGCAGGACGTTCAGCTGGGGGGTCGCGTCAGAGAGCTGATCGGGACGCAGCGACGCAAAGGCGGCACTCATCGCGGGGACGAATGCGAAACCGATCCCGACCCCGCGGAGCAGCAGGACCAGCGATATCGAGAAGATCGACGTGTCCGCCGAGACGAAGGCCAGGGGGATCGTCGTCAGGGCCAGCAGCGAGACCCCTCCCAGCGCGATCCTGCCGCCGCCGAAGCGCTCCGTCAGGCGACCCGTCAGCGGCATCACCAACAGCATGCCCAGGCCCTGGGGGCCGGTCAGCAGCCCTGTCACGATCACGCTCTCGTGCCGGACCTCCTGGTAGTAGAGGGGCACCAGGATCATCGCTCCGAAGAGGGCCGCCCCGAGGAAGAAGGTCGTCATCGATGCGGCGCCGAAGACGCGGTTGGCATACAGGCGGACATCGAGCAGGGGACGCTCGACGCGCAGGGCGTGCCAGACGAAGATCCCGCTCAGAACGAGGCCGGCGAGGATCGGGACGACGACCTCGGGCGCGGTGAGGCTCGCATTGGATCCGAGCTGGGCGAGCCCGTAGACCGTCGCCGTCGAGGCGCAGGAGAGCAGTCCAAGCCCGAGCACGTCCAGCCGGCCCGCCTCGCCGGAGTCCGTGTGCGGCAGGATCCGAAGGGCCAGGACGAATGCGATCACGCCGATCGGGAGGTTGACCAGGAAGATCCAGGACCAGTGGAGGTTCTGCAGGATCGCCCCGCCGACAACAGGGCCCAGGATCGGCGCGAGCATGGCGGGCATCGAGACGATCCCCATCACCCTCCCCATCCGCTTGGGCCCTGCGACCTGAGCCATGATGAGCTGCCCGACCGGCATGATCATCCCGCCACCCGCGCCCTGTAGGACACGGAAGAAGACCAGCGATGTCGTCGAGGCGGCGACGGCGCAGAGGCCCGAGCCTGCCGTGAACAGGACCAGCGACGTCAGATAGACCCGCTTGGCGCCGAAGCGGCGGGCCGCCCACCCCGTCACGGGGATGACGGCGGCCAGCGAGAGGAGATAGCCCGTGACGACCCATTGGATTTCGGAGATCGTCGCGTGGAGATCGTGCCCCAGTGTCCGCAGGGCCACGTTCACGATGGTCGTGTCGAGGATCGACATGATCATCCCCAGGATCACGACGGCGGCGATCTTCCAGACGTAGGGCTCGATGCGCTCCGATGCCTCGGGGTGAAAATCGGAGCCTGTTGCTGAAGCGGAAGCCATTTGGTACCGAAAGTTTAGGTACCAAAGCATCTTCCTTCAAGGGCTAAGCTCAAGATCGTGAGTCTGCTTCCGGACTACTCGCGCCAGGCGATCGCCTACGACTCGACCCGGGGCGCCAGCCCGTCGGTCCTCTCCCCTCTGCGCCTCGCCCTGGATGGCGCGCCCGGCTCGCGCCTGCTGGACGTCGGCGGCGGCACCGGCAACTACGCCCGGGCCCTGCAGGCGGAGGGCTGGGATCCAACAGTTCTAGACCGCTCCGAGGCGATGCTCGCCCATGCACGCGCGAAGGGACTTCGAGCGCTTCTCGGTGACGCCCAGCGGCTTCCTTTTGCCGAGCGGAGCTTCGATGCGCTGATGCTGGTCTCGATGCTCCACCACGTCGAGACGCCCGCCCAGGCCCTCGCCGAGGCCCGGCGTGTGCTCGTCCCCGGCGGGCGCCTGGCCGTGATGGTCTTCACCCGCGAGGACATTGCCGACCTGTGGTGCCTCGAGTACTTCCCCAGCTCTCTGCCATGGATGCGCGAGACCCATCCTCCGCTCGCCGAGCTGCTGGGAGAGCTGCCCGGAGCGACGGTGCTGGACGTCGAGTACCTCGATATCCAGGATGGCTCGATGGCCGCGATGATGTCCCACCCCGAGCTCGTCCTGGATGCCCATCGCCGCTCGCAGACAAGCTACTTCGAGCGCATGGCGCGAGACCATCCCGATGAGCTCCAGCAGGGCCTCGACCGCCTGGCACGAGAGCTAAGCAAAGGCGAGGGGCCGAATCGCTCCGGCCGGGCAACAATGATCGCCTGGGGTAAGCCCGGCGGTACTACGGGACCTGAACGAACCTCGTAGCGGTTCGAGGACCAAGCCGGCCAAGGACGCAGCAAGCGAAGTGTGCTCCGCACATGAGCGAGCGAGGACGCCGGACGGCGCCGGTCATCGGGCCGCTACCAGCGGTAGTGGGCGAAGGCCTTGTTGGCCTGGGCCATGCGGTAAATGTCGTCCTTGCGCTTGTAGGCGCCGCCCTGCTGTGAGATCGCGTCGAGCAGCTCGTTGGCGAGCCGCTGGGCCATCGTCTTCTCGCGACGCTGACGTGCGAACTCGACCAGCCAGCGGACGGCGAGCGTGCGGGCCCTGCGAGATGCGACCTCGACCGGGACCTGGTAGGTGGCGCCACCGACGCGGCGGGATTTGACCTCGAGCGTCGGGGTCAAAGCTTTGATGGAGGCCTCGAGGGTCTCGATCGGGTCTTTGTCGCTGCGCTCGCCGATCAGCGCGAGGGCGTCGTAGACGATCCGCTCAGCAGTGGACTTCTTGCCGTCCAGCATGACCTTGTTGATCACCTGCTGAACCAGCTTGGAGCGGTGTACGGGGTCCGCCTCGACGGGGCGGATCTGGGCGGGCGCGCGGCGGGGCATCTATTTCTTCTTCACGCCGTACTGCGAGCGGCCCTGTTTGCGGTCGCTGACGCCTGCTGCATCGAGCGTGCCGCGGACGACCTTGTAGCGGACGCCCGGCAGATCCTTGACGCGGCCGCCACGAACGAGCACGACCGAGTGCTCCTGAAGGTTGTGGCCCTCGCCGGGGATGTAGGCGGTGACCTCCATCGAGCCGGAGATCCGCACACGGGCAACCTTGCGCAGTGCGGAGTTAGGCTTCTTCGGGGTCGTGGTGTAGACCCTGGTGCAGACGCCGCGCCGCTGCGGGGCGGCGACCTTCTTCTTGCGACCCTTGCCTGACTTCAGGCCTGGAGTGGCAACCTTCTTCTTTGGGGCAACACGGCCCTTGCGCACAAGCTGCGAGGTAGTCGGCATCGGGCGAAGATGCTAGCAGTGCTAGGCCGGCTGAGCGGCGCTGGCCGCACGAACGGGTGCGGGCATGAGCGCCGAGGCGACGATTACGAGCACGAAAGCCAGGGCCTGGAGGGTCACGCCGAGGGCGCTCCCGGCCATCGGGTCGCCGAAGACGAGGATGCCGCCGGCGATGCCAGAGATGTTTGCGGCGCTGCCCGTGACAGCGATCACCGGTACGGCGTCGCCGTCCTGCAGGCCGCGGGCAGAAGCGAAGAAGGCGACGATCGAGGCCAGGATCGCGACGCCGAGCCAGGGGCTCAGCATCAGGCCCATGAGGCCGTGCGAGCCGGTGATGCCCGTGAGTGCCTTGATGGCGGTGTCGGACACACCGAAGAGGATTCCCGAGGCGGCGCCCAGCATGATCCCGTGGTGCTCCACGGGGCCACCCATGCGGGGGCCCATGATCAGCAGCCCGCCCAGACCGAACAGTCCGGCCTCGAAGGAGATCATCGCGGCCTGCGAGAAGTGGTCGTGCGCGCCGTGCATGGCGGGCAGCGTGATGCCGAGCAGGACCAGCCCTGCGGCGGTCAGGCTGAGGCCGATCCACTGGCGCTTGCCCACCTCGAAACCGAACAGGCGCTCTGCCATCACGGCGATGAAGACAACGCCTGCGGCGAGCGAGACCTGGACGACCGACATCGGGGCCAGCGCGAGCGCTCCAACGTGGAGCCCCCAGCTGGCGGTCGCGGTGATCATGCCCAGCGTGAACCACTTCGACGAGTACAGGCCCCGGACGTAGCGCAGCGGGTGGCGCACCTGAACCTTGGGCACCGCATTGGCGCCCTTGTGCTTGTAGAAGAAGCCCAGGTTCGCCACGAAGGCGCAGGCGAGGGCTAGGAGTATTCCGATATCTAGAGACATGGTGGGGGCGGGTGCGACGGGGAAAAGCATCGGATCGGGGGGGACGTTGCTTTACTCCGTCGAGGCGAGCTAGCCGGATCAACCGGCCCCGGGAGAGTACCGGTCGCTACCTGTATGCGAGCTAAAGACCGTCTGAGAACCGGCCGAGACCCCGAAAACATTGGGATTGTGGTGCCCGCGGAGCCGATCGCCCAAACCGGAGACGCGGTCCACGGCGCAGCGGCCAGGCCGCTGCTGATGGTGGACATCGACGGGGTCATCTCGCTGTTCGGAGGGCCCGTGATGGCCTCTTCCGCGAGCTCGGCGGGGGGCGGATCCTTCCATTCGATCGACGGCATACCCCACTTCCTTTCGTCCACTGCCGCCGCTCACCTGCTTGAGCTGTCGATCATCTTCGATCTGGTCTGGGCGAGTGGCTGGGAGGAGAAGGCAGATGAACATCTCCCCCGCCTGCTCGGACTCCCTGCGGGCCTGCCACACCTGACTTTTGAGCGCTCCGTGGGCCGCTCGAACGCCCATTGGAAGCTAGACGCGATCGAGGCTCATGCGAATGGGCGGGCGCTTGCATGGCTCGACGATGCCCTCGATGAGGAGTGCCACCGGTGGGCCGGAGCCCGCTCGGCACCGACCCTGCTCGTGCAGACCGAGCCCACGAGAGGCCTCACCGGCGCAGAGGCGGAGGAGCTCAGGCGATGGGCGTTGTCCCTGCCGGCGGCGGCGTGAGAGCAGGCTGAGGCGCCACCGCAACGGCCTCGGATACAGCGGCGCCGTGTTCGCCTCCACCGAGATAGAGAGCCCTCACGTAGAGCGTCCTGGTGGCGCCCGCCGCGAAGGCCGGCGTGATCGTCAGCCGGCCCTGGGGATCGGTGGTGCCTTCGGCGACGGTTGTCTCGCTCACCGACAGCCCCCGGCGGGTGACGGTCCGGGCCTGCAGTTGAACGCTCGCCCCGGCCAGTGGCAGACCCGAGAGGGTCTTCAGGCTCACCAGCAGCTGTTCCCCTGCGGTCGCGGCCGGCGCGGTGGCTTCGGGGGCCGCGTTCACGGCTCCGAGCACGGTCAGCGTCGCAGCGACGGGGTCGCCCGCGAGGCGCCTGATGCGACCGCGGATCCCCGGCAGCTCGCCGTAGAGGACATTGCCCGGGCATTCGGTTGAATCGGCGTCCCGGTGCCCAGAGATCCGTGCCAGTGAAACGTGTGCATTTGCAGGGTATTTGCTGTAGGAGGCACCGGTGGGGTTGACGCGGACGGTGACCCTGCCGGAGGCAGGCGTGCCATGCAGGGAGAGCTTCCATGCCAGCAGCCTCTGGAGCGCCGCCTTCGCGGCCGGCGATGCGGGAGTACCCGAGAACGAGCCGAGCACCGCGACGCCGCTGGAGACGTAGTTGTAGCCACCCGCATGAGCTCCCACGACGGGCTCGTCGATCCCCCCGGCGCGCGCCTCGAAGATCCGGCCGTAGAGATCGACGACGAAGTTGTAGCCGATGTCATTCCACCCGTTCACGTTGCGGTGGAACGCGAAGATCGCCCTGAGCATCGCCGGCACCTGGGCCGCCGAGTAGCCGTTCGGGTTCTCGGTGTGGTGGACGAAGCCGAGCTCCACGGCTCCATATTCGGGAGCGACCCTGGGGGGCTGGATCCCTTTGGCCCACACCTGACGGGCGATGATCGGCGGCTGACCGGCTCCGGCTGCGAGGACAGGCGCGGCCAGTTGCAGGCGGGCCACCGACGCTCTCCCGGCCCGGCCGCCTCCAGCCTCGATCAGGTGCAGTCGCGAGCCCGCCAGGGGCGCCGAGGCGGCGACCTGCAGCCGCCGTGCACCGCCCGTCCAGAGCGGCTCGCCCGTTCGCAGGCCGGCGCTCCGGGCTTCGGGTCCGTGGCCATGTGTACCGGCCGAGGCCCATGGGCCCCACCGCCCGCCCGGTAGCAGCGCCCGGATCCGCGGGTCCGCCGAGTTGGGCCCGTCCCACTGCAGCCCCACCAGATCCACGCCGGCCGGCAGCTCGATTGTCCTTCCGCCCCGGGAGATGGTCCCGAGCTCCAGCGTCTGGAGTCTGGGCTCGACAACCGCCCCCAGAGCGCGCGGCGGACGCATGATCAAACCCCCCAGCGCGCCCGCTCCGGCGAGCAGCAGAGTGCGGCGAGAGATCGAGCCCTGGCCCATCGTTCTACCTGAACACATATACCCCGCGCTCGGAGCGAAGGCTGAGACTTTCCTCACGAAGCCCCCTCCCTCGTGGCGAGACCTCGCGGGCCGTTAACGAGGAACGCCCGCGGCACGAGCCGCGGGCGTTCTGAGCATCCTGGAGCTGAGCTCCTGGCGCTGGATTACTTGGAGTCGTCCTCGATCGGGATCTCGAGCTCGGCCAGCTCCTCGGCGAAGCCGGGGTCCGTCCCGCCCGCACCGATCTTCTCGAGCGAGGCGAGGTCGGCGTCGAACTCCTGGCCGTAGCCGCCGTTGAGGGCATCGCCTCCGGCGAGGCCGAGCTCGGCCGCGATCTCGTCCTGGTCGAGCAGGCCCACGTCGTCGATCGCGCGTGGGAGCGGCTCGGCCGGTTCGATCTCGATCCGCCGGTAGCGCTTGAGCCCGGTGGCCGCCGGGATCAGCTTCCCGATGATCACGTTCTCCTTGAGGCCGTTGAGGCGATCGATCTTGCCCTCGAGCGCCGCGTCCGTCAGGACCTTGGTCGTCTCCTGGAAGGAGGCGGCCGACAGGAACGAGTCCGTGTTCAGCGAGGCCTTTGTGATTCCCAGGATGATGTCCTCGAACTGAGCCGTCTCGCCACCCTTCGCGATCACGGCGTCGTTGGCCTTGGCGAACTCGAAGCGGTCCACGAACTGACCCGGCAGGTACTCCGTGTCGCCCTTCTGGTCGACCCGGACCTTTTTGAGCATCTGGCGGACGATCAACTCGATGTGCTTGTCGTTGATGTCCACGCCCTGGGACTTGTAGACCTCCTGGACCTCCTTGACGAGGTAGACCTCGGTCTCCGTCCGTCCCCGGATCGCCAGCAGCTCGTGCGGGTAGACCGACCCCTCGTTGAGCTGGCGTCCGGCGTTGATCTTCTCGCCCGAGGTGACGAACAGTCGCGTCCGCCGCGGGAAGGCGTGGCGGTGCTCCTCCCCGGACTCGTCGGTGATCACGACCGTCAGGGCTTTGTCGGTCTCCTCGATGGAGACGACGCCGTCCTGCTCGGCGATTTTGGAGAGCCCCTTCGGGCGACGAGCCTCGAAGAGCTCGACGACACGCGGCAGGCCGTGCGTGATGTCCGCCCCGGCGACCCCGCCGGTGTGGAACGTACGCATGGTCAGCTGGGTCCCGGGCTCACCGATCGACTGCGCCGCGACGATGCCGACGGCGTCTCCGATCTGGGCGAGCGCACCGGTTGCCATCGCCCGGCCGTAACAGGCCTGGCAGACCCCGCTGGGCGCCTCGCACTTCAGTGTCGAGCGGACCGGCACCTTGACCTCTGTGCCCTTGTCGTGGTCCTCCTGGAACGCCTCGGCGATCGCGGCGAGCTCGGCACGGCCGATTTCGGCGCCCTGCTCGCAGAGCATCCGGTTGCGCTTGGTCGTGATCGGCAGGGCCGCGATGCGCCCGACGAGACCTTCATCGGGCTGGTTGTCGTCCTTGAAGACGGCCAGCTCGATGTATTCCTCGGTGCCACAGTCGGCCTCGCGGATGATGACGTCCTGAGCCACGTCGACCAGTCGCCTCGTCAGGTAGCCCGAGTCGGCCGTACGAAGGGCCGTGTCGGCCAGACCCTTTCGCGCCCCGTGGGTGGAGATGAAGTACTCCAGGACCGACAGGCCCTCCATGAAGTTGGCCTTGATCGGCCGCTCGATGATTTCACCCTTCGGGTTGGCCATGAGTCCGCGCATCCCCGCCAGCTGGCGGATCTGCTTGAACGAGCCACGAGCACCGGAGTTGGCCATCATGAAGATGGGGTTCAACTCGTGGAGGTTGTTGACCATCGCCTCGGCGACCTCGTCGGTTGCGGCGTTCCACTGCTCCACAACCGCCTCGTGACGCTCCTCCTGGGTGATCAGACCGTCGTCGTACTGGCCGGTGATGTCGCCGACCAGCTTGTCGAACTTGTCCAGGATCGACTGCTTCTCCGGCGGAACCACCACGTCGTTCTTGGAGATCGTGATCCCTGCCTGCGTGGCGTACTTGAAGCCCAGGTCCTTGAATGCGTCGAGGACCAGGGAGATCGTCGTCGCCCCATATGCCTGGACCAGCGTGTCGATCAGCCTCGTCGTGTCGCGCTTCTTCATCGACTGGTTGACGAATGCGTACTTGGTCGGGTCGAACTCTTCGCCCAGCGCCTCGGACAGCGCCCGCTCGATGCGGTCGTTGTAGATGATGCGCCCGATCGTCGTCAGGACGTGACCGAAGTCACGGCCATAGGGACGGAACTCGGCGACGTCGTGGAGCTTGACCACGCCGGCCTCGTAGGACAGTTCGGCCTCCTGCGCCGTACGGAACACGTGCGGCCGGGGGTCGTGGGTGGCCCTGTCGATCTTGGACAGCTCCTCGGCTTCCGGACCGTAGGTCAGGTAGTAGGCACCCAGGATCATGTCCTGCGTCGGGGTCGCCAGCGGCGCCCCGTGCGCGGGGGACAGGATGTTGTTGGCTGAGAGCATCAGGATCCGCGCCTCCGCCTGTGCCTCCGCCGACAGCGGAAGGTGCACGGCCATCTGGTCGCCGTCGAAGTCGGCGTTGAAGGCGTGACACACCAGCGGGTGGACCTGGATGGCCTTGCCCTCGACGAGCAGCGGCTCGAACGCCTGGATACCCAGGCGGTGGAGCGTCGGCGCGCGGTTGAGCAGGACCGGGTGCTCGTGGATTACCTCCTCGAGCACATCCCAGACCTCAGCGATCATCGAGTCGACCATCTTCTTGGCCGCCTTGATGTTCTGCGCGGACTTGCGCTCGACCAGGCGGGCCATGATGAACGGCTTGAAGAGCTCCAGCGCCATGATCTTCGGCAGACCGCACTGGTGCAGCTTCAGGTACGGGCCGGCCACGATCACCGAACGGCCGGAGTAGTCGACGCGCTTGCCCAGGAGGTTCTGCCTGAAACGACCCTGCTTGCCCTTGAGCATGTCCGAGAGCGACTTCAGCGGGCGGTTGCCCGGGCCGGTCACGGGACGACCACGGCGGCCGTTGTCGAACAGTGCGTCGACGGCCTCCTGGAGCATCCGCTTCTCGTTGTTGACGATGATCTCGGGCGCGCCGAGGTCGAGCAGCCGCTTGAGGCGGTTGTTGCGGTTGATCACCCGGCGGTACAGGTCGTTCAGGTCGGAGGTCGCGAAGCGCCCACCGTCCAGCTGGACCATAGGACGCAGCTCCGGCGGGATCACCGGCACCGCGTCGAGCACCATCATCTCCGGTTTGTTGCCGGACTGGATGAACGCCGAGACGACCTTCAGGCGCTTGACCGCGCGAGCCTGCTTCTGGCCTTTGCCGGTCTTGACCTGGTCCTCGAGTTCGACCCTTTCGGCCTCGAGGTCGACCTGCTGGAGCAGGTCGCGGATCGCTTCGGCTCCCATGCCGCCACGGAAGTACTCGCCGAACCCGTAGGGAGAGCCGAAGCGCTCCTTGAGCTCGCGGAATGTGGTCTCGTCATGCTCGATCTGCTTGGGCTCCATCGTCTTGAAGAGCTCCCAGACGTTGCGCATCCGCTCGGCCGCATCCTCGATGTAGGCTTCGGTGTCGGAGATATCGGCCTCGAAGGCCTTCGTCAGCTCCTTGACCAGCTTGTCGCGCTCCTCGTCGTTGATTTTCGCGAGGTTGACGTCCAGCGAGTCCGCCCAGAGGTGGTCTTCGTCGTTGAAGTTCGTCTGTTTGCCGCCCTGGAGGTACTTTTCGCGGCGCTTCAGCGACTCGCGCAGCTCGAGCACCCGCTCCTCGCGCTCGGCGGCGTAGGCGTCGAGAACCTCGTTGACTTTCTTCTCGAGCGAGTCCAGGTCCTTCGTCCGGGCCTCGTCGTCAACCCATGTGACGATCGACGCGGCGAAGTAGAGGACCTTCTCGAGTTCCTTCGGGGCCATGTCCAGCAGGTAGCCGATGCGGCTGGGGACGCCCTTGAAGAACCAGATGTGGCTGACCGGGGCGGCCAGGTCGACGTGGCCCATCCGCTCGCGGCGGACCTTCGAGCGGGTGACCTCGACGCCGCAGCGCTCGCAGACGATCCCCTTGTAACGGACACGCTTGTACTTGCCGCAGTAGCACTCCCAGTCCTTGGTCGGACCGAAGATGCGCTCACAGAAGAGGCCGTCCTTCTCCGGCTTCAGCGTGCGGTAGTTGATCGTCTCCGGCTTCGTGACCTCACCCGAGCTCCAGCTGCGGATCTGCTTGGAGCTGGCAAGGCTGATCTCGATGGCGTCGAAGTTGTTGATGTCAATCATTCAGGTGCTTCTTTCGCTCGCGGGGGAATCGGGAAAACTGCTCGCGGTTGCTGCGGCGGGGGCTACTCGGGGGCCTCCTCGGTGACGAGGCTCTCGAGGTCGACGTCCGGCGCGACGTCGGCCGCAATCAGCTCCTCGTCGCCGATCGCGTCGTCCTCGGTCTCCTCGCCTGAGGCCTCGGCGGCGCCGTCGCCGTCGAGCTCCTCGTCGCTCGCCTCGCCGGCCACGGCGCGAACGCCGGACAGGTCGATGCCGAGCTCCTCGGCTGCCCTGAGGAGGTCATCGTCCTCGTCCCGGATCTCGGCCCGCTGGCCCTCCTCGGAGACGACGTTGACGTCGAGCGCCAGCGACTGCATCTCCTTGAGGAGCACCTTGAAGGACTCCGGGATCGAGGGCTCGGCGATGTTCTCGCCCTTGACGATCGCCTCGTATGCCTTCACGCGGCCGACCGTGTCGTCGGACTTGATCGTCAGCATCTCCTGCAGCGTGTAGGCGGCCCCGTATGCCTCAAGGGCCCAGACCTCCATCTCGCCGAAGCGCTGACCGCCGAACTGCGCCTTGCCGCCCAACGGCTGCTGGGTGA
>CAZFGJ010000091.1:0-11991 GCA_964518445.1 uncultured Solirubrobacteraceae bacterium
CACACCCTCTCCATCACGGGTCTTTGGCCGTGATTTTGCCCGGGGGTGCAGTGATTTTGTCGATCCCCGACACGGTCATCGGGTTCAGGAACGAGTCGAACAGCGTCCCGCCCCCGGGCCCGCCGAAGATCAGCGTGCCGGCGCCGACTTCGGGGCTGAGGGTGCCTTCGAATGCGATTCCGGGTTCGCCGGCGGAGTTGACGCACCCAAGGACCAGCTTCACGCCGCTGATCACGTCCCGGATCGCGCTTCCGGGCGGTGGTGTCGTGACCAGGCGCGTGGGCCAGGGCAGGTTTTCCGCTTTCACGGTGATCGGCCCTTTGGGACATTCCGGCGTCGCGACTTTGTTTTTGCAGTTGATCAGCGCGAAGCCGGTCATGATGTCTTCACCGGCGCCACCCCCGGCGGGGTTCCAGATTTCCTCCTTGTCGTTGACTTTGCATTTGATTTCGACGCCCAGAGCTTTCAGGGTCAGGGCGCCGATCGTCGTCGTCGCGACCGGAGTCGAGGTGACCGCTTTGAGTTTTTTGTACCAGTGAGGTTCGGCCTGGGCGGCTGCCGGTACGACCGCGAACGCGATCAGGGCAAGCAGCGGCGCAAGGCCGGCCGTGAAGTTCCTGCTCATCGGGTCTCCTGTCCTCGTTGAGGGCCGATGTGCTGCCGACCGCCCAGAAGCCCTCTTCCCGGACGCGTCGATGGCGCTCATGCGACGCTAACCGGGCTCGTTCTCTGCTGTCAAGGCCTTGTGAAGGGTCGACATCGCCCGGGCCCTCGGCCTCGTACATGAGGGCCAGTACCAATATCGGGGCGGCGGGATTTGAACCCACGACCCCCTGCTCCCAAAGCAGGTGCGCTACCAGGCTGCGCCACGCCCCGAGTCAGATGAGCTTACCGCCGGTCGCGGGGCTCCTCATGCGAGCAGGGCCGAGACGTCCTGCTCGAGGGCTTCACGTGCAGCGGCACGGCCGGCCTCGCGGGCTGCGTCGATCTGATGGAACTCGAGCAACGCGACACCCTCGGCCCGCGGTTTGATGATGAGGTCGGCATGCCGGCGAGCGGCCTCTGAGGTGTTGGCGCTACCCAGCAGCAGGACCCTGGTGAGGGTCTCCCCCAGGCCGGGTGTTCGAGCCGGGCGAGCCTCGCGAGGCTCCCTGGCGCTTCGGGCCGCTCCGTTCGAGTCGAAGCTCGTCTTGACGTCGACAGCGATGACGGGGCCCTCGCGGAGGTCGGCCATGGCACTGACGGGAAGGTTGTCGACAAGCGAGCCGTCGACGAGCAGGTCTCGTCCCCGGAGCTGAGGTGGCGCGAGGATGGGGATGCACATGCTGCATCCGACGGCGTCCCACATGAAGCCCTGCCTGAGGATCACCAGTCGCCCGGTCCGCAGATCTGCGGCTCCGCACATGTAGCTCCGGGACAGCTCCTCGATCGAGGCGTCGCCGAAGGTCCTCTGAAGCATCGCTTCGGCGCGCGTCCCGCGAATGAAGGCGTGACGGGGAAGCGTGTAGTCCGTGTGAGGGCGACGCTGGACGAACTCCTCGAAACAGTGCGCGTCCATCTCATCGCCGTCCATCCCCAGCGCGAAGAGCCCGCCGACGAAGGCGCCCATGCTGACCCCGAGGACGCGGTCGATCGCGACCCCCGCGGCGGTGAGTTCCTCGAGGACTCCGATGTGGGAGAAGGCCCGCGCTCCACCGCCGGACAGGACGACCCCCACCGAGCGCCCGCTGAGACGACGGGCCATCCGCTGCAGATCGCCGTCGAGTGACTGCTCGTCCAGCGCATGGGTCTCGATCGGGTTGAGCTCGGGCGCCCAGCCGGCGAGACGTCCCGAGCCGCGGGGGACGTTCACGGCGACCAGGTCGCAGCCCTGCAGCTCGAGGTGCGCCTGAAGGGCCGCCGGCACAGGGCCGCCGGAGGTGAGGGCGAAGATCCTGTCGGCCTGCTGCAGGCAGAACTCGGTCCAGGGCTCCTCCGAGTCGAGCCGGCCGGCGTTGAGGACGACAACATCATGCTTGGACTCCGAGCGGTCCAGCACCGGGCCGTAGACACCCGCCGAGTCGGCCCCGCCGCTGGGCGGATCAGCCTCCCGGCCGCTCAGCAGCACCGGTGACATGTGGAGCTCGAGCGCCGTGGTCAGGCCCCGGGCGATCCGTTCCAGGTCAAGTCCCGGGCTGAGGCCGACTAGCGCCACCGTGGTGGGACGGGGCCGGGATGCACCGAGCGGCGAGTGGGTGTCCCTGAGCTGGTCGGCCAGCACGCGGCTGAGAGCCAGCGACAGCTCGGGCGAGCCGCGAAGCAGCGCCTCGAAGTCGCTCCGGCCGACCTCCAGCACATCGCTGGCGCGGCCTGCCCGGACGGATGCCGAGCGCGGCGCAGCGCTGATCAGCGCCAGCTCTCCAAGCGCGTCACCACGAGCCAGCTCGCGCAGCAGCGCATCCTGCTCCTCGTCAACCACTTCGAGCCTTCCGGTACGCACGACGTACATCGCGTCGCCCGGCTCTCCCCTGCGGAACAGCCATGCCCCGGCATCGACCCGCACGGGCCGTGCGCTTTCGGCCAGCGACTCGAGCCCGGCTCGCTCGAGTCCCGAGAAGATCGGCACGCGGCTCAGAAAGTCGGCGACGGACTCCGCCCGCGGCTCGTGCTCCTCGTGTGCGGCCACCTCGATCGCCCGCCTCACCCTCTCGGGAAGCTCCCCTTCCAGGCCGGCGCCTCGCACCAGGGGCGCCGCTCGCTGGAGGTCCGTCTCGGCGACAGTGGGCAGGCGCTGAACCAGCAGCCCGCCGAGCCCTGCCAGGAACAGGCATCCGGCACCGAAGGCCCAGGCGTTGTCGAAGGCGTCCATCACTTCGTGTGGCGAGGGCGTCCCGATGATGGCGATCACGAATGCGACCCCGAATGCGGCTCCCAGCTGCCGCGCGACGGCGTTCAGAGCCGTGGCGGTGCCGAAGCTCTCCCCCGGCGCGCAGGCCACCGCCGCACTGGAGAGGTTCGGGAAGAGCGTCCCGGCCCCGATGCCCAGCATCACCATTCCGGGCAGCCAGACGCTGAGGAATTCCGGCTTGACCCCGACCCGCTCTATGAACCACACGACGGCCCCGCCCCAGATCAGGCCGCCAACAACCAGGACGGGCCTGTGCCCCACCCGCCCGACCAGCTTGCTGGTGGGGCCCGCGACCGCGGCCGCCACGAACGGCCCCGGCGTGAGCGCCAGACCGGCCGACAGCGCCGAGTAGCGCCAGACGCCGGTCAGGAACAGGACGTTTGTCAGGGTGTAGCCGTAGAAGCCGGCGGCGGCCACGATCGTCATGCCGTTGGCGGCGCTGAAGGTCCGGATCCGAAGGAGAGACAGGTCGACCATCGGGGAGCGGTGCCATTTGCAGCGCCGGACGAACACCGCCATCAGCGCGAGGGCCACCAGGGCGCAGGCGATGATCCGCGGGCTCCTCCAGCCCCATTCCTGGCCCTTGACGACGCCGAGCACGCAGGCGGAGATGGCCAGGGCGAACACGATCGCCCCCGTCACGTCGGGCATCCGCCGCCGGCCGGGAGTGCGGCTCTCGACGAGGTGCCGGCGAGCCAGCAGGACCGCGACGATTCCGATGGGGATGTTGACCAGGAAGACAAGGCGCCAGCTGGAGAGCGTGACCAGCAGGCCGCCCAGCGACGGGCCGAGACCGGCGGCCGCGGCAGCCACGGCCGAAAGGAGCGCCACGCCGTGCGAGCGCTGGTTCACCGGGAAGGCGTTCAGCACAAGGGCGAGCGAGGAGGGCACCAGCAGCGCCGCGCCCAGGGCCTGAAGGACACGGCAGGCGATCAGCAGCGAGACGGACGGGGAGACGGCGCAGAGCAGCGAGGCGGCCGTGAAGAGCTCGAGGCCGAAGATGAACACCCGGCGGCGTCCAAGCAGATCGGCCACCCGCCCGGCGGCCACCAGGAAGGCGGCGAAGACGATGTTGTAGACGTTGAGGACCCAGCTCAACGAGGAGATCGGCGTCTGCGGAAACGACCGGTGAATGTCCGGAAAGGCGATGTTGACGATCGTCGCGTCGACGAAAGCGACGCTCGCGCCCAGCGAGGCGATTGCCAGCACCGTCCGCGGCGATGGTCCTCGCCGGCGGACGTCCCCTTCCATGGTCGCCATGGAAGGGATCTTGTCAACAAGAGACGCCACGTGGCGCACCAGGGGTGTGCGTGCGGATGAATTTCGCACTGCGCTGCTAGCCTCCGCCAGCGCATGGCCGACGTCCAACCGCTCCGCGCTATCCACTACGCCCCGGAGGTCTCCGGTCCCCTGGCGGATGTCGTCGCGCCGCCCTACGACGTGATCGACTCCTCCCAGCGTGCCGCGCTGCTGGAGCGCTCCCCGTTCAACGTCGTGGCGATCGATCTGCCTCAGGCCGGCGAGGACGGCGGCGACCCCTACGAGGCGGCCCGGGAGCTGTTCGCCAGCTGGCAGAGCGAGGGTGTCCTGGCGCTCGACGATGAGCCGGCCCTGTGGGCGCACACCCAGGACTACGCCGGTCCCGATGGCGTCGCTCGCACCCGTCAGGGCTTCTTCTGCCGCGTGCGGATCGAGGGCTACGGACCTGGCCGGGTGCGACCGCACGAGCGGACCCACCCGGGACCCAAGGAGGACCGGCTGCGTCTCACCCGGGCCACGAGGGCGAACATCTCGCCGATCTTCTCGCTCTACTCCGACCCGTCCGGTGTGGCCTGGGGGGCGCTCGCCCCGTTCACCGCCGAGGCGCCCTGGGGCGATGTGACCGACGGCGACGGAACCCGTCACAGGCTCTGGCGCGTGGCCGATTCCGAGGCGATCGCGGCCGTCCAGGCGGCGACAAGGGATGCCGAGCTGCTGATCGCCGACGGGCACCACCGTTACGAGACGATGGACGCCTACGCCGAGGAGATCGGCGGCGAGGGCGAGCACCGCTACATCCTCATGTGCCTCGTGGCACTCGAGGATCCGGGCCTTGAGATCTTCGCCACCCACCGGCTGATCCGCGGGCTCGACGACGCTCGCTGGGCCGCCCTGGATGCCGCGCTTGGGCAGAACTTCGAGATGACCGAGATTCCCGAGTCCGAGCTTGCGCCGGAACCCTCGGAGGAGACGGCGCCCCTGGAGATGGGCTACATCGACGGGCGCACCGAGCGGACCGTCAGGCTGCGTCTGAAGGATCAGTCAATCGCCGACAGGGCCCTGGCGGAGCACACGGCGCCGTACCGGCGCCTGGACACGGGCGTTCTCGAGACCCTGCTGCTGAAGGGCGCCCTGGGGATGAGCGACGACGACATCTCCCACTTCAACGGGATGTTCTACGCGCGCGACACCGCCGAGGCGGTCGCGATGGTCCGCTCTGGCGAGTATCAGGCTGCCTTCGTGATGCGACCCACGCCGGTGCGCCAGGTGCGCGAACTGGCGGCCGAGGGCGAGAACATGCCGCCCAAGTCGACCTTCTTCTACCCCAAGCTTCTGACGGGCCTGCTGTTCAACCCGCTGGCCTGAAAGGTCTGCCCTCCACACCTAACCGGGGCTGGGGGTACTATCGTCGGAGGGGGAATGTCGTACTTGGCGGGGAAGCTTCGACCGAAGGGACGTAAATGAGTCAGACGCAAGGGCTAACAAGGATGAAAGCCACTGCTCGCCGCGACGGGACGACTCTGCGGCACACGGTGCAGGTGAGGGACCACAAGCTCACAGTCGATGAGACGCTCGACGCCGGAGGCGAAGACGCCGGTCCGGACCCGCTCGAGCTGCTGGCCGTCAGCCTGGCCTCATGCACTGCCATAACGATGGAGATGTACGCGAGCCGCAAGGGCTGGGACATCGGCCATGTCGAGGTGGACGTCGAGTACAGCCCCGCCGAGCGCGGCTGCCCGACCAAGTTCCAGCTGGTCATGCGCCTTCCCGATGACATGCCCGAGGAGCGGGTCGAGCGCCTCCGGGTGATCGCCGCGAAGTGCCCTGTTCACCGTGCCCTCGACGGCGAGGTCATGTTCCAGGAGCGCATTGAGCGCGTTCACCTGGCCGCCTGACCCCTCGACCCCTGGCGAGTTTCCACAGGCGAGCGCCGAGGTCGTAGCGGCGGCCGTCCTCGTGCCGCTGTTCGACGTGTCCGGCGACCCCCACGTCGTCCTCACGCGGCGTCGCTCAGACCTGCGCCGGCATGCCGGGGAGATCTCCTTTCCCGGTGGGCGCCGAGACGCCGAGGATGCAGATCTGGCCGAGACGGCCCTACGCGAGGCCGAAGAGGAGATCGGCCTGCCTCGCGGCCAGGCAAGCCTTCTTGGCGAGCTGCCCCCCACCTCGACCTTCGTGACGGGCTATTTGATCCACCCGTTCGTGGCCTCGATTCCGGCGGGACTGAAGTGGGTGCCCTCCGAGAGCGAGGTCGATGCGGTGCTCGAGCTGAGCGTTCAGGAGGTTCGCGATTCGCGCGAACGGATCGAGATGACCCGACGGGGGTTCACCTTCGAGACCGATGTCTATGTCGTCGGCGAGCACCTGATCTGGGGTGCCACGGCGAGGATCATCGAAAACCTCCTCGAGCGCCTCGGGGAGGGCCTTCCAGGGGCCCCCTCGCCGGCCGTCTGAGGCTAGGCGCCGGGGGTCCAGCCGGACAGGCCGGAGAAGAGGTCGGGAGCGCTCCGCTCGGGCACTCCCACGGAGGTTGCGGCGCGCGGCCAGAGTCCGCCCAGCACCATCATCATCGAGCCGAGCAGGGCCAGCCAGGCGCCCTCGCGCAGCGACAGCGACACGATGTCCCCCGGCGGGGTCGGCGGCGAGATCATCCGGAAGACGACGCAGACGGCTGCAACTCCGCCCAGCAGGACGGCTGCGCCCCCCGCACCGTCGGCTACCACGCTCGCGCCCAGGGCCAGCGGAAAGAGCGCGTCCAGCAGGGCAAGGATCGCCAGGACGATCAGGATGATGTTCATGTCGTGAAGGACCTGGTGGGCGCTGACCGCGCCGATCCCCTGCCCGGAGAGGGCCGCCAAGCTGCCGTGCAGGGGCGCCAGGTAGGACTGAAGGTGGGAGTTGCCGAACTGCGCGACGAACTGGTCACCCAGCTGCGAGACGAAGGCGACACCGTTGGCGGTGAAGCTGACCTCGTACCAGGGCAGGAACACCGAGACGATCAGGATCACCGCGCCGAGCGCCGAGACGAGCAGTCCATATCTGGAGCGATCCCCCACCATCGGCTTCTCATCGGCTCGGGCGCCCGCAGGCTTGAACCTCTCGGCGTGCTCTGGCCGCCGGCTCGCGCCCGAGCTACAGGCCGAGCAGGGAGTCGACCGCCCCGCGGGCCGAGGAGACCCATGCGTCGGTGTCGGAGGGATCGACCTCGAGGCAGGCCAGGGGAATCTGGTTGAGCTCGGTCATCCGGCGGGCCATGCGCTCCCCCTCGGCGAGCACCGGCGCCGGCACAGAGGTGCCCCGCGCCTCGTAGAGGATCCCCCGTACGGTCGTGTCGATCGCCTGGGTCAGGAAGAACTCGAGCCGGGTGCCGTGGAGCTCGGCAAGCTGCTCGGGAGCTCCCGTCGCGGTCCCCAGCAACCAGCAGGCGATGGTCACACCGTCGAGCGCGCCTCGCAGAGTCGCCAGCCGGTCAGGCGTTCCGAGCCAGCACTCGGCGCCCAGCTCCTCGATCGCCTGGCGGCCCTCCTCGCTGCGTGTGGTGATGCGCACAGCATGGCCGTCATCGACGAGCCCGGCGGCCAGCTGCCTGCCTCGACAGCCCCCTCCGAGAAGCAGGATCCGTGCCACTGCCGGCCATCCTATTGGCCGGCAGTGTCCCTCAAGCGACTACTCAGGCCGTCGCCGGCTCGAGCCGTTCGAGAACCTCCTCGCGATCGGTCCCGTGGGTGCGCAGCACCTCGCTGAACTCGTTCCCGTAGACGTCCATCACCGCAAGCAGGATGTCTCGTGTCGCGACCGCCCGGGCGTCGCGGCGGCGGGCGATCTCCGTTGCGCCCTCGCTGACGCTTGCGACAACGTCCTCACGGTCGGCCCGCTCGCCACCGTCCGCGGGGTCGGGGTGCTCGACCGTTTCGAGCGGCGCCTCACTGACACCCAGTGCCTGGAGGGTCGCGCCGGCCTCGCCGTGGAGGCGAAGGATGCGCAGCCAGCGCTCTGCCTCAGAGGCGCGGGAGCGGGCAAAGGGGATCGCTGTCGATGCCATGCCGAGCACCATCGCAGCGTCGAGATCTGGGGCGGGGCCGGTGTTCATAGGGCTACCTCCTGGGTGCGGGCGATTGCTCGCGCCCTCAGGGGCGCGACGTTGTCGTGGGTCACAGTGATCTGGGGCGTGCCCTCCTCGAGGCGAAGCTTGAGCAGGGCGCTGCCGCGAGCTGCGGCCGTCTCTCGGGCCAACTCGATCGTGCGCTCGATCTCGGTCTCCTCGAGTCCTGCGGCGGCCAGGAAGCGATGGACCCGACGACGGCCCAGCTCGGCGTGGTCGAGCTCCAGTTCCTCGGTCCTGATGACGGGCGCCTCGGAGCCTCCCTCGATCCTCAGGAGGCATGCGGCCATGTCGTCGGGCCGGCGGTCGGCTTCGCCGCTGACACGGTCGAGCAGCGAGGCTGCCGTGGCGGTCTCTGCGATCGCGTCCAGCGAGCCGGAGAGGCGCTCGATGCCGAACAGCTCGTCCTCGACGCGCGCCTCGATCACCCCGTCGGTGTAGAGGCAGGCGACCGTGGCGCCGGGGACCGAGACGACCGTCTGGCGGGTCCCCGTCGTGCGGTCCGCGCCGATCGGGGGCGCCGAGCAGGCGGTGATCGGCGCATCCGGTGACATGCCGGTGAGCAGCGGGTGCGGGTGACCGGCGCAGGAGTAGGTGAGGGTCCGCTCGCGGGGGTTGTAGACGGCCAGGACAACAGTCGCGAACGAGCCGCCCAGCTGGCGTTCAAGGACCGGTGCTGCCGCCCTGAGCGATTCCCGCGGGCCGAGGCCGGCCTCCATGTAGGCCCGCAGGGTGAAGCGCAGAAGGGTCGTATGGGGAAGCGCCTCGCGGCCATGACCCGAGACGTCGCCGACGATCACCGCGACGAGGCCGTCCTGCAGCCCGAAGACGTCGTAGAAGTCCCCGCCGGCCGCGGGACCGGAAGCGGGACGGTATGCGGCCGTCGTGCCCACCGGCCCGAGCCTCTCGGGCAGCTCGGGCAGCAGCGCTGCCTGCATCAACCCGACGTCCTCCAGCAGTTCCTGGCGCTGGCGCGCGAGCAGGCGAGCTCTCCGGGCGCTGAGACGCGAGCTGACCGCGAAGGCGAGGGCAAGCACCCCGAGTGCGCCGACCAGCAGCCAGAGCAGCGGCGGAACGACGCCGATGATCCGCGTGACGGTCTTGACGATCTGTGACCCGGGGCCGCTCGCCTTGGCCGTGGTGTGAGAGGCGGCCGGGCGGTGTGGTTTCTTCTGCGCCGCCGGGCTCACCGTGGATGCGACGGGCACCGCTGCCAGTGCCCCCGCCGCTGCTGGGAGCGCCCGGCCTTCGCCCTTGTGGGAATGCGCGGCCCTGTGCGGCCCCCCGGCGCCGGTGGAGCTTTCGCCGACGATCTTCGGCAGGGGGCTCGTCGCGGTCTGCGCCGGAGTGCTCGTCGCGACCGGGGTCGTTACGGGAGCAGCCGAGGCCGCGATGGCTCCGGTCGGCTGGCGGGCGGCTTCTTCGCTTTCACGGGCTTCCCGCGCTTCGCGTTCCTTCTTCGTTTCCTTGGAGCCTTCCTTTTCGGCTTTGCGTTCGCGGCGTTTCTGTTCGCGTTCGCGTTCGCGTTCGTGTTTGCTCTTGCCGGCCTGGGTCTGAGGGTTCGCGACGCCGCCCGGCGAGCCGGCGGCTCCTTCGGAGCTCGTTTTCTGGGCTGCCTTTTCTTCCGCTCGCTTGGCACGTTTTTCGGCTACGTGAGTGCGCGTCGCGCCTGATTTGGAGCTCTGCGTGGTCCCCGTCCTCGACGCTTCGGGGCCGGTCGCGGGAGCTGCCCCACCACCGCCGGGCCCGGCGGCGGCGTTCGGCCCGCGTCCCTGGGCGCGGTGTTTGACGGCCGGTTTCGTTGCGGCGGGGGGTTCAGCCGCCGGGGTGCTGGTGAGCGCGGGGGCGGGCGCCGCTTCCGGCGAGGACTTCTTGGAGGCGTGCGTCGCCGAGGCGGACGGGAGCGTGCCCGAGAGGAACAGTGCGCAGAGAATCGATAGCGCGAGCGCCAGGCTCGCCGATGGTCCTGGAATGCGTAGTCCGAAAGAGCGCCGGGCCATCAGTTGGCCGCCGTCGTGCTCCCGTGGACGAACTCGAGCGCCTGCTCGAGGGTCGGGACGATCTCGAACATGCAGTCCAGACCAGTCAGTTCGAAGATCCGCAGGACGTTCTCGTCCCGGCAGGCAACGGCCATGCGGATGCCCGGGTCCAGCGCCCGCTGGGCACCCACGAGGACGCCCAGGGCGGTCGAGTCGATGAACGTGACGCCGGAAAGGTCGACGACCACGTGGCGGGCGCCTGCCGCCTGCAGGTCCCCGAGGGCCCACTTGAGGTCGGGTGCCGAGGCGAGGTCGAGGTCGCCCTCGACGCTGATGACGCTCGTGTCATGGGCCAGCTCATGCTGTCCGATCACGAAGGCGATCGCCCCGGAGGAATCTTTTTTGTTGTCTCCCACAGCCTGCATCTGCACTCCTGACGTCGAGTTCTCCGGTCTCGGGCGCCCGGGTCGCCGGTCGGCGTTCGTCCGGGCATCAATCACTTCGGCATTTCCGGCGATTGACTTGACCCGCCCTGTTGCACCTAGAACAGATGTCCGCTCGAAACGACGCGCTGATCGGCCCCCTCCGTGGCAGAGGCGCAGGTCGAATACCATCCCTCGCCGCCATGACCAAAGACTCCGAGCCCAGCCCCACCACCAGCCAGGACGACGTGGTGACGATGGACAAGATCGTCGCCCTCTGCAAGCGCCGGGGATTCGTCTTCCCCTCCTCGGAGATCTACGGCGGCGTCGGCTCGACCTACGACTTCGGCCACTACGGCGTGCTCCTGAAGGGGAACGTCAAGGGCGAGTGGTGGCGCTCGATGCTGCAGGAGCGCGACGACATCGTCGCGATCGACTCGGCGATCCTCCAGCACCCCCGCGTGTGGGAGGCCTCGGGCCACCTCGCCGGGTTCACCGACCCGCTGATCGACTGCCGCACCTGCAAGCAGCGCTTCAGGGCCGACCACATCGGCGAGCTCCCCTGCGGGCGCAAACCGTCAAAGCACCCCGGCGAAACGGACGAGTGCGACCTGACCGAGGCCCGCGACTTCAACCTGATGTTCGAAACGACCGTCGGGCCGGTCAAGGAGTCGGGCTCGATCGCCTATCTGCGGCCCGAGACGGCGCAGGGCATCTTCATCAACTTCAAGAACGTCCTGCAGTTCTCGCGCAAGAAACCCCCCTTCGGGATCGCCCAGGTCGGAAAGTCCTTCCGGAACGAGATCACCCCTGGAAACTTCATCTTCCGCACCCGCGAGTTCGAGCAGATGGAGATGGAGTTCTTCGTCCCGCCGGCCGAGGCGGAGCAGTGGTTCAAACACTGGCTCTCCGAGCGCGAGCGCTGGTATGTGGATCTGGGCATCCGCCCGGACCATCTCCGCCTCCGCGCTCACGACGCGGACGAGCTCTCGCACTATTCCTCGGGGACCAGCGACGTTGAATACCTGTTCCCCATCGGCTGGTCGGAGCTCGAGGGGATCGCCAACCGCGGCGACTTCGACCTCAGCCGCCACGCCGAGTTCTCGGGCGAGAAGCTCGAGTACTTCGACCAGGCGACGGGCGAACGCTACGTCCCCCATGTGATCGAGCCGGCAGCCGGCGCGGACCGCGCCACACTGGCCTTCCTCGTTGATGCCTATGACGAGGAACTCGTCGAGCGCGAGGGCACCGGCGAGGGCGAGATGCGGACAGTCCTGCGGCTGCACCCCCGTCTGGCCCCGGTCAAGGCCGCCGTGCTGCCGCTGGTCGGCAAGGACGGCC
>CAZFGJ010000092.1:0-11805 GCA_964518445.1 uncultured Solirubrobacteraceae bacterium
CCTGGTGCTGGGCGCCTTCCGGGCGCCCTTCCGTGGCCGCTCGACGCCCGTCAACGCCTGGTGGGGTTCGTTCGATCTTGCCGTCAGCCTGTTCTCGGGAGAGCCCGCCGCCCCGCCCTCGGAAGACTTCATCATGCGTAACGCAATGGATGCGCAGGAGGTCGCCGTCGGCTGGTGGCCGGGAGACCCGCGCTACGAGAAGGCCGCCTTCTACGCCTACGCTCACCCCGCCCCCGACGCGTTTCCGACGGCTGTCCTCTCGCCGGCCGAGGCTCGCTGGGAGGACGGCTTGGGAGAGTACGTCCTCGACTGGGACGTCCTCTGCGCAGCCGCCGACCCTCATGCCATGGCGCTCGATTTCGCCCTGTCGGCCTTCCGCCATGCCTGCGCCGTGTGCGACTGGGACCCCACCCTGGCCGCCAGCGCCCAGGGCACCCCGCCGCCGGTCGTGTAACGCTGCAGGGCCTCCGCCGGACCTAGTTGGATGACCCTGTTGTCCCACATCCCCGTGCCCTCGATACACCTCAACCTCATCGCAACGCTGGCCGCCGTCACCTGGCAGCTCGCGCGCAACCGTGCCGAGGACGAGGACGCGGCTCTCGTCAAGCGCCTGCGCGAAGGAGACGAGGAGGCATTCCTTGCCCTTGTTGGCCGCTATCAGGCGAGCATGCTGCGCTTGGCCCGCTCGTTCGTTCCCAGCGCCGCCGTCGCGGAGGAGGTGGTCCAGGACACCTGGATCGGCGTGCTGCGTGGAATCGACGGCTTCGCCGGGCGCTCCTCCTTCAAGACCTGGCTGCTGAGGATCCTTGTCAACCGGGCGAAGACCACCGGGGTGCGGGAGGACCGCAGCATCGCCATAGGCGACGCCGGCCCGGCTGTCGACAGCGCCCGCTTCGACGCCTCCGGAGCATGGATGGCACCGCCCCAGCACTGGATCGAGGACAGCCACGATCGCCTCCTTGCCGAGTCGATGGCCGACGAGATCAGGGATGCCCTGGAGGAACTCCCGGGCCGCCAGCGCGAGGTCGTCCTGCTCCGCGACGTGGACGGCCTGACCAGCGAGGAGGTCTGCGACGTCCTCGACATCAGCGAGGGCAATCAGCGGGTCCTGTTGCACCGGGGGCGCAGCCGCCTGCGCCAGGTGCTCGAATCGGAACTGGGGGGAGCATGATGTTCCGCCGCCGCGAGGAACTGGTCTGCCAGCAGATCGTCGAGCTCGTCACCAACTATCTGGAGGGTGCCCTTCCGGGCCCCGAGCGCAGGGGCTTCGAGGCTCACATCTCCGGCTGCGAGCACTGCACCGAGTACCTCGAGCAGATGCGCATGACGATCCTTCTGAGCGGCCGTCTGCGAACGAGCGATCTGACGCCCGCGATGCGCCAGGAGTTCTCGGCGCTCTATTCGAGCTGGCGCGCAGAAGGGCGCTAGTCCCCGACGAGAGCGGGCGTCCTTTCGGGGATCGCCGCAAGCAGTGCCGTGCCGACCGCCGCCAGCGCCGAGAGGTAGAAGACGGCCGGGTAGCCGAACAGCGATGCGGTCATCCCGGCGATCAGCCCTCCCAGCCCGACGCCGATGTCGAAGAAGGCCGTGAAGGCACCCAGTGCCGAGCCGCGGCGGTCCTCGCCCACCTCGCCCACCACCATCAGGGCAAGTGAGGGGAAGAGCATCGAGAAGCCGATCCCGACCACCAGGGCGCCGATCAGCGCCAGCTCGAGCGACTGGGCCGAGGCGATGATCGTCAGCCCCACCGCCTCGCAGAGCCCCGCGGCCGTCGCCGTCCGTCGCGCACCGGCTTTGTCGGGGACCCGGCTCAGCACCAGACGGCTGGCGAAGACGGCGATCGCAAAGGCCGTGAAGACGGTCGCCCCGCCGCCGATCCCGCGGGCACTCAGCGTCAGCACCACGAAGCCCGCCAGAGCCGCGTAGCCGATGTTCGCGAGCGCCAGGGCGAACCCGGGGCGGTGGGCCGCCTTGGGGAACAGGGCCATCGGCCCCGGCGGGGCTCCTGACACAAGCTTGACCGGCTCGGGCAACCGCATGGCGATCAGAGCCGTCATCGCCGGCAGCACGGCCGTGAGGATCCAGACGGCGCTGTAGCCGACGTTCGAGCGCAGCACCTCCCCCGCGACGGGGCCGATCGACAGGCCGCCCCAGACGGCCAGCCCGAACAGGCCCAGGGCGAACCCGCGCTGGTCCTCCGGAGCGAGATCGACCGCCCAGGTCGCCCCGGCCGTGTAGAGCGAGCCCTCTCCCATGCCGACGACCAACCGCGCCAGGATGAGGGTCGCGACGCTGTCCGAGACGAAATAGAGCACGCCTCCGACTGCCATCGCCAGCGCGCCCGCGATCAGCACGACACGACGCCCGCGCTGATCGGCCTGTCGTCCCGCGAGTGGCCGGCAGATGACGGAGGTGACGGCGAAGACTCCCACCACGATGCCCACGGCGAGGTCGGTCGAGTGCAGCGGTCCCCGCACGTAGGTGGGGAGCACCGGAAGGGCTGCCCCGATCGCGATGAAGGACAGCAGGGCGGCAACGAAGACACCCAGGGAAGCCATGATTCCCGGGTGCCGGGCGGCGAGCGTTCTCACGGGTTGGGCAGTCTACGGGCGCCCCGCCGCACGGGAATCGACCGCCCCGACGCGTGATACTCGGGGCATGGTCCGTGCTCGGCGAGCGTTCTGGTTGACCCCCACGGGAGCTTTCAGCGGCCGGGGAAAGCCTGTTTGATCCGGACGGCGAGCAGCCTCTGGACGAGCTCGGCGGGCAGCGGCTCGTCAATCGGGAAGTGCAGTGAGCTCTTCGTCTGTGTGTATCCCTCCGTCTCCTGTGCGAGCTGCTTGAGCACTGAGCCGCTGTGAGGGAAGTAGCTGAGGTGGTTCTTGAAGGCCCCGAAGCCCGCGATCGTCCTGCCCTCGAGCCTGAAGGCGGGCAGCCCGTAGGAGATGCACTGTTCGGCGTTGGGAACGGTTGCCAGAATCGTCTCCCTCAGCGTGCGAAGCGTCGCTTGCTTCGGTTCGTGCAGGCCGTCCAGGTACTCGTCGATCTGCTCCTTTGACACGGGTCGATTCTCGCTGATCCTCGGCCTGGGTGTCGGAGCGCTCAATCAGACGTCGGAGCGTAGGCGATCGGCTGGCCGAGTTGGTCGAATAGGATCTCCGAATCGGACTCGAAGAAGTATCGGTCACTCCGCTGGACCCCGACCGGCTGCGAGCCGTCCTTGGTCCCGACACCCTGGCGGCCTTTGCACACACGCTCTCCCGTGGTCGTGAGCTGCTCGAGTCCCGGACCTTCTGGAACGTCAACTCGACCGCCCACGGCGGCGGTGTCGCCGAGATGCTGCGCTCTCTGATCGGCTACACGCGCGGCGGCGGAGCTGACGTGCGGTGGATCGTGATCGAGGGCGACGAGGAGTTCTTCCGGGTCACCAAGCGACTGCACAACCGGCTGCACGGACACGATGGCGACGGTGGCGCGTTGGGGGAGGACGAGCGGGAGGGCTACGAGCGCGTCTGCTCGGCAAACGCCGAGCAGATGGCCCAGCTTGTCGGTCCCACCGATGTCGTGCTTCTACACGATCCCCAGACCGCCGGCATGATCCCGCGCCTGTTGGAGACCGGCGTGCCGGTGATCTGGCGTGCGCACATCGGCATCGACCCCCCCAACGACCTCACCCGTGAGGCCTGGCGGTTCCTGATGTCCTATGTCGAGCGCGCCGACGGGTACGTCTTCTCGCGGGAGGCCTACCTCTGGGAGGGGCTCGATCCAGCCAAGCTGACGGTGATCGCCCCCTCGATCGATGCCTTCTCGCCCAAGAACCAGGCGATGGCGTTCACCGGCGTCGCCTCCGTGCTACGTGCCGCGGGACTGGCCGCCGACCGCCTTCATCAGCATCCGAGAGCAGTCTTCGAGCGCCTCGATGGGACCGTTGGCCGCGTGCAGTCAAGGGCGCGGATCCTCGAGGAGGGACAACTGCCGCTCGACGTTCCACTGCTCGCCCAGGTCTCTCGATGGGACCGTCTCAAGGACCCTCTGGGGGTGCTCGCATCCTTCGCCGAACATGTCCCCGACAGCGACGAGCCCCACCTGTTGCTGGCCGGTCCCGACGTTACCGCCGTGGCTGATGACCCCGAGGGCCAAGAGGTGTTCACGGAAGTCGAGGCGGCCTGGTCGGCGCTGGGAGGCCCGATCCGCCGCCGCGTGCACCTTGCGCTGCTGCCGATGGTGGACGCCGACGAGAACGCCGTCATCGTGAATGCTCTGCAGCGGCGCGCCGACGTCGTCGCACAGAAGAGCCTCGCCGAGGGTTTCGGCCTCACCGTCGCGGAGGCGATGTGGAAGGGCCGGCCGGTCGTGGCCTCGCGGATCGGTGGCATCCTCGAGCAGGTCGAGGACGGTCGCACGGGCTTCCTCGTGGACCCTGGAGACCTGCGCACATTCGGAGAGCGCGTCAGCTCTCTGCTTGAGGATCCCTACGCCGCCGAGCGCATGGGCGCGGCCGCTCAGACACGCGTGCGCGACCTGTTCCTCGGCCCACGTCATCTCGGCCAGTACGTCGAGCTGCTCGAGAGCCTGCTCAGCAGCCGCGCGTAGCGGCGAACCTCAGACCTTCATCTTCTTCCACTCCGCCTTGTGCTCCCGCTTGGCGGCCTGGTAGTCGAGCAACGCCTGGGGGGAGTCGACGTCGCCCAGGGTCGGGTGGGGCGGGACGAGGCTCTTGGCCTTGGCCAGTTTGTAGCGCTTGGCCAGCACCGAGCCGAGCGCCTTGACCTTCATCTCGCCGAAGCCCGGCAGACCCTCGAGATTCTCCTTCAGCTGCCGCCCGTTCCTGGCGTCCTTCCAGACCCGCTCGGCGTCGCCGTCGTACTCGGCGCTGATGTGAGCAGAGAGGTCGTGGACCCGTTCGGCCATTTTCGAGGGGAAGCGGTGGATCGCCGGTTTCTCGCGGAACACCGGGTCGAGATCGGCAGCGGCGAGCTTCTTCGGGTCCAGTGTTCCCAGGCGCTCCTTGATCGCCAGCGGCCCCATGAAGGCCTTGGGCACAGTCACCTGCTGGTCCAGGGCGAACCCGATCAGCAGCGCCATCGGGTCCTTGGCTATCAGCTCGTTGGCCTCGTCGGAGTTGGTGAAGTACAAACGCTCGGGCACTCGACCGATCGTATCGCCGCGCAAGGGGTCTAACGCTCGGCGCCGGCCAGATAGAGCATGGCCAGGGTTCTGGCGACCGCTCCTACGGCAGCGTCCGGAGGCAGCAGCTCGGGGTGATGCAGCGGCCTGGAGTGGAACCCCGGAGCGCCCTCCAGCCCCACGAATGCCATCGCGATCGGTGCCAGCTCGCTGAAGAAGGCGAAGTCATCCGATCCGCAGGAGCGCCACTCGGCGGCCGCCATGAGGCCGGCGTCCGCGAGCATCGGCCGGGCCGCCGCGACGATCAGATCATCGTTCTCGAGCGCCGGCTCGCCGGCGGTGAGACGGACGCTTCCCTCGCACCCGTGGGCCGCCGCCACGCCCGCGACGACTCGCTCGGTCATTGCCCGCATCCTCAGGCGGTCCTCCTCGCGGTGAGCCCGGAGCGCACCGTGTGCGCGCGCCTCGGAGGGGATCACGTTGTCGGCGCTGCCACCGGCGATCACGCCGATCGTCAGTGTCGACGGGTGGGTCGGATCGACGCTCCGTCCGAGTTGCGCGTGAAGCGCCACCACGACAGCCGACAGAGCCAGGACCGGGTCGCTTCCAAGGTGGGGGTAGGCCCCATGTGAGGGCTCGCCCCGGATCTCTATCTCGATGCCGTCGAACGAGGCGTTGACGGCTCCCCCGTCGAGCGCCACCGTCCCCCACTGGAGCTCCGGGTGGATATGAGCCGCCACGATCGCCCGGGGAGCCGGTCGCAGACCCTCGGCGGCGAGCATCTCGGCACCTGAGGGGGCGGCCTCCTCGCTGGGCTGGAAGATCGCCAGCAGCGGCGCGGGGAGTCGCTCGGCCATGCCGCCGGCGGCGCGGCAGAGCGCGCACAGGGCAGCCATGTGGACGTCGTGGCCGCAGGCATGCATGGTGTTTCCCCGCGCGCTGAAGTCCGCGCCCGTCCGCTCTATCAGCGGCAGGCCGTCCAGCTCGGCACGCACCCCCACCGGCGGGCGTTCGTCCTCCGTCGCGCCGATCGTCGCAAGCCGCCCCGTCCCGGCGAAGGCCTGCGGCTCGACCGGCAGCTCGGCCGAGATCGCCTCGGCCGTACGTATCTCTGCGTGGGCCAGCTCGGGGTCCCCGTGCAGGCGCCGGCGCAGTCCGATCGCTCGCGGGAGCTCCCGCTCGATCGCCTCGAGGAGCGCGGACTCGAGCTCAGTAGATCGAGGCATAGCGGCTGCAGGCCTCCTCGAGGGACAGCTCGGCGGTCCCGCTCAGCTCAGCCCGCTTGAGGCTCAGGTAGGCCTCGCTCAGCAACGGCCCCAGCCAGCCGCGAGCCGTTCCATCCTGTTCGAGCGCGCTCAGCGCCCCGTCCAGCGAGGAGGGCAGAGCGCCCACGCCGAATCGCTCGGCGTCCTCCTCCGAGAGGGTCGCCGGGTCGACCTCGAGGATCGGCGGGCAGGGGAGACCCTCGCGGATCCCCTCCAGTCCCGCCCGGACGATCGCGCCCAGTGCCAGATAGGGGTTCGCCGCGGCGTCGGCGCCCCGGTACTCCAGGCGCATCTGCCCCGCCGCATCCTCTCCCGCCAGGGAGATGAGGGGGGGAATCCGCAGCAGGGCTTCGCGGTTGCGCACGGCCAGACAGAGCGCACCGGCGCTCCAGTGATGCGGCCGCAGGCGCTCGGCCGAGACGGGGCTCGGTGCGCAGACGGCCGTCAGGGCTCTCGCATGTGACAGCACGCCGGCCGCGAAGCTTCCGCCCAGCTCGCTCAGCTGTCCCGGGCGGGCCGGATCGTGGAGCAGCGGCCGGCCCTCCTCGTCGGAGAGGCTCATGTGGATGTGCACGCCGTTGCCCGCCGCGGCGGGATCGAGCAGCGGGACGAAGCTGGCTCGCAGGCCCTGGCGCCGGGCCACCTCGCGCACGACCTCACGCATGATCACCGCCCTGTCGGCCGCCTCCATTCCCGTGGCGGGCGCGACGGGGATCTCAAACTGGTGCGGCGCGAACTCCGCGAAGAACCGCTCGGGTTCGACCCCTGCCTCGAGCAGCGCTCCCATCAGCGTGCTGGCGAACGGCTCGGCCCGCCGCTGCGCCTCGAGCGAGAAGGGCAGTGCCTCCTCCTCGGTGCTGAGCAGCTGGAACTCGTGCTCGAAGCTGCTCGTCAGCTGTGCACCGGCCTCGGCCCGGAGCGCTGTCAAAGCGCTCGCCAGGAATCTCCGCGGGCAGCACTCCCAGGGCGTGCCGTCGGTCTCGACGATGTCGCACAGCAGCAGGTCCAGCGGGGTCTCGCCCGGCCCTGCCCCGACCGTCGCATGGGTGCTCTCGTCGGGCATCAGGCGAAGATCGCCGGTCGACCCGAACGGGTTGGGTTCGGCCAGTCCCCCAAGCGGTGTCAGCGATTGGTTGGCCGGCACCCAGCCGACGCCTTTCACCAGATGCTCCGAGAGCTCCGCGGTGAACACCGAGCGTCCTCGGGAGATCGCGCCGAGGTCGCATGTGAGGAGTGTCGAGAGCTCCGGGGGGCTCACGCCGGAGCCTCCCCCGTCACCGTTCCGTTGTCCCAGATCTCCTCGCGCAGTCCCAGCGCCCCGGCGCCCTCGCGCAGGCGTGAAGTCTCACGCTCGCAGACGACCGCGATGATTCCCCCGGTCGGCTTGTCGCGCCGGTCGATCGCCGCCGCCAGCCGTCCCGTGGGCTGGAGGTGGATTCCGCGGTTTCCCAGAGCCGGGTATGTGTCGGCGACCAGATAGAGGCTGCCTCCCGGTCCGTCGATTCGCCCCGCCACACAGGTGAAGTGCCCGACGTCCCAGTCTGCCGCCGGTCCCTGTTCGCGACCCTCATAGAGCTGATCGAGGATCTGAACGCTGCTCGGGTGCCCGCCCCACAGGTGATGGGTGGCAAGGTTCGCGATCAGCGTTACTGGCTCTTCGAGGGTCAGCGCCAGATCGAACATCCCCGTCAGAGTCGCGGCCGTCCAGGGGCCGCTGATGGGTATCGGGACGACCCGTCCGCCGCCCAGCTCGGCGATCGCCTCGACGACCCCCGCCGCGGTCGTCCCGGAGATATCCGGATCATCGATCCCCGGTATCTCGAGGCGATAGTCCCTGCGACCCGTTTCGCCATGGGGCAGCGTGTCGGGGTCGCGCGAGTCCGAGACGATGCTCCCGGCGGCCAGCGCGACTGTGTCCTGATCGAGCTGCTCGACCCCAACGCGGTCGATTCCGGCGGCCCGCATCGCGAGCGCCCCGCAGAACGCGCCGCACAGGTCGTCCCGCTGGGGGATTTCCTCCGCATGGGCTGCCAGCAGCGCCCGGGCGCCCGGAAGCAGCATCGCGCCGAGCGCCCCCCCGTCGCCCATCTCAGGCCTCGGTCGTGCGCGGGGCGTAGCGGTGGTGGAGCATCAGGGCATTGCCGTCGGGGTCGTTAAAGAAGGCCATGTGGCAGACGCCCGTGTCGAACGTGTCCCGGAGGAAGGCCACTCCCTTCGCTTCCAGGGAGGCGCGTGCCTCCCCCACATCATCGACATGCAGTGCAATCGGCTGCTGGTTCACGTGATGCCCGATTCCCATCTTCTCGCCGTCCAGGACATTGAGGGTCAGGTTGCCCGTCTCGAACTCGGCGAAGTTCCGCTCGGGCATATAGACCGACCTGGGGAGCCCCAGGGTCTCCCCGTAGAAGGTCACCGCTGACTCGAGGTCGTGCGTCGAGAGACCGATGAAGTCGACCCCTCCGACGATCGTTCCCTGACTGTTCATCTGCTCCTCCTCTGATGGCTTTCGAGCGCCACTGGTTGATAGCACGTAGGCTCTGCTCGACTTCACCGGGGAGCCCGACCGAAAGGACGAAAGAGATGAGCTGGGATTTCTCAACCGAGCCCGAGTTCCAGGAGCAGCTCGACTGGATGCGCGACATGGTTCGCCGCGAGATCTGGCCGCTCGAGACGATCTGGCCGGAGCTCGGTCTCGATGGCCTGATGCGCGCAATGGCCCCCCTGCAGGAGCAGGTCAAGGAGCGGGGCCTCTGGGCCGCCCACCTGCCCGAGGACCTCGGCGGCCAGGGCATGGGACAGGTCCGCCTCGGTCTGATGCACGAGATCCTCGGCACCTCCCCGATCGCTCCGCTTGCGTTCGGCAACGCCGCCCCCGACTCCGGCAACTCGGAGATCCTCGCGATGAACGGGACCGAAGAGCAGAAGGACCGCTGGCTTCACCCGCTGCTCGCCGGCGACCTGCACAGCGCCTTCAGCATGACCGAGCCCCACACCCCCGGATCGGACCCCACCCAGCTCGCCACGAGGGCCGTCCGCGACGGCGACGACTGGGTGATCACCGGCCGCAAGTGGTTCTCCTCCAACGCCTCGATCGCCGACTTCCTGATCGTCATGGCCGTCACCAACCCCGACGCCAGGCCCTCGCAGCGCGCCTCGATGTTCATCGTCCCGACCGACACCC
The DNA here is from genome assembly GCA_964518445.1 of uncultured Solirubrobacteraceae bacterium. Classification (GTDB taxonomy): domain Bacteria; phylum Actinomycetota; class Thermoleophilia; order Solirubrobacterales; family Solirubrobacteraceae; genus Palsa-744. Next base: position 9,574 of record CAZFGJ010000092.1, read on the forward strand.
CCGGTGTGGACATCCTGCGCGACGTCCCCACCATGGAGCACCCCTCGGCCGAGTTCGGCAACTACGGCGGCCACGCCGAAATCCTCTACGACGGCGCCCGGCTTCCGGCGGAGGCCCTGCTGGGCAAAGAGGGAGAGGGCTTCATCATGGCCCAGCACCGGCTCGTCCCGGGACGGATCCACCACTGCATGCGCTGGCTGGGAGTGGCACGCCGAGCCTTCGACATGATGTGCGAGCGGGCGACCTACCGGCAGGCCCACGGCTCGCTGCTGTCAGAAAAGCAGACCGTCCAGAACTGGATCGCCGACAGCGCCGCCGAGATGCAGGCGGCTCGCCTGATGACCCTTCACGCCGCATGGACGATGGACACCCAGGGCGCCAGCGCCGCCCGCGACCAGGTTGCCCTGATCAAGTTCTTCGGCGCCAAGGTGCTCCATGACGTGGTCGACCGGGCCCTGCAGCTGCATGGCTCGCTGGGCTACTCGACCGACCTGCCGCTCGAGCAGATGTATCGCTTCGCCCGCGCGGCCCGCATCTATGACGGGCCCGACGAGGTGCACCGCCAGTCGGTGGCCCGTCACATCCTGGCCGGCTACCAGCCGCCCGAGGAAGGCGTGCCCAGTGAACACCTGCCCACCCGCAGGGACGAGGCACGCCAGCGCTTCGGAGCGCTGCTCGAGGCCGTCACGGCGAACGACTAGAGGGGCCCGCCGCCACGCTGGCTCTACGCTTGGGCCATGGCAGTAGACGCTGAGCAGCCGGTGGTCGCCTTCGACCGCACAGCCTTCGAGAGCTTTCGCTTTCTCGGCCGCGAGCTGGGCGCCGACGGACGGGTGCGCCTGGACTACGCACTGGACCAGGAGTTTCATTTCAGCGAGCAGATCGAGCTGCCCGTCCCGCAGCCCCTGTCCTGTGCCGAGTGCGCCCGCGTCGACGGCCTGCTGGCACTGCTCCACTGGGTCGCCGGAATCAGCTATTTCAAGGCGGCCCTCCCGCCTCGGATCAGCTGCGAGTCGGGGGCGCCCTCCCCTGCCGCGGCCGCGCTGCTCGAGGCGCTCTACTCGGAGGGCCTGGGCGAGCTCGCCTACACCAATCGCCTGGAGTCTCTCCCTCGGCCGGTATTTCCCCGGACAGCCGCCTCCCCTCCGGGAGTCCCGGCGCCCGAACGCCTCGAGCGCCTGCTCGTTCCGGTTGGGGGAGGAAAGGACTCGGCAGTGGCGATCGAGATCGCACGGCGCTCCGGCGCGGAGGTCTCGCTCTTCTCGATCGGCGACGCCCCGCCGATCGCCCGGACCGCCGCCGCGGCGGAGCTCCCCCATCTGATCGCCCGCCGGACGATCGACCCGCTGCTGTTCGAGCTGAACGCCGCAGGAGCCGTCAACGGGCACATCCCCATCACGGCGATCGTCACCTGTGTGGCTCTGTTGACAGCAGCCCTGAACGGCTTCGACGCGGTCGCCATGGCCAACGAGCGCTCCGCCTCGGCCGGAAACCTTCAGTGGGACGGGGTCGACGTCAATCACCAGTTCAGCAAGGGGCTGGTCGCCGAGCGCCTGCTCAGCGCGGCGGTCGCCGAGACGGGGGTTCCTGTGCGTCAGTTCTCGATCCTGCGGGGCGCCTCGGAGCTCGCCATCGCCCGGGCATTCGCAGGCATGGAGCGCTACCACGGTGCTTTCACCAGCTGCAACGCCATCTTCCGGATCGATCCCACCCTGAGGGCCGCCTCGTGGTGCTGCGACTGCCCCAAGTGCCGCTTCGTCTTCCTCGCCCTGGCGCCCTTCAGCTCCCCCGAGCACCTGCACGAGATATTCGGTGCCGACCTGCTCGACGATGACGCCCAGTTCGAGGGTTTCGCCCTGCTGGCGGCCAGCGGCGGGCATAAGCCCTTCGAGTGCGTCGGCGAGGAGCAGGAGAGCCTGGCGGCGATGCGCATGCTCGCCGAGGACCCGCGGTGGCGCGAACATGCCGTCGTGAGGCGCCTGACCGATGAGGTCCTGGCGAGGAGCCCCGACTCCGCCGGAGCGCCCCGGGAAGTCCTGGCGCTGGGCGAGGATCACGACGTGCCCGCCCAGCTGCTCGAGGACGTCCGTGCGATTCTCAGACCTTGACGGCGCCCGGGTCGGCGTCTGGGGCGCCGGGCGCGAGATCACGTCCTTTGCCCGCCAGCTGAAGCTGCGGGGCCAGGGCGCCCGGATCGCTGTCGCCGCCTTCGACGCGCCGCCCGGCGATCAG
>CAZFGJ010000093.1:0-11751 GCA_964518445.1 uncultured Solirubrobacteraceae bacterium
TGGCCAAGTGCTGCCGGCCGGTGCCGGGCGATGAGATCGTCGGCTACATCTCGCTGGGCCGCGGGATCACCATCCACCGGGCCGACTGCCCCAACACGGCGACACTCCAGAAGAACCCCGAGCGCTTCACGAACGTCTCCTGGGAAGGGGACCAGTCGACGGGCTTCATCGTCGAGATCCAGGTGGACGCCTGGGATCGCCACCGGCTGCTGGAGGATCTCTCGCGAGCCTTCTCGGAGTCGGGCGGCAACATCCTCGAAGCCCGTTGCCTGTCGATGGGCCCGATGGTCAAGAACCGCTTCGTTGTCGAGATGGCCGACACCCACACACTGAAGAGCGCCGTCACCAGGCTGCGAAACACCGAGTCCGTATTCGACGCATACCGCGTCACGCCCGGCGCCGGCGACTAGCCCCGCGCCTGGGCTACTCCTTCAGGCCGGCGACATCGCTCCCGGAGTGTCGCGGCCTCAGGCGACGACGTTCAGTGCATCCGGCAGGATCGAGTAGCGCGCCTCGGCGACCTCGCCGAGGTAGTCGCCATCGACCTGAAGCGGCAGCGGCCGTCCGTCGGCGCTGCGGACGACCAGCTCGCTGGCATCTGGCAGTCCCGTCACCTGACGGTGGCCCGAGACCTTCGCCCTGGGGGAAAAGGCCCGCCAGGCGATCGAGGGCATCGCCAGCAGGGTGGCCCGGTGGAGGACGCCCCCGGCGAGCGCGCCCGAGTCGAGCGAGGCGCCTTCGGCGATCTCGATGGGGCGGTTCTGGAAGTAGGTGAAGGGCGAGCCGTTCTGGACGATCGCCGTGACGCCGCTGAGGCGCTTCCCGGCGGCCTCGACCTCGAGGCGCGGCGGGCTCAGCAGATAGCGGCGGAAGAACGTGCTGACGGCAACCCAGGTGAAGAAGTAGGGCCCGAGCCGCGCCTTCATGCGGGGGTTCGCATCGACCCGCTCGACCACGCTGGCGTCCAGGCCGACGCCCGAGGAGAAGGCGAAGCAGCGCCCGTTCACGACCCCCAGGTCCACCCGGCGGGGGTGCCAGTCGTCGGCCATCGCGAGCAGGTGCTCGGTCGCGTCGACCGGATCCCCGGGGATGCCGAGCATCTTGGCGAAGACATTGGCCGATCCTCCGGGCAGCGCGCAGAGCGGGGTGGGGGATCCCAGCAGGCCGTTCGCGGCTTCGTTGACAGTCCCGTCGCCGCCGAAGGCGACAACCACGTCATACCCCTCGTGGGCGGCCTCGCGGCACAGCTCCGTCGCGTGCCCGCGGGCCTCTGTGTCCACGGCATCCACCTCGTAGCGGCCCTGGAGGGCATAGACGACCAGGTGGCGCAGGCGATCGGAGACGGTGCTCGCGTAGGGGTTGACGATCACCAGCATCCGCCGCTTGGTACCGGGGGAGGCGAAGCGGAACGGCTCGCCGCCCTCGGACGTGCGTAGAACCTGCTCGGTGGTCGAGGTGCTCACGTGATTGGCTACACCGGATGGTGCGCGGCGTTACCCGGCCGGCGGGGCGCGCCCGGCGCTAACGACCGGATGTCTTCCTGCCGACAGGGTTGCTAGACTTCCGCACCAGACAGACACATCGAGAGGGGTGGAGGGCCTGGCCCTGTGAAACCCCGGCAACCACCGTCAATGTCACAGACGGGAAGGTGCCAATTCCAGGTGATGTGTGGCGGGCTTCGCGCTCTTCGCCACACGTGACACAGGCGAAGGCAAATAGCGAAGGAGCCCCAAATGGCTGTCAGTCATCTTCAGTGCAAAGAGTGCAAGGCCCAGTATCCGCTGGAGGCGCTCTACGTCTGCGAGCAGTGCTTCGGCCCGCTCGAGGTCATCTATGACCACAGCCGCCTCGGAAACGACGTCGGCGAGCTGCGCCGCCGGATCCAGGGCGGCCCCCAGAACATCTGGCGCTACGCCGACTTCCTGCCGATCGTGGACGGCCCTCCCGGCCCCTCCGGGCGGCTTGCCTCCCGCGTCGGGCTGCCCGCGGGCTGCACACCCCTGATCCGGGCCGACCGCCTGGCCGAGCGCCTCGGACTGCGCGAGGTGTGGGTCAAGAACGACGCAGCCAACCCGACCCACTCGTTCAAGGACCGGGTCGTCTCGGTCGCCGTGACCAGGGCACGCGAGCTGGGCTACGAGACGATCGCCTGCGCGTCGACCGGCAACCTGGCCAACTCGGTAGCTGCCCACGGGGCGGCCCTGGGGATGGACTCATACGTCTTCATCCCGGCCGACCTCGAGGAGCAGAAGGTCCTCGCAACGGGCATCTACGGCACCAACCTGGTGGGCGTCAAGGGCTCCTATGACGATGTCAACCGGCTCTGCACCGAGCTCTGCGCGGACCGCGACTGGGCCTTCGTGAACATCAACCTGCGTCCCTACTACGCAGAGGGCTCAAAGACCCTGGCCTTCGAGATCGCCGAGCAGCTGGGCTGGGAGCTCCCCGACCGTGTGGTCGTCCCGATCGCCTCAGGCTCGCTGTTCACGAAAATCGCCCGGGGCTTCCAGGAATGGACGGAGCTCGGACTGCTCGAGGGCCGCGCCCCGCGCATGAACGGCGCCCAGGCCGAGGGCTGCTCGCCCGTCGCGCAGGCATTCTCCGAGGGCCACGACGTCTGCCGGCCGGTCAAGCCGAAGACGATCGCCAAGTCGCTGGCAATCGGCAACCCCGCGGACGGGCCCTACGCGCTCGATCTTGCACGCCGGACCGGAGGCGGAGTGGACTCCGTCACCGACGAGGAGATCCGCGCGGGCATCAAGCTGCTTGCCGAGACCACCGGGGTCTTCACCGAGACCGCCGGCGGCGTCACGACGGCCGTTCTTGCAAAGCTGGCCGAACGCGGCGAGATCGACCCCGACGAACGCGTCGTGCTTGTCATCACAGGCGAGGGCCTGAAGACACTGGACGCGGTTCGCGGCACATTCGAGACACGCACGATCGAGCCTTCGGTGGCCGCCTTCGAGGCCGGTGTCACCGAGACCGTCGCAGTCTGATGAGCGTTGTCGTGAAGATCCCCACCCAGCTGCGAGCGGCAGCCGGCGGGGAGGCCGAAGCCGAGCTGTCGGGAGCCACCATCCAGGAGGTTCTCAACGGCCTGTTCGAGCGTCATGAGGAGCTCCGCGCCCGGATCGCCGACGAGGACGGCTCGCTGCGCCGCTTCGTCAACGTCTACCTGGCCGGCGAAGACATCCGCTTCCTCGACGGTCTCGCTACTCCGGTCAAGGACGGGAGCGAGATAACGATCCTCCCAGCCGTAGCCGGCGGTTAGGACGTCGCTGGCGCGGCGCCTGGCGGCGTCCTCGCGCGCTCACGTGCGGAGCACGTTTAGCTTGCTGCGTCCTTGCCATGCTTGGCCAGCAACGCCCTAACTCCGCGGGTCTCTTACGGCGACGGCCGACTCTCAGGCCGCGCAGGCATTGACGCAACTCGCTCGCGTCAGCTTGCGGGGCGGGCGCTTGGGACCAGGCGGAGGCGGTTGGGCAGGAACGGCAGGACCGCGCGGCGGAAGTACTGGGCGCCGCCCTCTACGACGGCCCTGCGCAGAAGGTTCGGTGGGATCGTCGAGAACCGGTACTGCTCGCGGATCCGGTCGGGCAGCAGGGCGATCGTGACGAAGTTGGCCGTCTCGAGGGCAGGCCTCGCCAGCGTGGGGACGGGAGGCGAGAGGACGATCTCGCGCGCCCGCTCGCGGGCCCAGTCGGTGACGTAGAGCTCATCGCCCTCGAACATCCGGGTGCGGTACTCGTTCAGGTCGTCGAGCGTGGCGGGCATGTCCGTCCGCTCGAGGCCCAGGAGGCCGCCCACGACGCGGTAGTCCATCCAGAAGCCGGCCTGCTCCTCGCGGCGCAGCGGGCGCACGTAGTGCTCGTAGACGACGATCGCCGAGTCCACGAGTGTGAAGAGGACCCACAGCAGGAGCTCGGGATCATCGGCCCTGTAGGGCGTGCCGGCCGGGTAGGGGCCAACGGCCTCCTCGAGAACCCCGCTCACCCGCCGGTGCATGGCTCTTACCCGCTTGGTGATCCGATCTGCCTCGGCTCGCGATCCGAAGGCGATCGTGTTCATCGTCTCGGCCGCTCGGGCGAGCCGGTCGTAGGGTTCGTCCATGGCGGTCGTGTGGGCCAGCAGGCCGTGCACCGCCAGGGGATGGGCCGCCTGCATCAGGAGAGCCCGCTGGCCTGAGAGGGCGACGGCCCGCTCGGCGTGGATCCGCCTGATCATCGAGCCCGAGTCGAAGTAGCCGTACTGGCTTGCCATCGCTCGAGTCTAGAAGCGTCGCGGAGCCGTCGAGCTCATCGGGGCGAGAGCTGGGCGGGCGCGACGTGAGGCCCGGCCGCGCCCGCCGTCCCGGAGCCCGAGATCCCCACGGTGGAGACGAGACCCGCGGCGCACATCGCGGCGATCGTCAGGCGCCGCAGGCGCCGTGGGGTCAACCAGCCGAAGTTGTTGCTCTGAAGCCAGGTCCTGAACCCGGTCGCCGCCGAGGCGGCCGCCATCGCGCATCCGGCGCACATGTGGCGAGCCTAGCGCTCAGCTCGGCTCGGTGGCGCCACTGCGGGTCTCGAGCCGCTGTCGCAGCTCCGGGCCCATTCCGGCGGCCACAGCCCGGGCGGCCCTTGCCTCGCTCAGCTCGAGGCCGTTGGCCTGCGCGTAGTCAAGGAGGTTCTGACGCTCCTCACCCTCTTTGGCGGCCTTCAGGAACAGCCAGCAGAACAGGGCGAGGGTCAGTATCGACTCCTCGACCATCATGATCGCCCCGGCCACGTTCTGGTCGGCCAGCGGCGAGATGTTGTAGACCGAGTCCCCGTGCAGGTAGTAGGGGTAGAAGACCGTCCCGGACCACAGGAAGAGGTTTCCCAGGACGGTGCCCGTCAGCCGCACGGCGACGATGTAGATGAGCTTGCCCAGGTTGCCGAACCACTGCGGCATCGGCAGCGGGCCGAACAGGCACATCCACATGTTGATCCCCAGGCCCAGGAACATGGCGTGCTGCGTCGCATGGACGACGGGGTGGCGCAGAGCCGCCTGGTAGAGGACCGGGAGGTGCCAGACATAGATGTCGATCGCCCACAGGGGAAAGGCGATCAGCGGGTGGGCCAGGATCCTCAGGCGGTCGAAGAAGCGGATTTTCAGGATCGGGGCGATCAGCGGGCCCGTCAGCCCGAGCACGATCAACAGGGCCGCGATGTCGCCCAGCAGCAGGTGCTCGATCATGTGGACGTAGAGCAGTTCCTCGGCCGGCCCGCCCAGGCCCGTCAGGGCGAGGCCGATCACGACGAAGCCGCCGTAGAAACAGGCCTGGCGCCAGCGAGGGACCGCGTTGCGGGTCTTTGAGAGCCTGTTGGCCCGGCGCGCGTAGAGCAGGCCCATCAGCGCCAGCGGGCCGAGCTGGATGGCGGCGGTGAGGCTCTCGGAGACGGCGGGAGGCACTGACGGCATGCCCCATCAGGGTACGCGAGCGGGCCGTCTGGCAGAGGTGGTCCGGATCCTGACCGGCAGGCAGCCGGCCTATGAAATTTGGCGCCCGTGAAGTTTTCGTTATTTCTTCAGGGGTATTGAGGTTCTGATGATCGCCGGCGGCTTTACTGACGGCATGAGCTCCCAGACCCTCATACACAGAGCATCCGAAGGAATCACCGAGCGCGTCGACGCGGTCGCAAGCCTCGACGCGCGCTCCCGCAGCATGGCGATCGACTCGCTACCGCAGGAGCCGGGCCGCTACCTCGAGGTCCCCGGCGCCGAGCGAACGCTGGTTCTGCCGATGGGCGACGAGCCGCTGCACATAGGACGCGGTCCGTCAGCTGACCTTCACCTCGACGAGAGTTCCGTCTCCCGCCGTCACGCGATCCTGCTCTCGCGCCCCACCGGGGCGAGGATCCTCGACGAAAGCAGCTCCAACGGGACCTTCGTCAACGGCCGGCGAATCCAGCAGGCCGATCTGAGAGATGGAGACGTGATCGTGATCGGCAGGGTGGTCCTGCGCTACCTGGAGGTCGCGCCCACACGGGCCAACTAGCGGGCCTGCCGCTGCCGGCGGGGGCCAACCCGGCTCGCCCCGCCGGCAGGGGTGTCTCTCGTTGTCATAACGGCTGACACGTCCGGTGCTACGATTCCCCGGTCCGAGGGAGGATTCGATTGTTCGTGCCGTGCCGGCACGGGCAGCTTGGAGGGGAATGGCATGATGCGTAGCGGGTTGCTTGGAACACGGATTGTTCGTTCGCTGGGGGTAGTCGGACTCCGGCGTGTCGTCCTTGGAGCACTGGCCTCAGGCCTGCTGCTCGCAATGGGAGCGGCCCCCGCGGGCGCGTTCGAAGACTTCTCCGGAGGCGCGTTCCAGATTCTCGCCCCCGGTGCCGAAGGCGGATTCGAAGAGGGTCGCTACGCGACCGACCAGGGCAAGCTCTATGACGCCCTGACCCCGAAGAAGGGCAAGGTCACACAGGCCCTGATCGAAAAGAACTACCTGTCCGAGAAATTCGGCGTGACAGGAACTCCGCTGCGGACTGAAACGACACCGCGCTCGGGTCTGGAAATCATCCGGGACAAACACGACATCCCGCACATCTACGGAACCACCCGCGGAGCTGTCATGTACGGCTCGGGGTGGGTTGCCGCCAAGGACCGCGGACTGCTTCTGCAGCTCGGTCTCGGCCCGGCCTACGCGGCCGTTCTGAGCGTCCCGGGCATCAACCCCTTCGGCCTGCTGCTTCAGCAGCGTTCGTTCAAACCGAGCGCCGAAGCGGTCGCCTTCGTCGAAGCCCAGAAGAAATCACTTGAAGAAAAGGGTCCCGCCGGCCTCCAGGTCATTGCCGACCTCGAAGAATGGGTCGACGGCGTGAACGGTTACGAGAGCACGCTCAAACCGGGCGAAGGCCTCCCGACGGTTCATTTCTCCGATGCGATCGCCGGCTTCGCCTTCATCTCGTCGATCTTCGGCGCCGGCGGCGGCAACGAAGTTCAGGACTCGGAACTGCTGGCCAAGCTCCAGGCGAAGTTCGGTGGAGAAGGCGGCAAGCAGGTCTTCAAGGACCTCCGTCAGGTCAACGACCCTGAAGCGCCGACCACGACGAGCCAGTCCTTCCCGTACGACCAGGAACCGACCGGGCCGACCCCGGGCGCGCTGGTCGTCGACCCGGGCACGCAGAGCCCCGCGGCCGTCAAAGCCGCATCGGCCCTGTCGGCCTCGCGGCGCAAGGCCTCGAACTTCCTGGTCGTCGGATCAGGTGACACGGCAAGCGGTCACCCGCTCTCCGTGATGGGCCCGCAGCTCGGCTACTACTACCCGGAGATCGTGATGCAGGCCGACCTGCACGGACCTGGGATCGACGCGCAGGGAATCGTGGCGCCGATCTCGCCGTACGTGTTCATCGGGCGTGGCAAGGACTTCGCCTGGAGCCTCACGAGTGCCGGCAACGAGAACACACAGCAGTTCCTGGAGAAGCTGTGCAACCCCGGCGAACCGGAAGCTCCGGTCACGAGGGAATCGGCCGGCTATGTCCACAACGGCGAATGCGTGCCGATGCACGTCTTCGACGCCGGACTGCTCGGCGCCCAGGGCGCAGAACCGGCCCACGAGGTCTACTTCAAAGAAACGGTCCACGGTCCCGTCAGCGGCACCGTGCTGGTCAACGGCGAACCGTTCGCGATCGCCAACGACCGGGCCGACCGTGGTCGTGACCCTGCGGGCGAGGTCGCCTTCAGCAAGCTCGACTCGAACGAAGTCCACAACCCGACTGAGTTCTTCGAAGTGGCCAACGAACTCGACACGACGTTCAACATGGCCTACCTCGACAGCAAACACATCGCATACTTCTCAACCGGTCTCCTGCCGGTGCTGGCCCCGGGCACAGACCCGAGCCTGCCGACGCTGGGAACCGGCGAATACGACTGGAAAGGATTCCTCCCGCTGGCAGCACACCCGCACGAGATTGACCCGGTCAGCAACACGTTCCTGAGCTGGAACAACAAGCCGGCGCCCGACTGGGGTGCCGCCTCGGACCAGTTCAGCTACGGGCCGATCCACCGTGTGCAACTGTTCAAAGGCTTCAAAGCCGGAATGACCGAGGCGGATGACGCCTCGATCATGAACAAGGCTGCGACGCAGGACCTTCGTGCGGTCATGGTCTGGCCGACGATCGAAAAAGTCCTCAACACGCCCGGCCCCGCGCCGAGCGCGCTTGCGAAGGAATCGGCCAACCAGATCCGCCTGTGGGTCAAATCGGGCGCCAGCCGCTTCGGCAAGGACGGCCCGAAGAAGTCGGCCGCGGCGATCATGGATGCAGCATGGGATCCGATCGGTGAAGCGGTACTCAGCCCCGTCCTGGGCGAACTGACGTCCTACTTCAAGTCGGTCAACGGGACGAACGACCAGCCGAGCTCACATGGATCGTCCTTCGACAACGGTTGGTACGGATACGTCGACAAGGGCCTGCGCCAGGTGCTTGGTGAAAGCATCATGCAGCCGCTGAGCCGCGGCTACTGTGGCGCCGGGAACCTGGAAGCCTGCCGCAACTCGCTGTGGGCTGCGATCCAGGGTGCCGCAGAAAAACTCCAGGGTGAACAGGGCGGTGGCCCCAAGACCTGGAAAGCGGCCAAAGTGAGGATCGAATTCCAGCCGGGGATCCTCAAAAAGAACGGTGTCCCCTACACGATGCGGTGGACCAACCGTTCGACGTTCCAGCAGATCATTGAATTCACGGGGCACGGCCCAGAATCCTGAGCCTGTCCTCGCGCCGGAGTGATCCGGCGCGAGGAGTCTCGTAGCAGCGATGGGGGCCGGGCCGAAAGGCTCGGCCCTCTTTGCGTTCCGCCTGGCAGCGCCGGCGCGGCCCTGAGCTGAGCCCTAGGTGGTGCTCGAGGCGGGCAGCGAGAAGCGGACCCCGGTGAGCTCTTCGGAGAGCTCCCACAGGCGCCGCGCCTTCAACACGTCCCGGGCGGCCTTCGAGGGGCTCGAGAGGTGGGGGTGGCCGCGGAACTCTCCAGGCCCATCGGGCCCATAGTAGGAGCCACTCTCCACGCCGGGAGCCGTAGCCGCGTAGAGGCTTGGAAGGGCGCCCATCTCGGCGCTCTGGGCCATGACGAGGTTGGTGGCGCGCATCACGATCCGGTCGATCGCCGGGGCAGCCGCGGTCTGGAGGTTCGTGGCCGCATAGCCGGGATGGGCCGCGACGCTCTTGATCGGCGAGTCGGCCGCGCGCAGCCGGCGGTCGAGCTCGAGGGCGAACATCAGGTTGGCCAGCTTCGACTGGCCGTAGGCGCTCCAGCGCATGTAGCGGTGCTCGGACTGGATGTCCTCGAGGTTGATCTTGCCCATCTTGTGCGCATTGCTCGACAGCGTCACGACACGGGCGTCGGGGCGCCCCTCCATGTGGGCGATCAGCCTCCCGGTCAGCGCGAAATGCCCGAGGTGGTTGGTGCCTATCTGAAGCTCGAAGGCGTCGTGGGTGACCCGCCGCGGCGGTGCCATGACGCCGGCGTTGTTGATCAGCAGGTCCATGCCGTCGCGTCCATCGGCGGCGAACCGCTCGGCGAAGGCTGCGATCGAGCCCTGGTCGCCCAGGTCGAGCTCCTCGAGCTGAAGGTCGGCCTCGGGAATCTCGGCGCCGATCCGCGTCATTGCCGACTGGCCCTTGACCAGATCGCGGCAGGCCAGGATCACCGCGGCGCCATGACGGGCCAGCTCACTGGCGGTGACGAGGCCCAGGCCGCTGTTGGCGCCCGTGACGATGGCCGTGCGACCTCGCAGCTTGGGGATCTCAGCCGCGGTCCACTTGGCGCCCATGGCCTGCTCGCCTAGCCGTCTTTGAGGGCCTGGCCGCCGAGCGCAGCCGCAGCCAAAGCGGTCGCGGTCACGAGGACGGCCGTGTGCTTCGGGAGGTAGCCGCCGCGGCCACCGGCGATCCCTGCGGCCGCGTCTGCGAGGTCGCAGGCGACGCCGATCATCAGCCATTGGCGCTGGGTCTCTCCCTCGGTGCTCATGACGCCCCAGCCGAGAGCGATGTCGCGCACCCCGAACAGTCGCGCCAGATAGGGGGTCTGCGGGTTGGCGGCGGCGTCCAGGCCGAACAGCTTCCCCGCCACGCGGGGAGTAGCCCAGGAAGATCCGCCGATTGCGAGCCGCAGTCCCGAAAGCAGTTTGATCGTGCCATCTCGATCCATTGCGCGACTCTATCGGGGAACCGGAAATGGAGTCAACCGGACCAGGGTCCGGCGCTGCAATCCTGCGCCCGCAATCGGCGGGCTGAAGGAGAGCGGCAGGAGGGAGGGGCGGCGCCGGGGAATACATCGAGATGAGACGTGGGGGCATGTCGTTGGCGGGGATCCTTGCGGCCTGGGCCGTCGCGGGCGGTGGTGGCATCGCTCAGGCAGCCGGAGGGGATGCGAACGGGATCTCGCTCGCCAGGGCCGTCAGGATCGCGCTGGCCCGGGTGCCCGCCGAGTCCTACGAACAGACCGGTTTCGCATATGCGCGCTCGGAGCAGACGCCGGCGCCCGTCTTCCGTTGGCGCTGGGGTGGAGGTCCCGTGGCGGGCATGGTGCCGGTTCGCGAGCAGGCCACCGTGGGCCTCAGGGAAGGACGGGTCACCTGGTGGCGCGACGACCTGACGCCGCTTCCCTGCGTTGAAGCGTCCCTGTGTGGAGAAGTCGCGGCGGCGCAGGTCCCGGTCGAGCTGCTGGTCGAGCAGTCAGGCGCCTTCTACTCCTACGGCAGCCGCACGAGCCATGGCTGCTACGGGCGGCTCGGTGGTAGCACGCCGCTGCGAGTTGGCGACCGGACCTGGACGCTGTTCGGCGACTTCGCCGCGCCCTCGGCGCACGGGACGACACAGCTGTTGAAGTCGAGCTTCCCCTGGGGCCTGACCGGCGGATCAGCAAGCGAAACGGCCTCCGTCTCGATGCGCACCCACCTGCCGGTCCGTGAGCAGACCTGGATATCACCGGCGCCGGGGGGCGGAGCGCCGTTCTCCTTCACGGCCAGCTTCGGCTATCCCTCGCGGGCCCGGGCACCCAAGGTGACGCTCTGCGGGACCGGGCAGTGACCGGACCAGGGGTTCCCTCAAGGTCCGAGCCCGACAGGCCGATGGAAAGCCAGATGAGTGACCCTCGTGATCCCCTGCGGTTCCTGAACAAGACCGAGCAGCGTTTCCTCGGTTGGATGGTCGTGCACCTGTTCGCCACCGACAACCCCCGATTCGAGCGGGCGCTCGAGAAGTCCGGCGAGCAGGCGACCGCCAGGATGGCCTGCGTCAACGCTCTCCGCCTCTACGCCATCGGCCTGTTCGTGCTCGGCACCGTCGCCAAGCTCGCCACGGTCGGCGTGTTGGCCTACGCCTTCTACGGCCTGGCGGCAGCTGCCATGGCCTGGTCGTTCTGGTGTCTCTACACGGTCGTCGGCCCAGAACGGGAGTTCCGGCGGGCCAGCCGCCTCGAGCGCACCACCGTCTGAACGGCGCCGGCCGGCTCTTCCGGTCAAGTTCCCACTGTTGCTGCGGGCGGCGCGCCGCGGGGGACAGGGGGACCCCCGGTGCGGCGCGCCGCCGAGCGGCCGGCGTCCTAGACGATGAAGCCGGTGCCCTTGACCGCCGCCAGGACCTTCGCGGCGGTCAACGGTGTGTCGAACGGGCCATTGGGGGCGATTTCCTTCCCCGTCGGGTCGTTCAGCAGGCCGATCACGCTCGCGTGACGTGCCTCGATTGTGAGGATTGAAACAGCCGCCTTCACATAGGCCGGTTCCTTGATGTTGAGGGC
>CAZFGJ010000094.1:0-11655 GCA_964518445.1 uncultured Solirubrobacteraceae bacterium
TGCGCGACCGCTACGAGCAGCACCACAAGGTGCAGATCACCGACGAGGCGCTGCGGGCCGCCGGCGAACTGGCCAGCCGCTACATCTCCGACCGATTCCTGCCGGACAAGGCGATCGACCTGATCGACGAGGCCGCTTCGCGGATGCGGATCAAGTCGATGACCTCCCCGCCGGCCAACCGCGAGCTCGAGGATGAAGTCGAGAAGACGCGGCGCGAGAAGGAGGCCGCGATCGAGGCTCAGGAGTTCGAGAAGGCCGCCTCGCTGCGCGACCAGGAGCGCAAGCTGACGAACAAGAAACGCGAGCTGGAACAGGCCTGGGAATCAGGCGAGTCCGGCGAGCGCCCCTCGATCGGCGAGGAGGAGATCGCGGACATCGTCTCGATGTGGACCGGGATCCCCGTCTTCAAGCTGACCGAGGCCGAGACGCAGAAGCTGATGCGCATGGAGGACGAACTCCACAAGCGCGTGATCGGACAGCACCCCGCGATCGAGGTCATCTCGAAGGCCATCCGGCGCTCCCGCGCGGGTCTGAAGGACCCGAAGCGCCCGACCGGCTCGTTCATCTTCCTCGGCCCCTCGGGTGTCGGCAAGACCGAGCTGGCCAGGACTCTGGCCGAGTTCCTGTTCGGCGACGACGACGCGCTGATCCGGATCGACATGTCCGAGTACATGGAGAAGCACGCTGTCTCCCGTCTGGTCGGCTCGCCTCCGGGCTACATCGGCTACGACGAGGGCGGCCAGCTGACCGAGGCGATCCGCCGCAAGCCCTACTCCGTGCTGCTGCTCGACGAGATCGAGAAGGCCCACCCGGATGTCTTCAACATCCTGCTCCAGATCCTGGAGGACGGGAGGCTGACCGACGCCCAGGGCCGCACGGTCGACTTCCGCCACGCGATCGTGATCATGACGTCGAACATCGGCGCGGCCGAGATCGCCCGCAACACGCCGCTGGGCTTCGCTGTCTCCGAGGACGAGACGGGGATCACCTACGACGACATGAAGAACCGGATCATGGGCGAGCTGAAGAAAGTCTTCCGGCCCGAGTTCCTGAACCGGATCGATGACGTCATCGTCTTCCACAAGCTCCAGAAAGAGGAGATCAAGCAGATCGTTGAGCTCCTGCTGCTGCGGATCCGTGAGTCGATGGCCGAGCGTGAGCTCCAGTTGGAGCTGACCGAGGGAGCCAAGGACCTGCTCGTCGAGAAGGGCTGGGATCCCGCGATGGGTGCCAGGCCTCTGCGGAGAGCCATCCAGCGCTACATCGAGGACCCGCTTGCCGACTTTGTTCTGCGCGAGCAGCTGACGCCCGGCGCGACCGTGGTGGTCGACCCGGACGGCGAGCTCGAGGGCGAGGTCAAACTCTCGATCGTCCAGCCGAAGAAGCAGAAGACCCCCGTCGGGGTCGGTGCCGAAGGCGCAAGTGCCGACGAGCCCGCCCCGGCCGACGGCGAGCCCGAGGCCGAGCCGCCCGTCGAGCAGTAGGCGCGGGCAGCTGGCAACTCCGCAGGATCGGATCGTCCTCGAGCCGCTTACGGCCGAGGACTGGCCCGCGGCGTCAGGGATCTACGAAGCGGGCATCGGCGGCGGCAACGCGACCTTCGAGCCGTCGGCGCCATCCTGGGAGCAGTTCGCCGGAAAATGCGCCGGCTATCCGGCGCTGGCCGCCCACGGCGAGGATGGTGCGCTGCTGGGCTGGGCGGCCCTCTCGCCGGTCTCCCAGCGGACGGTCTACCGGGGGGTGGGAGCAGTCAGCATCTACGTCGACCCACGGGAGGCTCGCAAGGGAGTCGGGCGGACGCTGCTGGAGGGTCTGATCGCCCGGGCCGAGAACGCCGGCCTGTGGACGCTCGAGGCGGGCATCTTTCCCGAGAACCGTGCCAGCATCTCGCTGCACGAGGCCTGTGGCTTTCGCCATGTCGGTGTCCGCGAGCGCGTCGGGCAGATGCCCGACGGCCGATGGCGGGACGTCTGTCTCCTGGAGCGCCGCAGCTCCACAGTCGGCATCTGATCGGGGCACCCTGTCAGAGTGCTGGCGGTGAGCTCCTCGCCGGCCATCGTCACGAGTGGCCTCTCAAAGGACTACGGGTCGGGTCGGGGGCTGTTCGACCTCGACCTCGAGGTCCAACGGGGAGAGGTGTTCGGGTTCCTCGGGCCCAACGGGGCGGGCAAGTCGACGACCATCCGCCTGCTCCTGGACCTGATCTCACCGAGCGGCGGCTCGGCGCTCCTGCTGGGGCTCGACAGCCACTCGGAGAGCCTGGAGATCCGCCGGCGGATCGGGTTCCTGCCGGGTGATCTGGCTCTCTATCCGACCCTGACCGGCGGGGCCGTCCTCGACTATCTCGCGCAGCTCCGGGGCGGGGTGGACCGCCGGATGCGCGACTCTCTGGTAGAGCGCTTCGATGCCGACCTCGGCCGCCCGGTGCGCGAGCTCTCGACGGGCAACCGCCAGAAGCTCGGCCTGATCCAGGCATTCATGCACCAGCCGGAGCTGCTGATCCTCGACGAGCCGATCGCCGGCCTTGACCCCCTGGTTCAGCAGAGCTTCCACGAGCTCCTGGGCGAGGTGAGCGCCGAGGGCCGGACCGTGTTTCTCTCGTCGCACACGCTTTCAGAGGTCGAGCGGGTCACCCACCGCCTGGCGATCCTGCGCCAGGGACGGCTTGTCGTGGTCGACTCGCTGGAGAACCTGCGCAAGGTGGCCGTGCAGCGGCTCGAGCTCGAGTTCGCCCAGCCCGTCGCTGCCGATGAGTTCCGTGTCCTCGAGGGAGTCCGCGAGGCCCACGTCAACGGCCGGAGGTTGACCGTCGCCTTCGAGGGGTCGGCCGACGCCGTCGTGAAGGCCGCCGCCCGGCACGAGGTGCAGGCCATCCGCCCGAGCGATGACGACCTCGAGGAGATCTTCCTGCGCTACTACCGGACCGAGCACCCCGCATGAGCCTGCCCGAGTTCAGGATGACGCTGCGCCTGCGGGTCATCTCGACTGCTTCGGCCGCCTTCGGGCTGATCTTCATGCTGCTGGCCGTCGGGGCGCTGTTCCCCGCGGTGGGGCACACGATCGGAAGGCTCAACATCCCCAAGGGGGTCTCAGAACTGCTCGGAGGCGCCGACTACGGGACGATCACCGGCTGGTACAGGAGCGAGGTCGGCTCGATCTACGGTCCCCTGGTGATCGGCGCGCTGGCGATCACCGGCGCCACCGCCACGACCGCCGGCGAGGAGGAAGACAGGATCCTGGCCCTGGTGCTGGCCCACCCGATCGAGCGGTGGCGGCTGCTGGTCTCCAAGGCCGCGGCGATCGCCCTCGTCGTCGTCACGACGGCCCTTGCGACCTGGGTCGGCCTGCTGGCGGGCGTCGCCGTCGGTGGCGGCGGGATCAGCGCCGGGCACCTCGGGGCCTTCTGCATCCAGCTGGCCTTCTTCGGCTTTGCCACCGGGGCTCTGGCGCTGGCGATCGCCGCCGGCACGGGCCGCCGTGCCCTGGCCAACGGGGCCGCTGCGGGAGTGGCGATCGTCGGCTGGCTGATCAACGGGTTCGCGCCGCTGGTGGGGGCGATCACATGGATGAAGTACCTCTCGCTGTTTCACTACTACGCCGCCGGTGACCCCCTGAGCCGCGGGATCGACGCCGGCGGGCTGATCGTCCTGGGTGTCTTCAGCCTGCTGCTAGCGGCCGTCGCGATCGTCGGCCTGCAGCGGCGCGACCTCCGCGGCTAGCGGCGGGTCGCCGGCAGTGGCGGCCTGCTCGTGTGAGCGGCGCAGCCGCCAGACGAGGTAGGCGACGATCACGATGTTGGCGAGCAGCGCGCCGACCTTCAGGGGGGAGGCGCTTTTCGTCAGCTCCCAGACCTCGGGGATGAAGAACAGCGAGGTGGCCACCACCGTCAGCCACTCCCCCCAGCGCTTGCGGGTCCACAGTCCGTAGGCCTCGACGCCCTCGAGGACCGCGTAGCCCAGGGCGGCGATGCCGAGGATCGTGTTTTTGTCGGCATGGATCTTTTCGATCCGGTCGATGATCCGCTTGATCCAGTTGCCTCTCGGGTTCTGCCCCAGTTTTTCGGCCAGCCGGGTGACTTCTTCGCCCCAGTTGGTGTGCGGATGGGTCACAAGGACGATGCCGACGGCCAGCAGGACCAGCGCCCGGAAGGCTCGCTCGGCGGCGATCCAGGGGAGGAAGCGGTCGTGTGCGATCTGCTCGTCGGCCGGCTGGTCGAGGGACTGGGAGTCGGGCATCGGGGAAGTATCGGGGAGGAGGCACCCGGGTGCTCTAGCCGTCCCCGCCGAGCCCTAGGCTCAAGGTCATGGCCAGAACCACGATCCACGTCTGCTCGGAGTGCGGGATGCAGTCCGCCCAGTGGCACGGGCAGTGCCCCGGCTGCGAGGCGTGGAACACCCTTGTGGAGGAGCGGATCGTCCCGGCTCCCGGGAAGGGAGGCGGTCGCCCCAGGGCGCCTCAGCTGCGAGCTGTCGACGGCATGGCTCAGGGCCCCAGGCGCCTCAGCGAGGTTGGCAAGGCTCCCGTCCAGCGTCTTCCCAGCGGCATCGGAGAGCTAGACCGCGTCCTCGGTGGAGGGCTCGTTCCCGGCTCGCTTGTCCTTCTGGGCGGCTCGCCGGGGATCGGGAAGTCGACGCTCACGAACATGGTCCTTGGACATCTCGCCGCGGCCGGGCACAGGACGCTCTACGTCAGCGGCGAGGAGTCCGCCGAGCAGGTGCGCCTGCGGGCCGAGCGCCTCGAGGGATCCGGCGGCGCCCTGCAGGTCCCGATCCTCGCCGAGACGGACCTAGAGCGGGTGCTCGAGGTGCTGGCGGCCGAGCGCCCGGCGGCCTGCGTGATCGACTCTGTGCAGACGCTGCGCTCCGGCGAGCTCTCGGGCGCGCCCGGCTCGGTCGGGCAGGTCCGCGAGGTGGCGGCCCGGATCATGGAGCTGGCCAAGGCCCAGAGCACGACGGTCATCCTGGTCGGGCATGTGACGAAGGACGGGGCACTGGCAGGGCCCCGGGTGCTCGAGCACCTGGTCGACTGCGTGCTCCAGTTCGAGGGCGAGCGCGAGCGGCCCTATCGCGAGCTCAGAGCTCTGAAGAACCGCTTCGGGTCGACCAACGAGGCGGGCCTGTTCGAGATGCGCCAGGGCGGCCTGGTGGAGGTTCTGGACGCCTCGGCCCGGTTCGTGGCGGAGGCCACCCGGGCACCGGGCAGCGTCGTGCTGGCCACGATGGAGGGCTCGAGGCCCCTGCTCGTCGAGGTTCAGGCCCTGGTGGCCCCATCCGAGCTCGAGCAGCCCAGGCGGGTCGTATCGGGCCTGGATCGCAACCGGCTGGCTCTGGTGCTGGCGATCCTCGGCCGTCACGGCCGCGTTTCCACCGGCGGGGCGGACGTGTTCGTGAACGTCGTCGGAGGGGTCCGGGTGGACGAGCCCGGCTGCGACCTTGCCGTCGCGCTGGCCGTCGCGAGCGCCAGTCGCGGTGTGGCGCTCTCGGGCGCGCCCCTGGGCTGCTTCGGCGAGCTGGGCCTGACCGGCGAGCTGCGCTGGGTGGGCCACCCGGAGAGGCGCCTGGAGGAGGCTTCGAGGCACGGTCTGGAGGCCGTTATCGCGCCTCCCGGGAGCGGCGCCCCCGCCCGCGAGGCCCCGACCCTGCGCAGGGCCCTGGCGCTGGCTCTGGGGGGCTCATCGCCCGAGCCCGACGACGCCCGCGGGCCGCGGGTCTCGCGACGGCCCCCGGCGCAGGCGGAGGCAGGCGCTTTGTAGGTTTTGGGCGGATACTGGCCGTGCAGCTAAGGGATCGCTAAATGCCCTAGAATTAGGGCTGTGGCACCACGATCCGGCGAAGATGTAGACAACGAAGTCAGGCCGGATCCGGGGTTGATGAGGGCGCTGGAGATGATCGCGCCCGGCACCGCGCTCCGGGAGGGAATCGAGAGCATTCTGCACGCCAGGACGGGCGGGCTGATCGTGATCGGCGAGCCCGAGGACCTCAGCTTCCTGAACTCCGGCGGCATCAAGCTCGAGATCGACTACACCCCGGCGTTCCTCTACCAGGTGGCAAAGATGGACGGCGCGATCATCCTGAACGCCAACGCCACGAAGATCTCGATGGCCAACGTCCAGCTGATGCCGGACCCGACGATCCTCTCGCACGAGACCGGCACCCGCCACAGGACGGCTGAGCGCGTCTCCAAGCAGACCGACGCGCTGGTGATAGCCATATCCCAGCGCCGCGAGGTCGTCTCCGTCTACGTGGATGGGGGCAAGTACATCCTCGAGGACATCCCTGTGGTGCTGGCCAAGGCCAACCAGGCGCTGGCGACGCTGGACAAGTTCCGCACCCGCCTCGATCAGGTCTCCACGCGACTGACGGCACTGGAGTTCGAGGGCGGCACGACGCTCCACGATGTCCTGACGGTGCTTCAGCGCTCGGAGCTGGTGACCCGGATGGCGGTCGAGATCGAGCGCTACATCGTCGAGCTGGGCAGCGAGGGCCGGCTGATCGAGATGCAGCTCGAGGAGACGATGGTCGGCGCGGCAGCCGAGAAGGCGGCGCTCGTCCGCGACTACCTCTCGAGCTACTCCGACGAGGCCTTTGCGGCGGCTCTGGAGGAGATCGGGCGCCTGGCCCACCAGGACCTCCTGGACTTCGGACGGCTGGCCGAGCTGCTCGGCTACGACCGCAAGCTGAACACACTTGACTATCCGGTCTCGCCCCGTGGTTACCGGGTGCTGGGCCGGATTCCCCGGCTGCCGAAGCTGGTCGTGACGCAGATCGTCACCGAGTTCGGCGGGCTCGATGAGCTGCTGGGCGCAGCCGACTCGGAGCTCGAGTCGGTCGAGGGCGTGGGCGAGATCCGCGCCAAGGACATCCGCGAGGGCCTGCGCAGGCTGCAGGAGCTCAACCTCGTGGATCGCTACCTACAGACTTGAGTAAAGAGCCGACCATGATGGTCGGTCGCAACGAAGGAGGACACCCATTCCCGCACAAGCAACCGAAGAAGCAGCGCTCGCAGACGACCTCGAGGTCACACGCGAGGTCGAATACATCGAGTTCGAGCTCGGTGACCAAGTCGTGTATCCCCATCACGGTGCGGGCAAGGTGTTGAAGAAGGAGGAGATGGAGGTCCTCGGCGAACGCCGTGAGTACCTCACGATCAAGATCCTCCACAACGACATGACCGTCCGCGTGCCCACCGAGAACGCGGCCATCGCCGGCCTGCGCAGGGTCATCGACGAGGAAACCGTGAAAAAGGTTCTCGACGTGCTCCGCGACGAGGTCTCGGAGATGCCGAAGAACTGGAACCGCCGCTTCAAGCACAACCGCGACAAGATCAAGACGGGCGACATCTACGAGCTGGCCGAGGTCGTGCGCAACCTCTCGCTGCGTGAGAGCGAGAAGGGGCTGTCCACCGGCGAGAAGCAGATGTACACCCGCACCAAGAAGATCCTCGCCTCCGAGCTGATGTACGCGCTCGACAAGGACGAGGAAGAGGCCGAGAGCTACCTCGACGAGCTGCTCGCCGACTCCGCCAGCAGTCAGATGGCCGTCGCCGGAGCCAAGTAGCAAGGCTCTCGCGCACGCGGCAGAGCCGGCTTCGAGCCGGATGCCGCGTGCGCGACAGCCGTCTCAGATGACCCTCGCCCTGATCGTCGCGGCGGGCAGCGGTGAGCGCCTCGGGGCCGACCGTCCCAAGGCCCTCGTGGAGCTGGCCGGACGCACCCTGCTCGACTGGTCGATCGCCGCTCTGCGCGAGGCGGAGGGGATCTCCCGGATCGTCGTGGCGCTACCGGCCGGCGTCGAGGCTCCCGCGGGGGTGCAGGGCTTCGAGGGCGGGCTTGCCCGCTCGGACTCGGTCCGCCGCGCCCTGGAGGGTGCGGGAGGCGAGGAGGAGCTGGTGCTCGTCCATGACGCCGCAAGGCCCCTGCTGCGCCCCCGGCTGGCCGAGGAGGTGATCGAGGCCCTGCGTGGCGATCCGGCGGCTGACGCGGCGATTGCCGCCGCGCCGGTGACCGACACAATCAAGCGCGCCGCACAGGACGGGGCGGTGCTCGAGACCCTCAGGCGAAGCGAGCTGTGGTCGATCCAGACACCCCAGGTCTTCAGGCGGGGGGCGCTGGCGGCGGCGCTTGCCGTCGGAGCCTCAGAGCTGGCGCAGGCGACGGACGACGCCTCTCTGATCGAGCGGGCGGGCGGCAGGGTCATCGTGGTGCCCTCCGACCCGGGCAACCTCAAGGTGACGACCCCGGTCGACCTCAGGGTCGCCGAACTGCTGTTGGCCGAGCGCCACGGGCAGGCCGGCTGAATCCTGCTTGAATCGCCCCCCGAATGCTGAGCGACTACCACCTCCACCTGCGCCCGGATGACCGGGAGGCCACGCCGGCCGAGTACTTCACCCCGGCCAACGCCGAGCGCTACCGCGAGGCGGCCTCCGAGCGCGGGATCACCGAGCTGGGGGTCTCTGAGCACATCTACCGCTTCACGGCGGCCCTGGACCTCTGGCGCCACCCCTTCTGGGAGAGCTTCGCCCGGGACGACCTCGACGCCTACTGCGACTTCGTCCGCTCGGACACCGACCTGCGCCTGGGGATCGAGTGCGACTTCATCGCCGGGGCCGAGGACAGGACGGCCAACCTGCTCGAAGCGCGCGACTTCGACTACGTGGTCGGATCAGTCCACTTCATCCGTGAGGGCTTCGTCGACATGGACGACTACACCGTCTGGGATCCAAAGGACCCCAGGCGCAGCCCCGAGGCGATCTGGCAGCGCTACTTCGAAACGGTCGCCGAGAGTGCCCGCTGCGGCCTGTTCGACATCATCTCCCACCCCGACCTGGTGAAGATCTGGGGGCCTGAGCATCCCGGCCGCACGCCACAGGGGGACCTGCGCCGCTACTACGAGCCGACGGTCGAAGCGATCGCCGAGGCAGGCGTGGCCGTGGAGATCTCCACTGCCGGGCTGCGCAAGCCGGTGGGGGAGATCTACCCGGCACCCCCGTTCCTGGCCATGTGCCTCGAAGCGAACGTCCCCCTAGCCCTCTCCAGCGACGCCCACCGCCCCGAAGACGTCGGCGCCGGCTACGGGCAGGCACTCGAGCTCCTCGAGCAGCTGGGCGTCGGCGAGATCGCCCTGTTCGAGGGCCGTGAGCGGCGGATGGAGCCGATCGGATGATCCGCACGGGACTCGGCTTCGACTCGCACCGGCTCCTGGCGGGACGCCGGCTCGTGATCGGCGGGGTTCAGATCCCCCACGAGATCGGCCTCGACGGCCACTCCGACGCCGACGTGCTGACCCACGCCGTGATCGACGCCCTGCTGGGGGCCGCCGGCCTGGGGGACATCGGCGAACACTTCCCCGACACGCGGGAGGAGTGGCGCGACGCCGATTCGGTGGGGCTGCTGGAACTGGCCATGGAGGCGATCCGCCAGGCCGGCTTCGAGCCGGTCAACGTGGACTGCACGGTGATCATGGAGGCTCCCAAGCTGGCTCCTCACAGGACGGCCATCCGCGGGCGCCTGGCAGCGGCGATCGGCCTCGAGGAGGGCCGTGTCAACGTGAAGGCCTCGACGGGCGAGCGGATCGGCTTCGTCGGGCGGGGCGAGGGCGTGGCCGCCCTGGCCGTCGCGACGCTCAGCGAGCCGGACTGAGCCCCCGCGGGCCCTTGCCCTGCGGCGATGGGGGCTCCTCGACTCGCTAGGGTTGCCCGGCGATGCGCGAGATCCTCCTGCATGACAGCCAGAGCGGCGAGCTGACAAGGCTCGACCCGCGCGATCGGGGCCGGGTCGGAATCTACGCCTGCGGGCCGACCGTCTACAGCCGGATCCACATCGGCAACGCCCGACCCTTCGTCGTCTTCAGCCTGCTGCGGCGTTTCCTGATCCACGAGGGTCTGGACGTCAACCTGGTGATCAACGTCACCGACGTCAACGACAAGATCTACGATGCCGCCCGCCCGCAGGGGATCTCCTCGGTCGAGCTGGCGGCGCAGATGACGGCCCTCTACTTCTCCGACACCGACGGCCTCGGGCTGGGACGCCCGGACCACGAGCCGCTGGCCTCCGAGACGATCGGCCCGATCATCGACTACATCCAGACGCTGATCGACCGGGGCCACGCCTATGCGGTCGAGGGCGACGTCTACTTCCGGGTCCGCTCCGACGAGGGGTACGGTCGGCTCTCCCATCGCCGTCTGGAGAACATGGACCAGGGCGAGGGCGATCCCGACCCGGCCCGCCCGAATCTCAAGGAGGACCCGCTGGACTTCGCCCTGTGGAAGGCACGCAAGGAGGATGAGGACAGCTTCTGGCCGGCGCCCTGGGGCGAGGGCAGGCCGGGCTGGCACATCGAGTGCTCGGCGATGGCCGAGGAGTTCCTGGGGGTCGGCTTCGACATCCACGGCGGCGGCTCGGACCTGCTCTTCCCCCACCACGAGAACGAGGCCGCCCAGACGCGCGCGGCCAGGGGCGCGGAGCTGGCCAAGATCTGGATGCACAACGGGATGATCCAGTTCACGGGCGAGAAGATGGCCAAGTCGGTGGGCAACATCGCCCTGCTGCACGAGGTCCTCGAGGCGCACGGCGCGGAGGCCGTCGTGATGTACATCGCCTCGGGGCACTACCGCCAGCCGCTGGCCTTCTCGGAGGAGGAGCTGCTCGACGCGGGCCGTCGCCTGGGACGGATCAGAGATGCCCTGCGGCGCCTGGAGGCGGGCCTGCCGAGCCCCGCCGACATGCGTCCCCTGCGGGATGCCTTCTTCGATGCGCTGGCCAAGGACTTCAACACCCCCGCCGCCATGGCCTCGCTGTTCGAGTGGGTCCGCGAGGCCAACCGGCGCGGCAGCGGGGTGGGAGACGGTGATCTCAGGGAGATGCTCGAGGTCCTCGGCCTCGACTCGCTTGCGCCGCTGGAGGCTCATGGCGATGGCGCCGGAAGCGACCCTGCCGCCGCGGCTCTGCTGGAGCAGCGCGAGCAGGCTCGTGCGGCCCGGGACTTCGAGGCGGCCGACCGGCTCCGTGAAGAGCTGGCCGCCCTGGGCTGGGAGATCCGCGACGGCCCAGCCGGTCCCGAGCTCCTCCCCGCCACCCCGAAGTGATCATCTACGGGCGAAACCCCGTTCGTGAGGCCCTCCAGGGGCGGCGAGCTCGGAGCCTCGGGACGATCTGGGCAACCGGCGGGGCCGCCGGGGAGCCATGGCTCAAGGGGTTGAAGGTGCAGAGCGCCACAGCCCAGGAGATCGAGGCCCGCTGTGGATCGGAGTCCCATCAGGGGATCTGCGCCGACGCCGGCTCCTACCCCTATGTCGGGGTCCGCGAGCTGCTGGCACTCGAGAACCCGCTGCTGGTGGCCCTCGACCAGGTGCAGGACCCCCAGAACCTCGGCTCGATCTGCCGCACCGCCGAGTGCGCCGGAGTCGCCGGCGTGGTGATCCCCGAGCGAAGGGCCGCGGAGGTGACGCCGGCCGTCTGCAAGGCCTCGGCGGGCGCGGTGGAGCACCTTCCCATCGCCCGTGTCGAGAACCTGGCCGACACGCTGATCCGATCACGGCGGCCCGGCATGTGGAGCTACGCGGCGGTCGCCGGAGCCGCTCGGAGGCTGGATCAGCTCGACTTCGGCGACGGCACGCTGTTCGTGCTCGGCGCGGAGGGGCGGGACGTGCGGCCCCGGG
>CAZFGJ010000095.1:0-11401 GCA_964518445.1 uncultured Solirubrobacteraceae bacterium
GCGGCTCGGTGCTCCACCAGCGGTCCTCGACCAGCCAGGACTCGCGCATCGCCTCGACCGCTTCACCGTTCACCTCTGCCGGGAGGCCCTCTCCCCAGCGGACCCTTGCCGGGCGGGGAGCATTGAGCGCCCGGGCACTCATTCGGGCACCGGGGCCAGCACCACCCGGCGCTCGGGCACCCGCGAGTCGGGGTCCACGCAGACGGCCCGCAGCGCCGCGTCCTGCCCGGCGACGACCCGCACCTGCGCGACCGCCTCCCGCATGCGGGCCGCCCGAGCCATCCGGCCCTGGTCGAGCAGCGCACCCTGCTCTCCCGCCGGCGGGCCGAAGCGCTCGACCGCCAGGCGCAGCGCCCCGGCCGGCGCGGGCAGGGCAAGCAATCGCAGAGACAGCGCAAGGCCGATCCGATCGGCATCCGAGAGGGCCTGGCGGAAGACGACCTGCTCGTGCCAGCTGCCGCCGGAGCAGAGCTGCGCCGAGAGGGTCACCGAGCGCAGCGTCCGCCCCCGCCGCTCCGGCCGAGCCAGCAGCCTGCTCACCAGCACCCCCAGGACCCGCGACAGTGCCCCACCGCTGCCGGCGTCACCAACCTCCATCGACTCCTCCAGACGCTCCAGTGGGCTGCGTGGGCGCAGCGGACTGTCCTCCCCGCAGGCAAGTTCGTGGGCCAGTCCGCCGGCGGTCCCGAAGCGGTCGGTCATGGCTCCCCGGCCCAGCTTCACGATCTCACCCAGCGTGTGGATCCCCAGCCGGGAAAGCGCTCCCAGCAGCCCCGCCGTCTGCTCGCGGAAGCTCAGCAGCGTGACCGGCCGCCCGGCCAGCCAGCGCCGGGCCTCGGCTCCCTCGAGCACCAGGGCCCGGCGCGAGCGCGCCGCCATCGCGGCGGCCAGAGCGCAGAAGCGGGTCGGACCCACACCGATTCGCACGGGGCGATCCAGCGCCCGCCTGGTGGCCGCGATCGTCTGCTCGGTTCCACCGTGGATCCCCCGCAGCCCGTCGACCTCGAAATAGGCCAGCCCCGGCCTTGTGCTCTCCACAAAGGCTCCGATCGATTCCAGAGCCGTCAGAGCCGTCTCCCACAACTCGGCCACCTTGACCGGATCCCCCGGCAGGAGCACCAGCTCCGGGCAGCGGGCCAGCGCCTCGCCCAGCAGCATCCCCCGCGTCACGCCATGTGCTTCGGCGGCACCCGAGACCTCCCCCACCCGCCCGGCTGCCGCGGAGCCCTCCGCCCCGACGACCGGCGCCACCGCCAGCGGTCCTCCGGCAAGCGCCCGCCGGGCCATCCCGGCCTCCCCGCTGCCGGCCGCAGTCAGCTCGAAACGGGGGAGATACACGCAGGCAACCATACGAACGTATGTTCGCATGGTCGCCGGGCGGAAGTCAAAAGGCCTCCACTTGCAGGGACTTCAGTCCGGACGCGATCCGGCGCAGCTCCGGGCGACTACACCCCGGCCCGGCGGGCCAGGCAGACGGTCGTGCGAAAGAACATCTCGAAGCTGCCGCCGACGCCCTCGATCGCCTCGCCGACGCCGCCGAGCAGCGCCTCCCGTGACTCCGGCGAGAGCCGAATGTGATCCTGATGGGTCGCGATCATCTCCGTGTATTCCTCCGCCGTGTAGGCCCGCGCCCAGTCATGCATGCCGATTCGCACCTCGGCAAACCCCTCCCCGACTTCATCGCTCCAGTTGCCGGCGACTCGCTCCGCCCTGCTCCCGGGATGCAGGGGGAAGCCGGCGACCATATTCGGGACCGTCTGCTCATAGACCCGATCGAGGGCCGCCCGCAGGGCGATCCTGTCCCAAATCGGGAACGTCCACAGCGCCGCGACAGCTCCCCCGACCCGCAGCGCCTCGGCCGCGCGGCGCCAGCGCAGTTGGGGATCGAGCCAGTGCCAAGCCTGGGAACAGAAGAGGAGCCCCGTCGCCGCTTCGGGAGACCAGCTCTCGAAGTCCGTCTCGCGGACCTCGACGAGGTCCGGGTCGCAGAGGCGCCTGCAGATCGCGGCCATCGCCGGATCGGGCTCGAGCGCGAGGACATGGTGGCCACGGGCCGCCAGCAGCCGTGTCGCCTTGCCCGTCCCCGCCCCCACCTCAACCACCCGCTCACCCGGCCGCAGGCCTGCGTACGCCAGTGCTTCGTCGATCGCCGCCGCCGGGTAGGAGGGGCGAGCGCGCTCGTACTGCTCCGCGACGCGGCCGAAGGCCAACCGCTGCTCCGGAGGCGGTGCCTCATCGCTCACCCCAAGATCATCCCAAGCAACCCGACGGTCAGGCGGAGAACAGGGCGACCCCTCCACCCCAGGTCAAGCGTCGCAACCCCGCCAGCGGAGCCGATCACGTCTGGACGGCCTGCCGCAAAGCGGCACGACGTTCAGACGGGACCTCGGCGTAGCTAATCCATTGTCAACGGCCCCTCAGCAGATCCGCTGAGGAACTGGCGCACAAATGCATTGTCCGAGGAGAACATCCGCTCGGCGTTGCCCGCTTCGACGATCCGCCCGCGCCAGAGCAGAGCGATGTACTCGCCGATCCTGCGCGCCGAGGCGATGTCGTGGGTGACGACGATGTAGGTGCCTTTGTAGATCTCGTGCATCTCCTGGATCAGCTCGCAGAGCAGCGCCGTGCGCACCGGGTCAAGACCCGAGTCGGGCTCGTCGAAGATCACCACGTCGGGCTCCATCACCAGCGCCCTGGCGAAACCCGCCCGCTTGCGCATCCCTCCTGAGAGCTGCGAGGGCGAGTCGTCCATCGCTTCGGCCAGGCCGACATCGGCAAGGCGCTGCTTGACTCGCTCGGAGATCGCCCCCTCGGTCATGTCGGTGTGCTGGCGCAGCGGGAAGGCGACGTTGTCATAGACCGACATCGAGCCGAACAGGGCGCCGTCCTGGAACAGGACGCCGATCTTGCGTCGCAGTTCGAGCAGCTTGGGCATCGTCAGGCTCGGGACCGACAGTCCTTTGACCACGATGTCGCCCGAGTCGGGGAACATCAGTCCGATCATGTGCTTGATCAGCACGCTCTTGCCGGTTCCCGACGGGCCCAGGACGACGGTGATGGTGTCCTCGGGGAAGGCGACGTTGAGGCCGTTGAGGACCGGCACGCCGCCGAGGCGCTTGTAGACGTCTTTGCAGCGGATCGACCACTCCCCCACATCGGGATCCCCGGCAAGGTCGAGGTCGCTCTGGTGGTACTCGTAGTCGTCGCTCAGGGTGTCTGGCTCGTCGCTCACGGTTTTCCTTCGTAGATGACGTGCGGGAACTGGCTCAGTTTGCCGTTGAAGCTGTTGGGTCCCTGCTGAACGCACGGGGGCGCCGCCACCTGGTTGGGTTCGCCCGGAGCGGCCGTGTTCGTTTTTTCATCGATCCCGACGGGTTTTTCGGGCTTGTTGGCGAGCTTGAAGGCGATGATCTGTTCGATCAGCGACTTGGAGATCGTGCTGTTTTCGGGGCCGTTCACCGAAGGCGTCTTGTTTGAGCAGTTCGAGGTGCTGAACGCGGGAAGGCCGGTCGCCAGCAGGTTGTAGGAGCCGGCCAGCGGATAGGCGTTGTTGCGGTCCGTACCGATCCGTTCCTTGTAGAGCGCAAGGCTCTCCGGGCTGAGAACAGCCAGCGTCGTCAGCTGGTGCTGCTTGGCGCTCACCGAGTTGGGGATGTCCCCGTTCTTGGCCTGGGACTCCGAGGCGGAGGTCAGGTTGGCGAAGAACGCCTGGAGCTCTTTCGTGTAGGTGCCCGTGTACTGCAGGAAGGGATCCAGGTTGTGCAGGACCGGGCGCAGGTTTTCGAGCACCGGAACGGTCAGGTCAAGTGATTTGCCAAATGTCGGGAGGCCCTTTTCGGCGGCCTTGGTCAACGGCCCCACCGAGGTGAGGAAGCGGTCGAACTGCGGCGCGAAGGGCTTGGTGGCCTTCAGCAGCGAGGAGAGGGCCCGCTCGGTGGGACGGAATTCGACGAGGAACGGGTCGGCGACCGTCTGGAACTTGTCGAGTTCTTTCAGCGCGACCTGGGAGGAGCGCTCGAACTCCGGCAGTTCCCTGAACGCCTGTGCAAATGCCTGACTGCCTTCAGCGGCCGCCGAGAACGTTTTTTCGCCGTTGACGATGAGGCCTTCAAGCGCGTTGTTTCGACTCGCCAGGGCGTTGAAGACGACGCCCGTGTTGTGGACCAGGGCGCGGACGGCGCCCTCCTGCGTGGCAAGGATCCCCACCAGCTTGTTGGCGTTTTCAGCGAAGGGATCCAGCTGGGCGAAGCCGGCGTTGATCTGTTCGCCGCGGCCGTTGATCCCGACCGCCAGAGCCTGCTGCCAGACTTTGAAGGCGGCCCTGGTCTTCGGATCGAAGGCCGAGAGGATGTCGTCGAGCGTCACCGATGGTTCGACCTGGCTCTGGGCCAGCTGGCCGTTGTCCGGGACGTAGGGCCCGACGTTTCCGTGCGGGATCAGCTGGACGTAGGTCTCCCCCAGCAGCGTCTTCTGCCTGAGGATCGCGTGCATGTTCGCCCTGATCGGGGCGTATTTGCCGGTGATTTCAAGCGTTGCGCTGGTCAGCCCGTTGGTCGACTTCTGGACGGAGATCACATGCCCCACATCGACTCCGCTGATGCGGACGTTCGACTGTTCGGCCAGCGCAAGGGTGCGCGGGAACTCGACCTTCATCTGGTAGCCCTTCGGCTTCAGTGGCAGCGGCCCGCCGAAGGACTCCCACAGGAACATCAGCAGGCCGAAGCAGCTCAGCACGAACAGGATGATCACGAGGATGTTGCCCAGTGTGGGAGCGCGCTTCTGCATCTCAGCCGTTGGCTCCCTTCGCGGCGGCCGAGGCGAACGGAGCCGTGCCGAGGCCGGAGAAGACGCCCCGTCGCTTCGCCGTCTTGGCCTTTGCGGCTGCTGCTTTGGCCTGCAGACCGAGGCTTTCGCATTCGGCTTCGGTCGGCAGCCGCAACAGGCCGGTGAGGAGTTTGACCGGTTCGTTGACTTCTTCCACGCCGTGGATGATCGGCAGCACCTTGCAGTTGAAGTAGATGAGGCTCCGCCCGAGCGTCCCGTGTGAGTCGGCGTTGGCGACGACGCTGTTCAGGTTGTGATTGGCCCAGGCCAGGAAGAAGTTGAAGCCGGCCTTGCCGTTGCCCGGGTTGTAGGCGAGCTCGTTGAAGAATTCGTTGATCACGGAGAAGCTCGTTGCGAGCTTCGGGAACGATTCGGCCAGGCCCTGAGTCGAGGGGCCCAGTTCGTTGACCGTCGGGAGGATTTCGCGGGCGAACGGCCGGATTTCGTTCTTGATCACCGGGGTCGTCGTGAGGGCCAGCTTCTTGGTCGCTTCGTTGGCCGGGGCGACCGACTTCGCGAACGGCAGCAGCTTGTGGAGCGCCGGGCCGACCTGGTTGCTGGCGATCGCCGTCTGTTCAAGCGCCGTGCCGGTCTTGTGCAGGGCCGACGGGAGCAGGTGCAGAGTGCTCTGGAGGCTCGCGTCCTCCTTGGCGAAGACCTTGAAGACGGCGTTCGAGGAGTCCACCAGCTGAGCGATCTCGGTGTCCTTCGTCCCGAGCTCTTCCATCAGCAGGCGGAAGTTGTGGATCGAGCGGCTGACGTTCGCCTGGCGCCTCGTCAGTTCGCGCTGGATTTCATCTCCGTAGCGTGCCGCCGGCTCGAACCGCTTCAGGGTCGCCGACAGGGCCCGGCCGTTGTGGTCGAGGCCTTCACCCGCACCCGCGAGCAGCTCCTGGAGAGCGACCCGTGTTTCGGCATCGAGCCCGGCGAGGAATTCATCGAAGTTGATGTTCGGGGCCGTCTGGGAGAGCGGGATCGTCTGGCCGCTGTTGAGTTTGCCCGAGGAGGGCGTTCCCGGGTTCACCTCGACCGTGATGTCCTGCAGCTGCGTCTTGGGACGCAGCAGAAGCGTGGCGTCGCGATAGAAGCGCGCGTATTTCGGCGTGACTTTCATCGTCACGATGGCGACCCCTTCGTGCAGGTCGACGCTGCCCACTTCGCCCACCTTGGCGCCGGCGATCGTGACGGCCTGGCCCTGGCCCGGAGTCACCGCCTGGGCGGTCTGGAACTCGGCCTTCAGGGTGTAGTAGTCGTGCCCGAGCAGCGGCACCCATCCGGGCAGCTTCAGGTTCTCGTGGGCCAGGATGTAGCCGCCCACGGCCGCCGCGATGATGACCATCGTCACGACCGAGATGAACGCCGTCCGGTAGCGCTCGATCTGGTCGCGAACGCTGAGCGCGCCTTCGTGCTTGTTCTCAGGAGGGTTCATCAGGGTGTCCCGTCCGCGGCGCCCTGGGACAGGGGACCATTGAAGTCAGGCAGCTTCTGAGTCGAGCACGGCACCAGCGGCTGGTATGGCGGCTCCGAGGCCGGGTAGGCCGGCCGGGTGCCTTCCGGTTTGAGCGGCGCACGGCCGATGAGCTTGAGGTTTTCTTTCCCAGCCGGGGTGGTTTCCCCGAGCAGTTTCGCGGGCCTCGAGACAAGCGTCGTGCCGGAGTTGCCGACCAGGAACTTCGTGAAGGGACCGTTCCCGTCGAAGGTCTGCCCGATGCCCGAGAGGCCGACCAGGCTGTACCAGAACTCCTTGTAGTTTTCGACGCCCGAGCTGCTGTTGCCGTCCTGGAGCTTGGCGTTCCCCGAGGGGTAGATGACGTTCGTCAGGCACTTGTTGAAGGCTTCGGTCTGCTTGAACAGCGGAACCTGTTCGGCGGTCAGTTTGGCAAGCGACGGCGTCGCTTCGGCGAGGCCCTTGGCCACGCCGCCGAGCTCTGACGGCGCGAGCGACAAGGTGGTCTGTTCGATGAAGGGCAGCGCCGCCTTGACCGTCGACGGCGTCAGCTTCACGCCCGGGATGATGGCCTTCGCGAATTCCTTCGTGGGTGGGAAGGATGCGTTCAGGGCGGTCAGGCCCTTGTCGATGTTCCCCAGCGTGCTCGGCAGCTCGGCCACTGTTGCGTGAAGTGCCACCGACTGGGCCGCGAAGGACGAGAAGAAGGTGTTGAAGTTGACGATCAGTTCGCCGAGCTCCTGCTCGTGAACGTTGAGCGCCGAGGTGACCTTGCCGATGCCCGCGATCAGTTTCGAGAGGTCATGCCCTTCGGTTCCCGTCAGCGCCTGGTTGAGGATCGCGCCACCCCTCAGCGCGGGCGGCGCTATCCGGTAGGTCTTGTTCAGCGCCTGGGCACCGTTGAGGCCGCGCACCTCGGGCAGCTGCTGTGAGTCTTCCACGGGACCGGGCTTGCGGGTCAGGCCCTCCCCGTAATAGATCAGGAACTTCTGCAGGTTCGCCCTTGTGTCCGTGTTCAGCGAGGTCAGGACCTGGTCGAGCTGCACGGGATCTGAGGTCTGTGTGATCGGGATGGTCGCGCCCGAGCCGAGTGTCTTTGACGACGGGCTGCCGGGCTGCATTTCGACGAACCAGTTCCCTTCGAGGAAGATCCGCGGCCGGATCTTCAGGGTGGCGTCGCTGTGGATCGGGAGCCCGCGGCTTTCGATTTCCATGGTCACGATGCCGGTTTTGCCCTCTCGCTTGATCGAGGAGACCTTGCCGACGTCGACACCCGCGATCCGCACCGGCGACTTCGACTTGACGTTGACGGCCGAGGCGAACACGGCATGCAACTGGTAGCCGTGTTTGAACGGGACGCGCTTTGTGAAGCCGAAGTAGATGCCGACAGCCACGACCAGGATCATCACGACCGCGAAGCGGACCGGGTTCGTCCGGTTCAGCTCGACGACCGGGACTTCTTCGCGGCGTTTCCAGAGGCGTTTGCGGCTCATTTCTTCACCCCCAGCGCCTTGAGCGTGGTGGGCGAATATTCTTCGCCGAAGAGGTTCGTCTTGCGCGTCGTGAATTCGGCCCCGCTTGAGACCTTGTTCGCCGGGGCGTTGCCGATGACCGCCTGCGCAGGGACGTAGGAGGTCTTGCCGGCTTCGCAGACCTGGCGCTGACCCGGCCCGCTGACGTTCGGGTAGGGGTTCACGTGCAGGTGGTTGTTGTCGATGATCGGTCCGCCTTTGCCTTTGGTTTCGGTCGATCCACCATTGGCAGGCGATGACGAGGGGAAGCCCTCGTTGTTGGGTCCACCCGGCGCGATGACGAAGCCGGCACGGGCCACGTTTCCGACGCCGATGTTCTCCGACTGGAGGCTCGCCACGTTTCGGAAGGCCAGGGTCCAGTAGTTGCACTTGGCCTGCGACGGCGCGATCCCGGCGAGCAGTGGGTTGCCCACTTCAAGCGTCTGCGTGAAGTCTTCGAAGGCCAGTTTGACGACCGGGTTTTCGCCGAACTTGGCGAGCGATTCAGAGGATTCCTGAAGGCGCTGGTTCAGGCCGTGTGCGGCCGCGGCGAGGTTGATCGCACCTTCTTTGAAGGCGTGGCCCAGCGGCGGGGCGACAGTCACCAGAGCCGCGGCGCTCGGTCGCAGCAGGTGCATGAACTCGGTGGCGTTTTCGATCAGCGGAGCCTGATGCGGCAGTGAGTAGATCGCCTGTTCCAGCGAGGCCGGACCGCCCTCGGTCGCTTCTTCGAGGGACTTTGTCACGCTGGCGAAGGCGGTGAAGAACGTGTCGAGGTCGACGTAGTAGCTGGCCTGCGCCTCGGCCACCGGCGCCGCCTGGGCGGAGGCCCTGTCGAGAGCCTTGAAGAGCTCGCCGAAGCCTGTCTGCGGCGCGGCCAGATTGTTGAGAACCGGGATCGCGTTCGTCACCAGCGGGCGCAGTTCGTGGATCGTGTTGTTCAGACCCACGCCCCGTCCCGCCAGACCGTCGCCGAAGTTGTTCGTGTTGATCTTGATCGCCGTCCGCGTGCGGTGGTCGAACATGTTGAAGAGTTCCTCGATGTCCACCGGTTCACGTGTCTGGCTGGCGGGAATCGTGCCGCCCGCGTCGATCGTGCGCGCCGAGGTCCCCTTTTCCAGTTCGAGGTACTTGAGACCGATCGCCGATACCGAGAGAACCTCCGCGTGGGTGTCCGCCGGGAGCTTTTCGACGCTCTTTTCGAGCTTCAGGTTGGCGATCGCCGTGAGCCTGCCGGTCTTCGGGTCCTGGTAGGGCGTGAGCGAGCTGACCACGCCAACCCGTGTGCCCGCGATCCGGACCTGGTTGGAGGGCTGCAGTCCCGATGCCTCGGGCAGCGCCACCTTGATGTTGTAGGTCGGCACGAAGGGAAGCCCGTTGTTGGCGTTGTATGAGAGGAACACGGCCACCACGACGATCAGCGTCGTGACCGCGCCGATCAGGAGCGGGCTTGCTGCGAGGGAGTTTCGGCGGCGGCGATCCATCAGGGCGTCTGGGTGGAGTCGCAGGTCAGTTCGGGGTCGGCGAACGGCGATGATCCGTCGGCGGCCGGCTGGGTCGCGCCGCCGGGGCACCGTCGCAGCTGTCCCGTTTTGAGGTTTGCAAGCGCCTGTTGGGCGCTCGTCGGCGTGAGCGTATTTTCGGAGATGTCGAAGCTGGGCAGCACGGGGCTCACGCGGGCGTATCCGCCGTTGCCGTCGTAGTAGGCGCCCGACTGGCCGAAGGTCCTCAGCGTTCCGGCGAGATCCGGCGCGTAGGGTCCGAAGAAGGCAGTGATCGGAACCGATTCCTTCTCACCGGTGACGACTGCCGGCGAGGCGGTGACGAGCTGCTTGTAGAGCGCCGGCAGGACCCTGGCGAGGTCAGTCAGGTCGTTGTTGGCGCCAGGCTTGGAGAAGGCGTTGGCGAAGTTCGTTACGGGCGTGGTGCCCGTCTTGACGAGGCCGTGCAGGCTGTTGAAGAGACTCGTCAGCGGCTTGCTGGTGGGCTTGGAGGCTTCGACCAGTTCGGTCAGCACCTGGAAGGTCGACGGGAGTTCGGCGAACGTCTTGTTGCCCGCCTGCAGGGTCAACGGGAGCTGTTTCAGACCCGCGGCGAACTGCGACTGGGCCGAGCCGATCGCCTGGAAGGTCGTGTTGGCGTTTTCGATCAGGCTGGACAGGGCATCTTTGCGGGCCCCGATCGTCGTCACCGCCTTGGACGTTTCGACCAGGAACTTCGTGAACGTCGGCTGGTCTCGAACCAGCTCGGCGAAGAAGTGGTTCGAGGCCGAGAGGAACGGCGCGAAGTATTCGGTCGATTCGCCGAACTCCTTGCCCGCTCCCACGTACGATTCGGCCGAGCCCTGGATGAACTCCTGAAGTCCTTTGCGCGTCTTCGGGTCGAGCGTGTTGAAGAGCTGGTCGAGGTCCGTCACTTGGCGCGTCGCGCTGGCGGGAAGCGTCGCGCCGTCGGACAGCGAGGGCTTGTTGTTGGGCCCTGGCGTGAGCTGGATGTAGCGGTTGGCGACGCTCGAGAGTGACGGGACGCGGACCTGAGCGACTGTCCCTTCGTGCAGCGGAGTCAGTGACGAGTCGACGTGGATCGTCACCTTGGCCTTGAAGTTCTTTGTCAGTTCGAGGTTCGTGACCCTCCCCACGGCGACACCGCCGACCTGGACCTGGTCGCCCTTCACCAGCTGTCCGGCTTCGGGAAAGATCAGGTGGTAGGTCGCTCCCCCGCCTCCGCCGAAGATGATGAAGGCGATCACCAGCACCACCAGGCCGAGCGCGCCCAGAGCAAGCGGCCTCGCGGCGCGCGAGCGGCGAGAGCGGCTCGGCGTCTGCCCCGAGGGCCGCTCAGGCGGGGGCGGCGTTGCGGCGGGCGGGTTCGGGGGGCTAGTGGTTGCCACCACCGCTCCTTTCGCCGCCCGGCGTGGGGCTGTCGGGGATGGCCGCGCTCGAGGGCTTGCGTGAGACGGTCGGGTCGGGGATCTCGCCAAGGCGGGCGATCAGCTTCGTCCACTGCGCGGGAGCCAGGGCCGAGGCGTATATCCCCGCGACCTTCGCCAGCGCCGACTTCGGCGCCACGAAGGCAATCTGGATCGCGTCCGCCGCGTGGTTGCTCGTGAGCGCTCCGACCGAGCCGGGGTAGCTCATCAGGCTGACGATCTTCTTCGGCCGCGAGAGACCCTGGAGCATCAGCAGCCTGCGCACCGCGGTGTCCGCCGCGCTCCCCGGGGTCTGATGGCCGGCGACGGGCATCCCGTTGATCGCCGTGATCGTCACCGACACGTCACTCGTTCCCGCGCCCGCGTTGGCCGCCTGGGCGGCCGGTGTGGCCGGGGAGCAGGCGAGCCCGCCGACGGTGGGGCGTAGACCCGAGACCGACAGGTACTCGAGCATCGCCAGGACGCGCTTGTCGACCTGCCCATCCTGGACGTCCTGGCGCCCGCAGCTGCCGAGATGGATTCCCTTGTCGTGCAGGACCTGCGGCTCGAGCTGCTGCTTGGACTCGAGCAGCACCTGCCCGACGGTCGGCGATGTGGCAAGGAACGGGTTCTCGCCCTTGGCGTGGAAGACCGAGCTGTTCTCGAGCGCGACCCAGCCGTCGAGGATCGGCTTCGGGTCGATCAGCGGCG
>CAZFGJ010000096.1:0-11394 GCA_964518445.1 uncultured Solirubrobacteraceae bacterium
CGCGGGCGGGCTGCCTGACGCCGGCTGCCGCTCTCGGGACGGACTGCCTCGAGCGCTTCACCCACGCCCGCCTGCGCTTCTCGGCTCCCGGCTGAGCTTCAGGCCGCCTGCGATGCGTCCGCCGCGGTGCGCTCTCCGTGCAGCGCTTCGCGCAGTCCGTTCAGGGCACGGTCTCCCACGCGGCTGAAGGCCAGCCCCAGAATGGGGTCGGCGACCTTGAAGGGCCCTTTCAGGGTCAGGTCGGCCTCATAGGTCAGCTGCGTCCCGCCGCCGAAGTTCTCGAATGTCAGGCGGTCCAGTGAGACGACCGTCGAGTTGACGCCTCGGAAGGTGATCATCCGAGGAGGATCGAACTCGACCACTTTGTAGAGCAGGGAGGTCCGGCGACCGAGGAACTCCGTCACGATCCGGAACTCGCTGCCCTTGGCGATCGGGTCGTCATCCAGGCGCTGCGCCTCGACCACGCCGGGGTCCCACTCGAGGGTTCTCGAGAAATCGCTGAGGTAGGCGAACACCTCGTCCGGGGGGCGGGGGGTGGCAATCGTTGCCGTGTACTTGGCCATCGTGGTTCTCCTATCCGGTGGGGCTTGCTCCAACGATGCTAACAGGGTCTGTATAGGGTCTGTCCGGTGTTTGTATAGTATTGAGCGTATGCCTGCCACGATTGAAGCCGACAGGAGCCTGCGCATCGGCGAGCTGAGTCGCCGCACGGGCATCAGCTCGGAGCTGCTGCGGGCCTGGGAGCGCCGCTACAACCTCTTCACGCCCGCCCGGACCCCCGGCGGCTACCGCCTCTACGGCGACGAGGACGTAAGGCGGGCGGAGCGGATGCGCTCGCACATCGACGCGGGCCTCTCTGCCGCCGAGGCGGCCAGGGTGACGGGATCGGACTTCTCCGGGGTCTTGGAGCCGGAGCCCCCCGACGCTTCGATTCCCCAGCACTTCGGCGACGAGCTCGAGCGCGCCCTCGACCGTCTCGACGACGGTGCCGCCCATTCGGCCCTGGACTGGCTGTTCTCCCGTTTCGCCACCGAGACGGTGCTGCGCGACGTCGTCCTGCCATACATGCGGGGACTCGGTGAGCGCTGGGAGCGTGGCGAGGACGTGATCGCGGCGGAGCACTTCGCGAGTGCCCTGCTGCGCGGCCGGCTGCTCGGCCTGGCCAGGGGGTGGGGCGCCGGAGGTGGCCCGCTGGCGATGCTCGCCTGTGTCCCCGGTGACCAGCACGACATCGGCCTGATCTGCTTCGGGCTGGCGCTGCGCGGCCACGGCTGGCGGATCAACTTCCTCGGCGCCGACACGCCGCTCGAGACCCTCGCTGCAGCGGGCGAACTGCTCAGCCCGGCGCTCGTTGTCATGGCGGCATGTGTCGAGGAGCGAGCCCTCGCCGCGGCACCGACGCTCGCAAAGCTCGCCCGCACGACTCCCATGGCCATCGGCGGCGCGGGAACGAACGCGGCACTGGCACAGCGGATCGGGGTCCAGCACCTCGCCGAGGATCCCCTGACATCCGCAGCTCAGGTGTTCGCAGCGTGAGCGCAGCCGCCGCCGAGATCAGGCACCCGCTGATGGGCGCCTCGGTTCTGTTGACCGGCGCGAGCGGCGGCCTTGGTTCCTCGCTGGCCGTCGAGCTCGACCGCCGGGGAGCGCTCCTCACGCTTGTCGGGCGCAGCCCGGAACGTCTCGAGGAGGTCCCGGTCAAGGCGCCCCGCAGCGCGATCGACCTGTCCAGTTCGGAAGGCGCCAGGGAGGCGGTCGGTCAGGCGATCGCCAACTTCGGGCGGCTTGATGTTGTGATCAATGCCGTCGGCGTCGTCTCCTTCGGCAAGGTCGGTGAGCTGTCGGACCCGGTCCTGGCAGAGCTCTTCCGGACGAACGTCTTCCTTCCGATCTATCTCGCCCAGGCGGCCATCGAGCAGATCGAGCCGGGAGGCGCGATCGTCAATATCTCAGGAGTCATCACCGAGCGCCAGCTGCCGGGAATGGCTGCATACGGCGCCAGCAAGGCTGCTCTGCGCGGCTTTGACGAGGCGCTGGCCCGGGAGGTTCGCGGCATGAGGGTTCGCGTGCTCGACGTTCGCGCGCCGCACACCGAGACGGGTCTTGCGGAGCGTCCGCTCGAGGGGATGGCGCCGGCGATGGCGGAGGGAGCTTCACCGCATGTGGTCTCGAGCGTGATCTGCGACGCCCTCGAGACGGGTTCCCGAGAGCTTTCAAGTGAAGCCTTCCTGAACCCGCGGTGAGCGCCGACGTCCTGATCGTGGGCGCGGGCCTGGCCGGTCTGACGTGCGCGCTGGATCTCACCTCGGCGGGCGTCGACTGCACGATCCTTGAGGCCTCCGACGGCGTCGGGGGCCGGGTCCGGACGGATGAGGTCGATGGCTTCCTGCTCGATCGCGGCTTCCAGATCCTGCTGACTGCATACCCGCAGGTGAAGGCACGCCTCGATCTGCAGGCGCTTGACCTCGGGCTGTTCGAGCCCGGTGCGGTGGTGCGCTCCGGCGCGGGAATGCACCATCTAAGCGACCCCCTGCGGCGCCCGGGAGGACTCTTCGAGACGCTCACCGCCCCCGTGGGGAGCGCACTGGACAAGGCGAGGGCTGCACGCCTGGTGGCCGATGTGGTGCTTCACCCAGTGGCCGACCTGCTGCGCCGAGAGGACCTGAGCACCGCGGAGCGCCTCTCGCGGGCGGGCTTCTCCGACCGCTTCATCGAGGCCGTCTGGAGGCCGCTGTTCGCGGGCATCCAACTGGATCCGGAGCTCGAGGTCTCGAGCAGGCGCTTCGAGACGATTCTGCGCATGCTGGCCCTCGGCGCCACCGGGCTGCCCCGCCGCGGCATCGGCGCGGTTGCGGCCCAGCTCGCGGCACGGCTCCCGCCGGGCACCGTTCGCACAAACGCACCGGTGGCCCGGCTGGAGGGCACCCGGGCGGTTCTCCAGGACGGGGAGACGCTCGAGGCCCAGGCGCTCGTAGTCGCCACCGATGGCCCCAGTGCGAACCTCCTGCTCGGCCAGGCCGTTCCGGACCCCGGCTCGCGCGCAGCGGCCTGCTGCTGGTTCGCCTCGAATCAGGCGCCTCGCCTTGGTGCGAACCTGCTGCTCGACGGAAAGAGCGGAGGGCCGGCCCTCAACGTCGTGGCGATCAGCGAAGTCCAGCCCTCCTATGCGCCGGCCGGCCGTTCGCTCGTCGCGGCTGCAGTACCGGGAGCGCGGGCGCTCGACCCGGGGGTGGCCGCTCGGGTGTGCGAGCAGCTGGCTGATTGGCTCGGCTCGATGACAACCGACTGGGAGCTCCTGCGGACCGACGTGATCGAGCACGGCCAGCCCGCGCAGGCACCCCCGCTGAACCCCAGGCGCCGCGTCGATCTCGGGGACGGCCTGTTCGTCTGCGGCGACCACCGCGACACGGCCTCGATCCAGGGCGCGATGTTCAGCGGGGAGCGGACGGCCCGCGCCGTGAGGAGCCGGCTTGACTCGCGGCGCCGTCGCGTCGCGCCGGGTGTCTAGCATCCAAAGTCCGAAATCTTCGAAAGGTGCAAATGGGACTCTCGGACAAGTTCAAGGACCTGCGCAGCAAGGCCGAGGATGCGGTCGTCGAGCGAAAAGACCAGATCCAGCAGACCGTGCAGAAGGTCGGCGAGGCAGCCGACCAGCGGACCGGCGGCAAGTACCACGATCACATCGAGAAGGCCGGGGCGAAGGCCACCGGGTTCGTCGACGGCCTCGGCGAGGAGCAGCCTCAGGACGCGCCCGCCACCGCCCAGGCGCCCGGCTCGCCGGACACGCCGCCGCCTGCGGCCTGAGGGACGCCGGGCCCGGGCCCGGCTAGCCCCGGGCTGAGAGCTTCAGCTCGATCTTGACCTTGTTGCCCAGGAGCGCGCCGCCGGCGTCGAGCGCCTGGTTCCAGGTCAGGCCAAAGTCCTTGCGGTTCAGCTCGCCCCGCAGGTCGAGCTCGATCCGCCCCTCGTGGGACTCCTCGGCGATCCGTCCCTCGAGAGCGATCTCGCGCGTCTGGCCGCGCATCGTCAGCTCGCCCTCAACCCGCAGCCGGCCATGCCCCTCAGCGCGAATCTGGGTGGAGGTGAAGGTGATCTCGGGATGGTGCTCCACGTCGAAGAAGTCAGCCGACTCCCGGACGTGATCGTCGCGGATCGGCTCGCCGGTGTCGATCGAGGCGGCCTTCACCGAGCCGCGTGCGGTCGGCTGCGCGCCGCTCAGGTCCAGGGTGCCCTCGAAGTCATCGAAGGATCCGCGGAGGGTCTTCAGGGCCATGTGCTTGATGGCAAATCCGACCGTCGAGCGGGCGGGATCGATCGACCACGTGCCGGCTGGCAGATCATGGGTTCTCGTTGCCTCATCGATCACGGACGTTCATGGCTCCCTGGGATTGGTGACTGCTCACCGATCAGGCTGGGCGCTGGATCGCTCCGGGGCATCCGTGTGGCGCCCCGAGGAGGGTAGGTGGTTCGCCGCAGGAGCCGGCGGCGGGGCTGGACGGCCGGGGACGTGCCTGGGTCTGTGCGTAGAGTGGACCCGAGCCCCATGACAACGGAGACAGCGATCATCTACCGGATCGACCGTGACGATCTGATCGTCTCC
Source organism: uncultured Solirubrobacteraceae bacterium (assembly GCA_964518445.1). GTDB lineage: Bacteria > Actinomycetota > Thermoleophilia > Solirubrobacterales > Solirubrobacteraceae > Palsa-744. The sequence continues at coordinate 4,601 of CAZFGJ010000096.1, forward strand.
GTCAACGACGGGTGGCGCACGTTCGCCGATGCCAACGGCGCCCCCGGTCTCGCCGAGAAGGTTGACGGACGCCCCATGTGGGACTTCGTCGCAGGGATGGAGGCGACCCTGCTGTGGCAGGAGATCGTGGCGCGGGCACGCTCCGGGACCGTCCTGAGCTTCCCCTACCGCTGCGACTCGCCCGGTCAAAGGCGTCGGCTGACGATGAAGGTCAAGCCCCTGGAGGGGGACGGCGTCGAGTTCGTCTCGACCGTTGCCGGCGTCGAGTCTCGAGACCCCCAGGCTCTGCTCTCCTCCCACTACGCCGAGGGGATGCCGATCCGCTCCTGCAGCTGGTGCCGGCGGTTCGACGCCGGCGGGTTCGTGGAGGTTGAGGAGGCGATCCTTCGTCTGGGGCTTCTCGAGCAGGACCTCAGGCCGATCACCCACACGATCTGCGAGCGCTGCGTGAATGACGTCCTGGCAACCCTCGAGGAGGAACCGTCGCCCTGAGGACACGCGCCGCTAATCAACGAAGCCCAGCAGCGGACTCGAACCGCTGACCCCTTCCTTACCATGGAAGTGCTCTACCAACTGAGCTAGCTGGGCAGGGGGCAAACTGTAGCGTGCGGTCCCGCCGCAGAAGCGGCCTACCCCTCGGGCGTCACGGTCGTGACGGGAAGGCCCATCCCCGAGACCTTGCTGGGGAGGTCCAGTTTCAGCCAGCGCGAGATCGTGTGGGGGAGGGTCGAGATGATGATCTCGTCGAACCCGCGGAGGTTCAGGGCGTCCTGGACGGCCGCCGAGGGATCCGGGTCGCCGACGATCCCCTCGACCGGCCCCCCGGCCGCCTGGGTGAGCTTGGGCAGGGCCTCGTCGAGGACATGCTGCGCCTCGCCGGCGTCCTGGTCCTCGGCGTCGATGACCTTGTGCAGCCCGTGGGCCGCGTTGGGCACCAGCAGCGTGAAGCGCGCCGGACCCCGGGCGGCTCGTGTGCGAACAGCCTCGAGCAGCGGCTCTGTGGCGGCGGTCTTGTGCGCTACGACAAGAACTCTTGCGTGTCCCTCTCCGGCTTGCATCTGGCGCACTCCCTTCAAGCGTCTCGGTTGCCTGGAAGCGGCATGAGCTCCTCTTTGACGACGCCGCTCAGTCTGTTCTACCCCAATCGGGCTCTAGGGTGTTGGCGAATGCGGATCGTGATCACCGATGAGCTCGTCGAAGTGCGCCTCTCCCTATGGCAGAAGGTGGTGGGCCTGATGAAAGACATCAGGCTTCCCCGCTCGGAGATAAGCGATGCCGAGGTCGTCCAGGACCCTCTCTGCGAGGTAATGAGCTCGGGGCTGAAGATCGGGCTGAGGCTTCCCTGGCTCTATTACGTGGCACGCACGATCCAGCTGGATCAGGCGTTTGTCGTGCAGCGGGGCCTACCGGCCCTCGGCTTCTCCGTCACCAACGAGAGTCCGCTGAGGCGCGTCCTGTTGAGCAGCACCGAAGCGCAGGAGCTGGCGATGCTGCTGCAGAGCCCCTGAGCCGAATCGTCAGCTCGACGCCGCGGCTTTGCGAAGGCCCCTCAGCGTTTCAGATGATCGAATCGTGACCCTGGGCGCCCAATGCGCGCCGGCCTCCCTCAAGGATCACGCCCGGGTTACCGAAGCCTCTGCAATGGCACTTCTCGAAGGCCCGCTGCCGATCGAGTCAGACGAGCACGTTCTGCGTGCGCGGCGAACGGCTGCGCTCACGCGGATCGCAATGGGCATCGCCGGGATCATCCTGCTGGTCGCCCGGCCCGCTCTCGAGGCGCACCCGGTGCTTGCCGGCACCGGCTTCGCGATGATCCTCCTGACCTCGCTCGTTCAGTTCGCCGACCCTCGCCTGTCACTGGTGAACGCCGAGGAGTCGCTGTCGGGGCTGGCCGGGCTCCTGATCATCGGCCTGGGAACGCAGCGAGTCGACATCCTCAGCCTGCTCTGGCTGGTGGCGGTTGCATCGGGCGTCCTGGCGCGAGGCGGTCGCGTGCATGGGCTGGGTCGCTACATGGTGCTCTGCTCCCTGCTCCTTCCGATCGTCAAGCAGGGCAGCCCGGACCTCGAATACGCGGCTCTGTGTGTCGCGACGCTGTCGCTCCTGCTGACGAGCGGCCGCCTGACCCGCGAGCTCAACCTGCTGCTCCGCCAGGCGAGGCGGCAGGCGGACAGCGCCGAAACACTGCTCCTGGCAGGGGACATCGCCTCGCGAATGGCCGATCGCGAGGGCTCGAAGCCGGGACTCGAGGACGGCGCGCCGGAGCTCCTGCTCAGCGCCGAGGAACGAGCGAGTGCCCTAACGGCTCTGGCCCGGCTCGTCTCGGGCGAGGGCCTGAAGATGGTGGTGCAGCCGATCGTGGACATCCGGACGGGCGCCGTTCACGCGTTCGAGGCACTGGCGCGCTTTGGCGAGGCAAGCCCCGGATCGACGCCCCTGCACTGGTTCGCTCTGGCCGAGGTGCTGGGCGGGCGCCCGGCGCTCGAGCGGGCCTGCCTGCGGGAGACGCTCAAGCTGCTTCCGCTGCGCCCGGCGGGCACGGGCCTGACGGTGAACCTCTCCGCCCCGGTGCTCCTGGAAGAGGAGACCCTTGCGATGCTGAGCGAGGCGGCTGAAGGGCCCGAGGAGCTGACCGGCCTGATCATCGAGATCACCGAGGAGACCCTGGTCAGTGGCGAGTCGGAACTGCAGGCGACGATCGAGCCGCTTCGGGCACAGGGCGCCCAGCTGGCGGTCGATGACATGGGGGCCGGCTACTCCGGCCTGCGCCAGATCACCGCCGTCCTCCCCGACTACCTGAAGCTCGATCGTGCACTGGTCAGCGGAATCGACGCCGATCCCGACCGGGCCGCGCTGGTCGCGGCTCTCACGGGTTACTCCAAGCAGGTGGGCAGCCTGCTGATCGCCGAGGGTGTCGAGACGACGGCCGAGCTGAGGGTCCTGCAGGAGATGGGCGTCCCGCTCGTGCAGGGATTCCGTCTCTCGCGGCCTGGAGAGCCCTGGCCCGAGGTCGACGCCGAGGACGCGGCCAGCCGGCATCTGCCCTCCAGTCCGTCGGCGATCGGTGAGCCCGTCGGGGTGATCGACCCCTCCGAGTGGCAGGCCGTCGGAGCACCGCTGGAACGGACGAGCTCCAGCCCGGCCGCGATGCTCCCCTGATCCGAACGCCCCGGTTGGAGCTCTTGGCATGATCCAGGAGTGGTCCTGCCGTTCGACGATCTTGGAGACGGGCCGGCGATCCTGCTGCTGCACGCGGGAATCGCCGACCGCCGGATGTGGTCGGAGCATCTGAAGCCGTTGTCGCAGGCCGGCTACCGCGTCATCGCGGTCGACATGCCCGGCTTCGGCGAGGCGCCGATGCCGTTCGAGCAGGACACCCCCTGGGTGGACGTCCTCGAGACCCTCGATCACCTCGGCGTCGAGCGGATGGCAATCGTCGGCAACTCCTTCGGCGGCGCCGTTGCCCAGCGAGTCGCCGTCCTGGCGCCCGGCCGGCCGTGGGCGCTCGTGCTGATCTCGAGCCCCGACGAGGCGCTGGACCCATCGCCGCGCCTGAAGTCCATCTGGGAGGCCGAGGAGGCAGCCCTCGAGATGGAGGACTTCGACGCTGCGGTGCAGGTGATCGTCGAGGGGTGGACGCTTCCGGACGCGCCGGCGCGCCTGCGGATGAAGATCGCCCAGATGCAGAGGCGTGCATTCGAACTGCAGGTTCAGGACGGACAGATCCCGGAGGGCCCGGACCCGCTCGAGCAGAAAACAGGCTCGCTGGAGATCCTCGACATTCCGACGCTCGTGACCTGTGGAGCGGATGAGATAAGCGACTTCAAGGACGCCGCCGCGCGGCTCGCGGCCCTCATCCCGGGTGCCCGCAGCGTCGTGATCGAGGGGGCGGGGCATCTCGCTCCGATGGAGCGCCCGAAGGCCCTGCGCGACGAGCTGCTGGCGTTCCTGGGCGAGGCCCGGACCGCCGCGACCCCAGCCGAGGAGGCCGCGCCTTAGCCGGGGGCGGCAACCTCACCGAACTGGATCTGATTCCCGTCGGGGTCGCGCAGCAGCACGGCACGGGTCCCCTCCGTCACCGTCTGGGGCGGCCCGGACTCGATTCCCCGTCCGGCCAGCTCGCCGAGCAGGCCCTGAAGATCATCGACAAGCAGCGTGACGCGCGCCGAACCGGCGACGGCGGCGTCGGTGAGGATGTAGATCCAGGCCGTCTCGGTGACTCGCCAGCAGGCCTCCTGGTCGTTTGGGATGAGGTCAGGGCGGCGCCCTGTGAGCCGTTCGTAGTAGGGCAGAGCCTCGTCGCGCTCCATGACGGGGATGGCGGCGAAGACGTTGGTGACGGTTGCGTCCACAGGCACCTGACCTCCTTCTACCCGAATCTGCGGTCCGCAGCGACTCCATGTGCGCGGCCTATGATCAGTCCGTGTCTCGCTCGAAGAAGCCGTTCAAGGACTACACGCCCGCTCAGCAGCTGTTGCTGGGCATCCTGATGCTCGCGTCGCTGCTCCTGGTGGGTGCCGCCGAGCGCGATCTCCAGCATCGCCGGTCGGAGCAGGTGCGGGGCCGCAAGCTGATCTGGCGTCTGGTCTCTCTGAACGCGCTGGGCGCGGCGATCTATCTCCGCTGGGGCCGCCGAGGGGCCGCCGGGTCCGTGCTCGGCGAGGGCGGGTAGCTCGGGCAGGTCTCGGCACTTCCGATGGCGGGGGCAGGATTCGAACCTGCGAAGGCAGAGCCAACGCGTTTACAGCGCGTCCCCTTTGACCGCTCGGGAACCCCGCCGGGGGCTCGGGGAGTTTAGAACCTGCGGCCGCAGATGGCGGCTTCGCCTACGAGGCCTCGCGCAGCTGCTGGGCTTCGGGCAGCGTCTGAAGCTTTTTCAGTGTCCGGTTCTCGATCTGGCGGACCCGCTCGCGGGTGATGTTGAACGCGCGCCCCACCTCCTCGAGTGTCCGTGAGCGCCCACCGACGATCCCGTAGCGCATCTCGATCACCTCGCGCTCGCGGCGAGGCAGGCATGCCAGCACTCGCATCACGTTCTCCCGCCTGAGCGCCTCGGAGGCGATCTCGAAGGGAGAGGCCGCCGAGACGTCCTCGACGAAGTCGGCCAGAGCGGAATCGTCCTCCTCGCCGACCGGCTTCTCAAGCGAGATCGGCTGCTGGGTGATCCGCATCACATCACGGACCTCGCGGACCGTGCACTCAAGCTCGTTGGCGAGCTCGTCAGGGCTCGGCTCGCGCCCCAGCTGCTGGATCAGGCGCCGTTCGGCATGGACCAGCTTGTTGAGCCGCTCGACCATGTGGACGGGAATCCGAATCGTTCGACCCTTGTCGGCCAGCGAACGGGTGACGGCCTGACGGATCCACCACGTGGCGTAGGTCGAGAACTTGTAGCCGCGACGGTAGTCGAACTTCTCGACCGCCCGGATCAGGCCCAGCGAACCCTCCTGGATCAGGTCCAGCAGCGTCAGGCCGCGGCCGACGTAGCTCTTGGCGATCGACACGACCAGCCTGAGGTTGGCCTCGACCATGTGCTGCTTGGCGGCGATGTCGCCTCGCTCGATCCGCTTTGCCAGAGAGACCTCCTCGGCGGCAGTGAGCAGGGGCACCCGGCCGATTGCCCTGAGATAGAGCCGCAGCGAGTCGAGGCTGGGCTCGACGGTCAGGTCGACCTCGGGGCGTTTCAGCTCCTCGAGCCGTGCCTGGAGATCAGGCTCGGCCTCCTCCTCTGCGTCCTCCTCGATCTCCCCGGGGAGCTCGGCCGCCGCACCTGCCGGCTCGGCGGCGATCGGCTGAGCTCCCAGCTCTCCCGCGGCGTCACCCGCCTCGAGCAGCTCGATCCCGTGCTCCTCGAGATAGCTGTACAGATCCTGCGCCTGCAGAGGAGAGAGCTCCATCTCCTCCAGCACGCCGGCCAGCGCCTCAGCGGACAGGAACCCCTTCTCCTGGCCCTCGGCGATCACTCCCTGAAGCTCCTCCATCTCCACGACGGCGGGCTCCGCGGCTACCAGCAGACCATCAACCTTGTCGCTCATTCTGCTCCCCAGGACCTCTCCGACTCCCCGCCGGTACGGTCGCCCGTCCGACCTCCCCTGACCTACGCCAAGCCTCCTGTGAGTTGCATACCCATCCCCATTTAGCTCATCGTGGCCTCTCTGCCTCGGCAGGCGGGCCGCACTGGACTAAGTGCGGAGTGATACCAGAATCTCCGGAGGAAAAGAGCGCCCCCGCAATTGGGCTAGGACGGCCTGCCCGCCACGCTAGGCTTGGCCTTGGTGCAGGCCTCACAGGGGATCCCCACACTGTCTCCACTCGTCGGGTCGGGCGATGATGTCCAGGCGCGCCTTCCAGGCGTTCCCGTGGGCCTCTCGCGAGTGGGTGTGACGGGCGTCGAGAAGGTCGTCAGGATCCGTGAGGAGCTCTTCTTCGCGCGCATGGACTGCTTCGTGGATCTCTCGCGCCATCAGAAGGGCGCGCACATGTCCCGCTTCGAGGAGGTCGTCAACGAGGCGATCGGAGAGGTCGTCCTCAGCGAGTCGACCTTCCGTGCCGAGACGCTGGCACAACATGTGGCCGAGCTCGTCCGCGAGCGCCAGGGCGCCGCGCGGGCGGAGGTGACGATTGCGGCGCGCTACCCGGAGCACAAGCCGGCGCCGGTGTCGGGCATCCAGACCCAGGAGATCTACACGCTGCTCGGCCGGGCGGTCGCCTTCGAGCACGGCACCAGGCGCATGGTTGGCGTCTCGGTCACCGGCATGACCGCATGTCCATGCGCTCAGGACCTGATCGCCGCCAGA
>CAZFGJ010000097.1:0-11370 GCA_964518445.1 uncultured Solirubrobacteraceae bacterium
ATCAGCGGAGCTTCTTCCTGGCGCCGGCGGCGATGGACCAGGTCAGCCGGACATCCCGCCGAACAGCCCGCCGGTCACGTGGAGGGTCTGCCCGTGAACGTAGTTGGACCAGGGGGAGCAGAGGAAGAAGACGCCTCCGGCGGCCTCCTCGGGGCTGGCGGGACGGCCCAGGGGAATCAGCATGGAGGCCATGGCCCGCATCTGCTCGGGGATTCCCAGCTGGATCTTCTCGCCGTCCTTCTCCATCGTGTTCTCGTCGACCTTGGCCTGTGTCAGGCGGGTGTCGATGAAGCCGAAGGCGACGGCGTTGACGTTGACCTTGAACTGGCCCCACTCCTTGGCGACCGTTTTGGTGAGGCCGACGACGGCGGCCTTGCCGGCCGAGTAGTTGGCCTGCCCGGCGTTCCCGAAGGTGCCGGAGGTCGAGGAGATGTTGACGATCTTGCGGAAGACCTCCTTGCCTTCCTCGCGCTCTTTCTTGGCGGGCTCGCGCAGGTGGGGGGCGGCGGCCCTGATGACGCGGAAGGGGACGATCGTGTGGATGTCGATCATCGCCTGGAAATGCTCGTCGGTCATCTTGTGGATGGGGGCATCCAGGGTGTAGCCGGCGTTGTTGACGATGATGTCGATCTTCCCGAAGGAGTCGACGGCCTTCTGCACCAGTTCGTCGGCCGCGCCGGGCTTGGTCAGGTCGCCGGCGAAGACGGCGGTCTCTCCGGCGATCTCGCCTGCGGCCTGCTGGGCGACGTCGCCGTCGAGGTCGTTGATCAGGACCTGGGCGCCCTGGGCGACCAGCAGCTCGGCTGTTGCGCGGCCGATCCCGCGTGCCGAGCCGGTGACGATGGCGGACTTGCCGTCGAGTACTCCCATAGCTGATGCTTCTCCTTGTAGGTCGGGGAGAAGGAGTTATATAGGTGCGCTGAGGCTCGGCGGGGTCGGCTCAGCCGCCGGTGCGGACGCCGAAGTCCTGCGTGTAGATGCCGCCCGACTGGCCGTGGGAGAGCGCTTCGGTGTGGGGCGAGACGCCGATTCCGGTGTCCCTGTAGCGGGCGTCGAGGATGTTTGCGCGGTGGCCGGGGGATCGCATCCAGGAGGCCACGACGGCCTTGGGGGTGCCGAGCCAGAGGCTGCCCCAGGCGATGTTCTCACCGACTTCGAAGCCGATGTGGGAGCTGTAGATGTAGCCGGTCCTGCGCATCCGCATGAGGGGGGTCTCCCCGCGGGGGCCGACGTGTTCGAAGTAGTCCCCGAAGGCCATGCTCTCGGTGTGGGCCTGGGCGGCCCTGACGAGCCGTTCGTTCCAGTGCAGCGCCGGCTCGCCGTGCCGTGCCCGTTCGCGGTTGACCAGGCACAGGGTGGCGGCCCGGACGAGACGGACATCGGTGGCGCTCGGGTGCATCCCGGAGTCCGGGCAGACACCGTTCTTGGCATGGAATACGAGCTGTGTGCTCCTGGAGGCGGGGACCTTGTGGTGGCCCTTGACGCAGTGGGCGTGATGGAAGCTGTGGGTGGCGTGGCGGGGCGTCTTTGAGCCGTGTGCCGCGCAGCCGCCGCGCTTGTGGGTGTGGGCGGTGGTTGCGCCGGCAGCCCCCGCGGCGGCGGGGATTGCGAGCAGGAAGAGCGTGCTGATGGCTCCCGCAAGTGGGAGAGAGGATCGGGCCATGTTGGGCCTATCGGCCGGGCCCCCCGTAGACATGAGCCGTGCAGCGGAGGTTTGGACAGGTTTTCGATTGACGGCCCCTGCTGCCTATGCTTGAGCCGTGCGCAGGCTCCTGGTCGCCTTCTGCTGCCTGGCGATCATCGGCGCGGTCGTCGCTGCTCGGATCGACTCCTCGAGCCACGTTGCCGGCCTTTCTGCGCCCCTCCTGGTGGCGCCCCCGAAGCCCGGTTGGCTGGGGTTGAACGGCAACAGCAGCAACTACCTGGGGACGGTCGACACCTTCTCGAAGGTGGGGGTGGTCTTCGACAGGAACCTGGAGCTGCAGGCCGGGCAGCTACCGGGGGAAGGGCCTCCGGGAAGTCCGGGGCGCGAACTGGTGGAGCGTCTGGCGGTGGATCAACGCCTGGGGATGAGCCCGGTAGCGGTGATCGAGTACCAGGGCTATGGCCGGCCGGGGTTCGAGTTCCATGAAGATCCCGAGTTCCCCAGCCGCCGCGCCGCTGCCGAAACGGCTCAGGGCCCCGGTTCGATCGACGGATATGTCCAGGGCTTCATCCGTTCTGCCCTGGCGGTTCGCCGGCTGGCCGCGGCCCGCTATCCGGGGACGGAGGTCCGCTTCGAGGTGATGAACGAGCCCTGGGGCTACACGACCCCACAGTTCGACGGTGGCCGGTACGGCGAAGTCCTTGCGGCGCTGCTGCCGGCGGCGACGGCAGCGGGGATCCCCTCGAAGGACATCTATGTGGCCGCGACCGGCGAGGGGTGCTCGGCGGGCCGGTGTCGCGCGGGAGGCTGGGTCGCGGACATGTACCGGGCGGAGCCGGCCCTGCGCACGCAGATCGCCGGCTGGTACCTGCATCCCTACGGTCCGGCCGAGGGGGTGACGGTCGATGAGAACGGGGGGATCCAGGCTGTCCCGCTGATCAGGGCCGGGATGGCCTCGGGTCGGGACAACCTGATCGTCTCGGAGCTGGGCTTCTGCGCGCGGGATGTGAACAACCCCTCGGGCCTCCCCGAAGGGGTCAGCTGCCATGGCGCTCCGGCGGTCGCGGCGACGCAGGCCGCGGCGAGCCTGCGCAGTTCGCTCGAGCAGGCTTCGGCCTACCACCGCGAGGGGTGGCTGCGAGCCCTGATCGTCTATTCGAGAAACGACGGCGGCTGGGCGATGCAGCTTCCCGGCGGTGCCCTGACGCCCTCCGGTCAGGCGCTGCTGGACTTCGCGTCCTCGAGCGCCTCGGGCTGAGGATCGAGCTTGTGCATTGGGCGGAGGCATCGTGCCTCCGCCCAACGCATCGCACGACCACGGAGTCGTGCGGGGGCCGTTTCAGACCCCGATAACCAAACCCCTCGAACTACCCGGTGTTGCTCGGTCTCCCGCCGAATACTGCAACCGTATGAGGCGCCGCTAGAGGCCCAGGGTGCGGCCCAGGATTTCGCGCATGATCTCGTCGCTGCCCCCGCCTATCGGGCCGAGGCGAGCATCGCGGACGGCCCGCTCGACCCAGTACTCGCGCATGTAGCCGGCGCCACCGTGGATCTGCAGGCACTCGTCCATCAGCTCGTAGGCGGCGCGCTGGGTCAGAAGCTTGGCCATGGTCACCTCGCGCATCGGTTCCTCGCCGGTGACGAAGCGGCGCAGGGCGTCATAGGTGACGCAGCGGCAGGTGTAGACGGAGGTGGCCATGTCGGCAAGCTTGTGACGGATCGTCTGATGGCCCGAGAGGGGGCGACCGAAGGTCTGGCGCTCGCGGGCGAACTCGGCTGTCTTCTCCCATGCCAGTTGCATCGCCCCGACGGCCCCCAGGGCCATCGCCAGGCGCTCCCACTGGAAGTTGGCCATGATCAGCTTGAAGCCCTCGTTGAGCGGGCCCAGCAGGTTCTCCTCGGGGACGAAGACCTCCTGGAAGGCGATCGTGGCGGTGTCCGATGCGAACCAGCCAAGCTTGTGGAGGGCCGATGAGGAGACCCCCTCGCCACGGTCGACGATCAGGAAGGAGATGCCGTGGTGGCCGCCCTCCTGGGTCGTCTTGACGGCCGTCACGATGAAGTCCGCCCGGACGCCGTTGGTGATGTAGGTCTTCTCGCCGTTGAGCATGAAGCCGCCGTCCACCCGCTCGGCTTTGCTGGTGATGCCGGCCACGTCGGAGCCCGCGCCGGGCTCTGTGATGCCAAGCGCGCCGATCTTCTCCCCGGCGATCGCGGGGACCAGGTAGCGCTGCTTCTGCTCCTCGGTGCCGAACTTCCAGATCGGCGGGGTGGCGATGTTGATGTGCGCGCCGATGCCGGCGGCCGTTCCGCCCGAGCCGGTTCGGGCGAGCTCCTCGATCAGCACGGCCTCGTGCAGGTAGTCGCCCCCCTGCCCGCCGTAGCGCTCCTCGTACTTCAGTCCCAGCAGCCCCTGGGCGGCCATCTTTCCGAAGACGTCGTTTGAGAACCAGCGGTCCTCCTCCCACTGTGCAGCGTGGGGTGTGAGCTCTCGCTCGATGAATCCGCGGGCCGACTCGCGCAGCTGCTCGTGCTCATCGGTGAACGGGGGGTTCGGGGCCATGGCCGTCTGGAACCTACAGCCTCGCGGCGGGGGGCCGTGGCTCGGGGGAGGTCAGGGTTCGTAGGGCGGTGCCTCGCCCCAGCCCCAGTGAGGGACGGGCGCGTGTTCGACCACGTCGGCGCCGGGCTGGGAGTTGTGCATCGCCAGGCGGGTCCCCCACTCGACGTAGGCGACGAAGGCCGAGCGGAACTCCGGATCGCCGGGGAGCCCCGCGTCGTCGGCCGCGAGGCTCATCAGCGAGGCGAAGCGAAACCGCTGCTCTGGGGTGATCGAGAGGTTGTGGTGCTTGTGAAGCATCCGCTCGTAGCCGCCCAGGCTCTCGGTGTAGTGGGCCGGGCCGCCGAAGACCTCGCACCACCAGGTGATCACGTGGGAGCGGTGCTCCTCCCCGACTCCCCCGGGAAACAGGGGCGAGAGCAGATCGTCGCTCTCGACGCGGTCGTAGAAGGCGTTGATCAGGCGCTCGAAGGCGTCCCGGCCGCCCGCCCATTCATAGAGGGATGGCATGGGGAGATCGTAGTGGCGCCGCCCTGCCCGGCCGCAGGGCTCCGGGTGAGCGCGTCGAGGGTCCTACGCTTGGAGGAGGATGTTTCTCCTGATCTTCATCGTCCTGCCTGTGGTCGAGATCTTCGCGTTCGTCGAGGTGGGCCTGGCGATCGGCTGGCTGTGGGCGGTGCTGCTGCTGATGGGCACCTCGATCATCGGCTTTCAGATGGCTCGCAGCCACGGCCGGTCCGCCTTCGGCGAGGTGTCCCGGGCCTTCTCCGAGCGCCGCCCGCCCCGCGTCACCGCGCTGGACGGAGCCCTCGGCTCGTTCGCCGGGCTGCTCCTGTTCATCCCCGGTTTCGTGACCGACCTGATGGGCGCCGTGCTGCTGCTGCCGCCGGCCCGGAAACTTGTGCGCACCTGGATCTCGAGCCACTACGGGGGGCGGGCCTTCGCGGTTGCCACCTCGGCCGGGCGGTTCGTCCGCGGCACCAATCCGAGGCACCCGGCCGACGTGGAGTCGACGGCTGTCGAGGAGGACCTGCGCCAGCTGCCGCTGTAGCTCAGACGATCCTTGGCCCCAGGGCCAGCAGGCCCCGGAGGCGAACCAGCGGGCCCCGCCCCGAGGTGAGAGCCAGGCGCAGGCGCCGGCGGTCGGCGGCGCTGGGTCGCCGGGCGTCCTTGGACCGGGAGTAGCGAAGTTCCCGTAGGGCCCGGAGGTAGGGGAGGGCTCCGGAGCCGTAGTCCTTCGCGAGACTCTCTTCGAGCTCGGCCAGGGTCGTCCCCGCGGGGGGCTCCAGGCCGAGTCGTCTCAGGGCTGTGGTGAGCTCCTCCAGTGCGGCGCTGCTCTGAAGTGCCTTCGTCCGCCTGCGGGCGAGCCGCTTGCGCAGCATGAGGAGCGCCGACAGGGCCAGGGCCAGGGTGGCGAGTCCCGCCGCGATCAGCAGGCCTGTTCCCTCCCCGCCGCCGGCCCGGTGCGTGGGGGAGGACGCGGTTGGGCTTCCCGGCAGGGGAGTGGGTTTGGACTTTTCCCGGGCGGCCAGCTGCGCTGCGGAGAGTTCTGAGCCGCCCTTCCCGAGGGTGAGCTTCAGGAACTGCCCGGGGGTGGGGTCGAAGGGGACCCAGCCGATCCCCGCGAAGAAGACTTCGACCCAGGCATGGGCATCGCCACCATGGAAGGCGTAGGTGGCGGAGTGTTTGCCGTGGGCTCCGGGGAGGAAGCCCGAGGCCACCCGCGCCGGGACGCCGTCCATCCGCAGCAGCAGGGCCATCGCTCCGGAGAACTGCTGGCAGTAGCCGCGCCGTTCCTTCAGCAGGAAGCCGGCCAGTGGATATTCGGTGAGGGGGGGATGGGTGTCGTAGGTGAAGCCGCGGTGCAGGAAGCCCTGGATGCGGGTGGCCAGCTCATAGGCGCTCGTCGCGCCTGAGGCCAGGCGGCGGGCGAGGACATAGACGTCCGCGTAGGGGGAGGCCAGGATCCGGGCGCGTCCGGCGGCTGTCGCGGTCGAGACCTCCACCGGTGGGCCCTCGGTGGTTGGCACGTCGAAGCGCACGTAGGGCCTGAACCCGGCGGGAAGGGCGCCGTGGTCTTCGCGCAATTCGCTGACGGTGGGCTGGGGGGCGTAGGCGGTGATCGTGTAGCGGGCCCCGCCGGCGAGCGTGTTGGGAGCGGCGAGTGTGCCATCGGGCGCGGGCGATCCGAGCGTGGCGGTGAACGCCCCGGCCTCCCTCGCGGTGAGGATCTGCCCGGGGCTCAGGAGATCACGGCCCTCCAGGCCGCGGACTGTGAACGTGGTCGTGGTGATCCAGGGGCGGTTATGGGGTTCGGTGGCGAGCCCCCGCGGTTCGGCGGGAGCCTCGCCCGAGGCGAAGAAGCGCCTCCCGTCGAAGCTGTCGAGCTCTCTCGCCCGCCAGAGATGAGGCGAGCGGGAGACAGCTTCGGCCATGGTGGCGGGCGAGGTCGACCAGGGAAGGGGGCCGTAGGTCTGGTTCCAGTTGAAGGCCGTCGTGGCTCCGGGCTCCCCGAAGGGCTCCCAGGCACGGACGTTGATCAGGGGCATGCCGCCGGACAGCGCGCCGGCGAGGAGCAGCGAGAGGATCGCCCCGCCCAGCAGCCAGCCTGCGGCGCGGCCGTCCTCGGCCCGGCGTGTCCGGGTGGACCAGCCCCAGACATAGAGGGCTGCCAGGGCGATCAGCCCCTGTACCTGCCAGCCGGTCCTCGCCTCGTTGGCTGCCCCCGCGACATAGAGGGTCAGCAAGAGACCCAGGGCGAGGAGGCGCCGGGCGCTCCGGTGACGCTCGCCCGGCCAGAAGGTCAGGGCGGCTGCCCCGATCAGCGCGCCGGCGACGCAGGCCTGGATGTCGATTCGCGCTTGAGCCGAGTGCCCCGTGTAGGGCCAGAGGCCGTCCAGGTGGCTGGTCCCGTTGCTCAGCGAGCCGGCCAGGGAGTCCCAGTGCCAGGGCAGCAGCTGCCGGCCGGCGATCCCGGCGATGCGCATGGCTGCGTAGAGGGCGAGCAGCGTCGCGGCCAGGCGCAGGGCGCCGGCCCGGCGGTCGCCGCCTCCTATCGCATCGCTCATCAGCAGCCCGGCGGCCAGGGCAGCCGCGACGGCGGCGATCACGGCCACTCGGAGGACGGGTGGATGGGCCAGGAGCGAGACGAACCGCTGGCCGGCGAGCAGGCCGAGGATCGAGAAACCCAGGATCGAGAGCCCCTGCAGCCGCCAGGCGCTGCGCGGCCGGGCGGGTGCTCGTTCGCGGCGGGACCGGCGGGCGGCGCCCGTCCGGGGGTAGGCAACGGCAGAGCTCATGCGGCCTTCGCCTGACGGCGCCCATCCAGGTGCTGTGCCGAGCAGCCCGCGAGCTGGAACAGGGTCGGATGGCCGGGCAGGGGGTGGGGCGCGACGCGGAAGTGAGGCCCGGCCGGCTCCGCTCCCGAGGCGTCGGGCGACGCGGTGACCCTGATCAGGTTCAGCCCCCGCTGCGAGCCGGGTGCGCGCCGGAGCGTGGTGCCGGGGGCGATCAGGGCCATCCGGGCGTGCAGGCCCGGCCAGCTCTGCAGATCGGCGCCCAGGACGGTCGGTCGAGCCTCCCCCGCGAGCAGGACCAGGCAGCCGCCATGGCGGGCCAGATGGAGACAGATCGAGGCAGCCGCGCGAACGGCCCGGTCGAGGGCCTCCTCGGACTCGGGCCGCGCTGCGTCGAGCTCGACGAGGACGCGGGCATCCTGCTCGGCCCTCATCGAGCGTTCCATCAGCACCCCCGAGCGGGCGACCGTGGGCCAGTGGATCCGTGAGGCGGGGCTGCCGGGGCGGTGTGCCTGAAGGGAGTCGAGGCCCTGGGGAGGCTCGCGGGAGGAGCGCCCGACGCCTTCCAGGAAGGCCAGGGCCGCGGGGTCGAGCCGGGCGATGCGGGGCAGCACCAACAGCTCCGAGCCGGCCGAGGCCCGGTCTACGGCGGCGAGGGCGAACGGGTCGCTGACCCGCAGGCGGGCGGGGCCCACGAGGTGGCGCCCGCGCCGGGGGATGGACGCCTGGCCGCGGATCTCGATCGTGCGCTCGGCCCTGAGGCCGATCTCCTCCGCGCCGGGCCAGGGCAGGAGGGTCCCTCCGGGGAACGGGATGAGCCCCCGCCGGAGAGTCACATGCACCTCCACCGGCTCGTCCTCTTCGGCGGTCACTGCGGCGGTTCTCAGCTCGAGGGCGCAGCGGCGCGTGCTGAGCCGCACCCAGAGCGGCGCCAGCCCGCTGGCCAGGAGGGCGGCGAACCCCGGCGCGTAGAGGGCCGGCACGCCCAGGGCGGCAGCTGTCGCGCATAGCAGGACCCCCGTGAGGGTCAGCTCGCGCGCCCGGCTCATAGCGCTCCTACGGCGGCGATCGTGTCGCCGACTATTCGCTCACGGGTCATCCCCACGGCGCCGGGCTCGGGCATCAGCCGGTGTGCGAGGACCGCCTGGGCCATCGCCTTGACGTCGTCCGGGAGCACGTGGTCGCGCCCCTCCAGGGCGGCGTTTGCTTTTGCGGCCTGGAGCAGCATCAGTCCCGCACGTGGGCTGGCCCCCAGCGCGACCCGGGGGTCCTCGCGCGTGTGGGCGACGAGCGCCACGACGTAGTCGCGCAGCGGCGCGCTGGCGTGAACGGCCGAGGCTGCCTGCTGGGCAAGGCGGATCTGGGCGACGGAGGTGACCGGCTCGAGGTCGCGGACGTGGTCCCCGGCGGCGTGGACGGAGAGCATCTCGGCCTCCTGCCCGGGCGAGGGGTAGCCGAGGGAGACCCGCACCATGAAGCGGTCGAGCTGCGCCTCGGGCAGGGGGTAGGTGCCCTCGTATTCGATCGGGTTCTGGGTCGCCAGGACCATGAACGGCCTGGCCAGCTGCCGGCTCTCCCCGTCGACGGTCACCTGGCCCTCCTGCATGCACTCGAGCAGACCCGACTGGGTGCGGGGCGAGGCGCGGTTGATCTCGTCGACGAGGACAAGGTGGGCGAAGACGGGACCGGGCCGGAACTCGAACCTTCCGTCGAGCTGGTTGAAGACGTTCGTTCCCACGACTTCGGCGGGCAGCAGGTCCGAGGTGCACTGGATCCGTGCGTACTCGGCGTCGATCGAGCGGGCCAGCGCACGGGCCATCGCGGTCTTGCCGACACCGGGGCGGTCCTCGATCAGGACGTGTCCCTCGGCCAGGAGTGCCACCAGCACCTCGCGCAGCACGCTGTCCCCCACCTTGATCGCGCCGGCGATGTTCATCGCCACACGCGATCCGAGGGCAGCCGCGTCAGTCGGACTGAACTCCTCGACCGTAGCGCCCATGAACCGCAATGTTAGGCATGCGGCGGGGTCGCCGTGCACCCTTCCCCCGGACCGGGAATGATTCAGGCATGGAAGGTGAGGAAGGCGCGGTCGAGCTTGTGCCCGCCACGCGGCGCCAGAGGGCGCTGGCGGGGCTGCTCGACATGGCCGTGGCGGGTGCGGTGGTGCGCCTGATGTGGGATCGGCGGGCCGAGGGCGATGGCGCGAGCCGGGGAGGGCCGCTGGGGCGCCTCGCGGTGCTCGCTCCGCTGCGGGCGATCGTCGAGGAGCAGGTGGGAAGCCCCGGGGCATGGGTCGCGGGAATCAGGACGGTGGACAGGCGCACGGGTCGCCGGGTCGTGCTCTGGAGGACGGCGATGCTGGTCGGGGTTCGCGCCGCCAGCCAGCTCGTCGCGAGCCGGCTGCAGAGCGACCCGCCCGAGACGATGTCAGAGCTCGAGTGGCGCCAGCGGAAACGAGAGATCGAGGAGATCGAGGAGCGCTACGCGGCGGACCCCGACGGGCGCAACCGGGCCATGGCCGATTACTTCGAGGCGCACCCCCAACCGTGGGCCATGAACGTCGCCAGGCCCATCGCGATCGCGATGGGCACAACGCTGGTGAACAGCAGGCTGCGGCGGCGGCTGGCGCCGACCATGCTGGTCAAGCGCCGGGGCTGAGCACCTCATGGACCGGCAGGCGATGCTGGCGAGCTTCGACGAGCAGCTGCGGTGCAACCCACGGCCGAGTGATCCCAGGACGATCGTGGAGCGAGAGGCTCACCTGACCCGCCTGATCGAGCCGGGCGGCTGGGCGGGAATCCTCTGGTGCGACCTCGAGGGGCTTGTCGCGGAGGAGGTGATCGCGCGGGAGATCGAGCGCTTCGCCGAGGTCCCCGGCGAGTGGGAGTGGAAGCACTACTCCTACGACGCTCCTGCCGAGCTGCCGGAGCACCTGATCGCTGCCGGCTTCAAGCCTGAGCAGCCCGAGACGGTGCTGGTGGCCGACCTCGCCGGGCAGGCGCTCGGGGGAGAGCTGCCCGAGGGCGTCTCGATAGAGCTCCTCACCGACCCGTCGGAGGTGAGGTCGCTGCTCGAGATGCTCGACGGGGTCTTCGGCGAAGGCGTCCGGGGGCTGGAGCAGGCGATGCTGGAGGGCATCCGCCGCGAGCCGCCGAGCACTCTGGCAATGGCCGCCATGCTGGAGGGGGTTCCCATCGCGGGCGGCCGGGTGGAGTTGGACGGCAGCGAGTTCGCGGGGCTCTGGGGCGGCGCCACGGTGCCCGAGTGGCGACACAGGGGCATCTTCCGGGCGCTGGTGGCCCGGGGCGCGGCCCTGGCCGCTCAGCGCGGGAGGCGTTACGGGCAGGTGGACGCCCTGGACACAAGCAGGCCGATCCTCGAAGGCCTGGGCTTCATCGAACTGGCCAAGACCAGGCCCTACACCTATGCGGGCGCGACGGTCTGAGCCCTGCGCCGCGCTGCGGCCCCGGCATTCGCGCCGGAGCCGCAGGGGCGTTCCCCGAGGGAGGAGGCCTAAAGGCCGTAGGAGCGGCCGATGACGTCGAGCATGATCTCGTCCGTCCCCGCGCCGATCCGGTTGAGGCGCATGTCGCGCCAGACGCGCTCGACGCCGTACTCGCGCATGTAGCCCGCGCCGCCGTGGATCTGGATGCATTCGTCTGCGACTTCGCAGGCGATCCGCGATGCGTGGAGCTTGGCCATCGAGATCTCGCGAACGGGGTACTCGCCGTTGTTGAAGCGCCAGGCCGTCACGTAGACCATCTGACGGGCCGACTCGATTTTGGTGGCCATCTCGGCGAACTTGTGGCGGATCACCTGGAACTTGCCGATTTCGCGGCCGAAGGCCTTGCGCTCGTGGGCGTACTGCA
>CAZFGJ010000098.1:0-10919 GCA_964518445.1 uncultured Solirubrobacteraceae bacterium
GGCAGGATCAGCTCGCCGGCGCCGAACTTGTCGCCGACCTCTTTCATCGCCGGCAGCAGGACCTCGTTCAGTGTGGGGACCGCGCCGATCTTCTCGACGCTGCGGTCGATCCAGTCCTCGACGCCCTCCTTGCGGCGGCGCAGGATGTGGAAGTGCAGGGCCTCCTCCGGCTCCATGCCCTCGGTCGGATCCGCCGCGCCCTGGGCCGCGTCCTCCTCGCCCTTGGACTCGAAGTGGCCGATGAACTTCTCCAGCGCGTCCTCGCTGCGGTTGAAGACCAGATCGTCCGCCAGCCGGCGCTCGTTCTCGGGAATCTCCCCATAAGGGGTGATGTGGTTGGGGTTGACCATCGCCAGGTCGAGGCCGGCCTCGACGCAGTGGTGCAGGAAGACCGAGTTCAGCACCGCCCGGGCGCCCGGCGAGACGCCGAAGGAGACGTTCGAGACGCCCAGCGAGGTCTTGACGTGGGGGATCTCGGCCTTGATGCGCCTGATCCCCTCGATCGTCTCGACCGCCGAGGGACGCCACTCCTCATCGCCCGTCGTCAGCGTGAAGGTGAGGCAGTCGAAGATCAGCAGCTCGGGGTCCAGGCCGTGCTCCTCGCAGCAGAGGTCGCGGATCCGTTCGGCGATCTCGACCTTGCGCTGGGCCGTCTTCGCCATGCCGACCTCGTCGATCGTCAGGGCGATCAGCGCCGCGCCGTGGGCCAGCGCCGCCGGGACGACCCGGTCGAGCTTGTCCCGGCCCGCCTCGAGGTTGACCGAGTTGACGATCGCCCGTCCCGGGATCTGGTCGAGGGCACGTTCGATCACCTCCGGCTCGGTCGAGTCGATCTGGATCGGCGAGGGCTGCGAGAGCGAGACCTTCTTGGCCAGGATCCGCATCTGTTCGTCCTCGTCCGCCCGCTCGGTCAGCGCCACGCAGAGATCCAGCACGTGGGCGCCGCCCGTGACCTGGTCCTCGGCGATCTGCACGAGGCCGTCGTAGTCATCGGTGAGCAGCAGCTCCTTGGCCTTGCGCGAGCCCTGCGAGTTGACCCGCTCGCCGACCATTGTGGGAGCCGGCTCCTGGGTGAGCGTGATGGCCTCGATCATCGAGGAGAGATGGGGCGGGCGGGGAGCCGGGCGGGGCCCCACGTCGCGGCCGCCGACACGCTCGACGATCGCCGCGATGTGCTCGGGCGTCGTGCCGCAGCAGCCGCCGACGATGCCGACGCCGTAGCGCTCGACGAACTCCTTCAGCGCCTCGGCAAGCGGCTCGGGCTGCTCGGGGAAGATCGTCTCGCCGTCGGGTCCCTGCAGGGGGAGGCCCGCGTTGGGGATGCAGGCCACCGGCACCGGGCTGAACTCGCCCAGGAAGCGGATCGCGTCGCGCATGTCCTCGGGGCCCGTCGAGCAGTTCAGGCCGATCACGTCCACCTTGAGGGCCTCGAGCGTCGTCAGGACCGCCGAGATGTCCGTCCCCAGGAGCATCTTGCCGCCGTTGGGGAGCAGCGAGACGGAGGTGTGGATCGGCAGTGTCCGGCCGGTGCTCTTGAAGGCCTCGCGGGCACCGAAGACCGCTGCCTTGACCTCCAGGATGTCCTGGGCCGTCTCGATGATGATCAGGTCGGCCCCGCCGTCGATCAGGCCGGCGGCCTGCTCGGCGAAGACCTCGACCAGCTCGCGGAAGCGGATCTGCCCCAGCGAGGGGTCCTCGGAGGCCGGCAGGAAGCCCGTCGGGCCGATCGAGCCCGCCACGAACCGGTTCTCACCGGCCGCCTTACGGGCGATTTCGGCGGCCTTCGTGTTGATCTCGACCGTGTAGTCGGCCAGGCCCCACTCATCCAGCTTCAGTCGCGAGCCCTGGAAGGTGTCCGTCTCGAGCACTTCGGCGCCGGCCTCGAGCATCGAGCCGTGGACCCCCTCGATGACGTCCGGGCGGTTCAGGATCAGGGCCTCGTGGCACTTGCCCTGAAGGCCGCCGTAGTCCTCCTGGGTCAGGTCGAACTGCTCGAGCGTCGCGCCCATGCCGCCGTCGTAGACGACGACGTGGCGGGAGATGGCATCCAGATAGTCACGCATGTCAGAAGGATGCTAGCGGTGGGCAATGTCCGGGCCGACAGCGCCACGCCGCACGCATGAATCCTCGATGACGACTGGAGCGAACGATGAGGACCGACCTTGCAACGCCGCCGCACCATGGCGCACCTGGGCCATGGCCCTTTGGTGAGACCCCCGAAGCCCAGTTCGGGCAGCACCTCTGCCCGTTTGGGACGAGGGGCCGTCGGCCCTCTGGTTCCAACTCGCCAAACGAACGTCCAAAGATGGTTGAGCGTCCCGCTCTGGCATGCACACTGCTCCGCGACGAGCACTCAGAAGGACTCCCAGGTTCGGGCCGGGGGCAGGTTGAAGTGGCGCTCGTCAAATGAAAACCGACCACTCAGACCAGGGGGCAGCAATGACGCGCGAGCTAGCAGTGAAGGCAACCACCGTTGACTTGGAGCTGCTCGCACCGGAGCTCGAGGTGCTGGACGGTCTCGAGGAGGCGCTGCACGACCCCGTCGTGGACGACGCCGTCGTGGCCGTCGTCGGACTGGGGTATGTCGGGCTTCCCACGGCCATCGCCCTGCGCAACGCAGGCGCTCGGCTGATCGGCCTGGACTCCTCCTCCACCCGACTCACGGCGATCCGCAGCGGCCAGGCCGAGCTGCTTCTCAGTGAACAGGAGGACCTGGCGCGTCACCTCGAGGGAGAAGAGTTCGTCCTCACCTCCAGCCCCGACGCGATCAGCATGGCCGACCTGGTCCTGATCTGCGTCCCCACGCCGGTCGACGACCAGCGTCGCCCGGAACCCGCCCTCGTGCAGGCCGCCTGCGCTTCGGTCGTCGCCCACGCACGGGCCGGGCAGACCCTGGTGCTGACCTCGACCACCTACGTCGGCAGCACCCGCGAGATGCTGATCGAGCCGCTCGCCGAGCGCGGGCTGATCGCCGGCGAGGACATCCATGTCGCCTTTGCCCCCGAGCGGATCGACCCCGGCGTCGAGGGCCACGAGCAGCTGCTGACCCCGAGGGTGATCGGGGCCGTCAGTGAGCGGTGCTTCCGGCGGGCCGCGGCGCTTCTGCGCCACACCTGCCGGGAGCTCCACCGCGTCTCTTCGCCCGAGGCCGCCGAGATGGTGAAGCTCCAGGAGAACACCTTCCGGGCCGTCAACATCGCCCTTGCGTTCGAGATGGGCGAAGCCTGCAGGACGATGGGCCTCGACCCGATCGAGGTCACCGAAGCGGCCGCCACCAAGCCCTACGGCTTCATGGCCCACTACCCCTCGGCGGGGATCGGCGGACACTGCATCGGCGTCGACCCCTACTACCTGATTCACCCCCTGCGCGAACAGGGCCGGCCGGCGACGCTGGTCGAGGCGGCGATGAGCAAGGTCGCCGGGCGCCCCAGGCACATCGTCTGGCGAGCCCACGAAGAGCTCGTCGCTTCAGGGGCCAGGCTCGCCGACGCGCGTGTCCTGGTCGTGGGCGCCTCCTACAAGGCCGGCGTCGCCGACTCCCGCGAGGCTCCCGCCCGGGAGATCATCGGGCGGCTGCTCGACGAAGGGGCCAACGTCGAATACCACGACCCCCTGGTGCCGGAGATCTCGATCGGCGGGCAGATGCTGCGGACCGTCGACCCCGACCCGCGCCGCAACGCCTCCGGCTTCGGGCCCGAAGACTACGACCTCGTTCTCGTCGTGACGGTCCACCCGGGACACGACTACGGCTGGCTGATGCGCTGCCGCAAGGTGCTCGACTGCACCTACCGCACGGAGGCCGGGCGCGAGCGCCTGGTGCCCTGAGCAGATGATCGTCAACCGAGCACTGAAGATCTGCGCGGCCATCTACCTGGTCGTGCTGCTCCTCGCCGTCATGTCCTACAAGGCGGCCTTCATCGACGTGATGTTCACCAACCTGTTCTTCGGCATCTACAGCGTTGCTGTGGCCAGCTACATCATCAGCCGCTTCATCTTCAGCCTGTTCTACCGCTCCAAGCCCGACGCGGGGATCGAGCCGGAGATCGCGATCGTGATGCCCGGCTTCAACGAGGAGGAGGCGATCGCCGCCTCGCTGAGATCGCTTCTGGCGCTCAACTACCCGTCCGAGAAGCTCGAACTGATCGCCGTCAACGACGGGTCCACCGACGCGACCCTTGCCGAGATGGAGAAGGTTGCCGGCGAATCCGGTGGGCGGGTCAGGGTGATCGACTTCCCCGAGAACCGCGGCAAGCGGGCGGCCATGGCGGCCGGCATCCGCGCCACCGAGGCGGCCGTGATCGTGTTCGTCGACTCGGACTCGACAGTCGAGCCCGATGCCCTGCGCCTGTTGGTGCAGCCGCTGGCCGACCCCAAGGTCGGTGCCGTCTGCGGCCACGCCAACGTGCTCAACGTGCGCGAAACCTGGCTCACCCGGATGCAGGCGGTCCGTTACTTCGTGGCCTTCCGCGTCGTCAAGGCGGCAGAGTCCGTCTTCAATGCCGTCACCTGCTGCTCCGGTTGCTTCTCGGCCTACCGGCGCGAGGCGATCCTGCCGCGGATGGAGTGGTGGGAGAGCCAGACCTTCCTGGGCGTCGAGTCGACCTTCGGTGACGACCGCTCGCTGACCAACTGCGTCCTTCGCGACTGGCAGATCGTCTACGAGAAGAAGGCCGTCTCCAACACGATCGTGCCGGGAACCTTCAAAAGCTTCGTCAAGCAGCAGACCCGCTGGAAGCGCTCCTGGACACGCGAGTCGCTGCTGGTCGCCTGCTTCATCTGGCGCAAGAACCCGATCGCGGCGCTGTTCGTCTACCTGAGCATCGTGCTGCCGCTGATCGCCCCGGTTGCCGCCATCCACGCCATCGTCTGGGGTCCGCTGGCCCAGGGCGGGGCGCTGCCGCTGATCTACCTGGCCGGGATCTACTCGCTGGCGATGGTCTACTCGCTCTACTACGTGATCTTCCAGGACGAGTACAGCCTGGTCTGGGTCTACGGGATCCTGTTCGTCTTCTTCTACCTGGCGATCATGCTGTGGCAGACCTACTACGCGATCGCCACCTGCCGGACCGCATCCTGGGGCACCCGCCCGGCCACCGCCGGCATGGCCGGGGGAGAGGGCGTATGAGCGCCGTCGCATCTGGAGCCGCGCCGATCGCCCCGGCCCACGGCCGCAGCCGCGGAGCCTCGGTCAAGCGGGGCCTGGCGATCCTCCTGCTCCCCGCCTCGATCATCCCGGTCTTCTTCCTGGGCCCCTCGCTGCTGAGGGCTCCCCGCCACCTCTGGCGGATGACCTACGCGGACGTCCACAGGATCATCTGGCCGCTCGAACACCGCCGCTTCATCCCGCCGGCGATCGCGCCGGTCGAGGGGCCGCGTGAGAGCCCGGCGATGCGCCGCGGCGGGACCGGCACCCTTCCGGCGGCAAAGAGGATTTCTCGATGAGGCCGTCTGTGGGGCGGATAGCGGTGGCGCTCGCGACCGGAGGTGCCGTGCTCGCGACGGCGGCAGCCTCCGTCGCGAGCGTGCACCAGTCCTCGGCGGCCTGCGCCGGGCGCAACGTGGCCCGGCTTCACCTCACCCGGGTCCCCGGCTTCCGGGGGCGCCTCAGCTGGCAGGCTCCCAGCGGCGCCGCCGGTGCCGTCTACCGCGTGCAGCGTGCCGGCAGAACTGTCGGGCAGACGACCGGCAGCTCACTGGTGCTCAGGATCACCCCCGGCCGCACCGCCCTCTACACGGTCCAGGCCCGCTACCCGGGCAGCGGAAAGATGTGCGCCACGAGCCTCAAGGCGGCGCTCCCATTCAGGTCCCCCGGCAGCGTCCCCAAGCTCCACGTCGTCCGATACACCAGCACCGGCGCACTGCTGGGCTGGAAGAAGGCGTCTCGCGGCGACGCCCCGGTCGAGGGCTACAGGGTCGAGCGCGAAGGAGCCGTCGTGGGCCAGACACCGCACCTGCGCCTGGCCGTCCGTCTCAGCCCAAGCCGCAAGCAGCGCGTCCAGGTGTTCGCAGTGGACACCCGCGGGCATCTGGGCGGCCACGGCCGGACCCTGGTGCTCAGCGCACGTGGGCTCAGCGCCGTCGGCAGCGCCCCGGGCACCCCCGGCGGTCTGGCGGCCTCTGACGTCAGCGGCTCCGGGGCGACCGTCTCCTGGGTCCCGGCCAAGCCGGGCGGCATGCCGATCGTCGGCTACCGGGTCTACCGTGACGGCAAGCTCGTCGGGCAGACCACGGCCAGCTCGATGCGCTTGAGCAAGCTCAGCTCGGGCCGCACCTACCTGATCACCGTCACCGCCGTGGACGGAGCGAAACGCGAGGGGTCGCCGACGGCGCCGCTGCGGCTGAGCACCTCCCACACGCCGCCCCAGGGCCCCACCGAACTGGCCGCCATCCGCGTCGAAGACACCTCGGCGACGATCGTCTGGAACGCCGGCGCCGCCAACGAAGGCACGCTCGTCGGCTATGAGCTGTTCAAGGACGGGAGCGCCGTGGGAGTGATCCACGGGCAGTCCGCCACGGTCCCCCTGGCCTCGCAGCGCAGCTACACCTTCACCGTCAGGGCGCTGGACTCCCAGGGGTCCCTGAGCACGCCCGCCCCCAATCTGACGGTCGTGACCACCCACACGCCTCCCTCCACGCCGGCGGGGCTGAGCGCCTCCTCGATCACCAGCAACTCGGTGAACCTGAGCTGGGCGCCCAGCACGCCCGTCAGCGGGCGGATCATCGGCTACAGGGTCTTCCGCGACGAAGTCCCCGTCGGGCAGACCTCGACCCCCAGCCTGAACCTGCAGGGCCTCGCGCCCTCGACCCAGTACAAGATCACCGTCGTTGCGGTCGACTCCCTGGGGGCCATCAGCGCCCCCACCGCTCCGCTGACGGTGCAGACCGCCGAACCGGTTCCGACCCACGGCCACGTTCAGGCGTTCCTGCTGGCCTCCACCGACCAGAGCTTCCGCGACCTCGAGGCCCACTACCAGCAGATCGGCGTGGTCTACCCGACCTACTTCGACTGCGGCGCCGGCGGGACGATCACCGGCAAGGACGACCCGCTGGTGACCGGCTGGGCCCTGGCCCGCAAGATCGAGGTCATGCCGCGGATCAACTGCCAGAACGTCGGCTACGAGAACCAGATCCTCAAC
Organism: uncultured Solirubrobacteraceae bacterium; assembly: GCA_964518445.1. Taxonomy (GTDB): domain Bacteria; phylum Actinomycetota; class Thermoleophilia; order Solirubrobacterales; family Solirubrobacteraceae; genus Palsa-744. The sequence continues at coordinate 7,137 of CAZFGJ010000098.1, forward strand.
GAACCGGGAGCCCGGACGGCGATGATCAACAAGCTGGCAGCCCTGTGCGCCGAATACGGCTACAACGGCATCCAGATCGACTTCGAGGGCGCCGCTCCGGCCGAGCGCAGCCCCTTCACGGTCTTCAACACGATGCTCGCCGAACGGCTGCACGCCCACGGCCAGAAGCTCTCGACGATCGTCACGGCCAAGACCTACAACGTCCCCACGGGCCGCGCCGCGATGTACGACGACGCGGCTCTCTCATCGGTGGCGGACTACATCTTCGTGCTCGACTGGGGCCTTCACTGGCAGACCTCCGGGCCGGGCTCGATCGATGAATACCAGTGGTTCAAGAAAGTCGCCGAATACACCGCGACGATGCCCAACCGCGGCCGCTTCACCCTGGGGATGCCGATGTACGGGATCGACTGGGCAGGGGGAGGCGGGTCGTCGAACCCAGGGACGCCCCTGGAGTACTCCAACGTGATGTCCCTTGCCAGCCAGGTCACCACAACCCTCGAATGGGACCCGGTGGCCCTGAGCCCGCACTTCTCCTACACCGACGGCGTGGGCGTGCACCACGAAGTCTGGTACACGAACAAGCAGTCCATCGGGGCCCGCGCCGAACTGGCGGTCTCGCTGGGCCTGGGGGTCGGCCTCTGGCACCTCGGCAGCGAGGACCAGGGCGTCTGGGAACTGCCGCAGACGGGCGGGCAGGGGTGAGCCCCGCCGGCTCTCGCCGGCGCCCCCGCTCCAGCCGGCAGGCGCTCCTGGTGGGCCTGGCGGCGGTCCTCCTGCTCGTCGTCGCCCCCTGCGCTCCAGCCCTCGCGGCGAGCCGGCTGCCGCAGGTTTTCCTGCTCACGAGCGCCTCGGACTCGTTCGCCGACCTGCAGCGACACGCCTCATCGGTCGGGATCGTCTACCCGACCTACTACGACTGCGCCGTCCCCGGCGGCGCTCTGACAGGCACGGCGCAGAGCGCCGTCGGCGGCTACACCTCGGCCAGGGGCTTGCAGGTGATGCCGCGCTTCAACTGTCAGGACGGCCTTACCGTCCACCACATCCTCACAGCGCCGCGCCGCAGGGCCGCGACGCTCACCGCCCTGACCGCGATCGCGCTGCAGGGCACCAACAGGGGGATCTGCCTGGACTTCGAGAACGACGGATCGGAAGACCGCGCGGCGATGAGCTCGTTCGTCTCGGCCCTTGCGGGAAGGCTCCACGCCCACCATCGCAAGCTGACCGTCGTCGTCGACGGGGTGACCCACGAAGACGCCGCCCGCTCCACGGGCTTCTATGACGACACGGCGATCTCCGCGGCGGCCGACCGGGTCTTCGTGCTCGCCTGGGGGACCCACTGGGCGGGCTCCGGGCCAGGGCCCATAGCGACGCTCGCCTACGTCCGCGGGGTCGCCCGCTTCGTCGCCTCGCTGCCGCACGCAAATCGCTTCGCGATCGGCTCGCCCATGTACGCGCTCGACTGGCCCGAGGGCCCTCCGAACGAAGTGGAAGAAGCAAGCGCCACGCAGTACTCGGACATCTCGGCTCTCGCCGCGAGGGTGGGCGCGCGACCCCGCCGCGACCCCGTATCGCAGGAGCTGACGTTCCATTACCTCGCCCCCGACGGCAGCACCCATGTCGTCTGGTACATGGACGCCCATGCCGTCGATTCGATCCTCAGGATCGGCGAGGAAGCGGGCCTGGGAGTCGGCCTCTGGCGGCTCGGCCTCGAGGATCAGCGTCTGTGGACGTCGGGGTTCCTGTTGTGAACGCCCGGCTGCGCTGAACGGCGTAGCCTCTGCGCCGAGGTCCGCGCGCAGAAGAGGGGGCAGGATGAGCAGGATCAAGATCGCCGGCATGGCAGTGATCGCAGTGACTGCCCTCTGCGCGCTCGGGCCCAGCGTGGCCGGAGCCAGATCGCTGGTGCTGCTGGAAGAAAAAGGCGGCCCCCTTCCAACCGAAGCACTGGTGGGGTTCTTCGTCGAATTCTCCGAAGCCGAATGTGTGATCGAAGGCTACGCCTTCGTCGGCGCCAACTCGACCCACAAGGACCTCCTGGTGAACCCCTTCTCGCTGGCCTACTGCGAAGACGAACAGGTGCCCAGCGGGATCAAGGAAATAACGCTCTCGAGCTCCGGCAACGGCTCTCTGCTCGCCGCCCCGGGCAGCCCGATCCGGATCGAACCTCCCCTGAGCGGCTGCGTCTACGAATTCAAGAAGCTGGCCGGGTTCTTCACCTCGCCCGGCCCGCTGCGAATAAAAGGCGAAGCACGGGGGAAACTCTCAAAGGCCCTCTCGATCTCCAAAGGCTGCGAAACGAAACTGCTGACCGAATTCACGGCCGTGCTCGAAATCGAATCCGAAGTTCCACTGAGGTAGCCCCGGCCCATGCGGAGGCTCGTCTACTCCATGACCCTGTCGCTGGACGGCTACATCGCCCGGCCGGACGGCTCGATCGACTGGACCGACCCGGACGAGGAGCTGTTCGCGTTCCATACGGAACGCGTTGAGGAGACCGGCGTGCACCTGTGCGGTCGGCGGCTCTACGAAGCGATGGTCTACTGGGAGACCGCCGAGGAGAGCCCGCTGGGAGCCGATCAGGTCAGGTTTGCCCAGCTCTGGAAGGCGCTGCCGAAGGTCGTCTTCTCGACGACGCTCGAGAGCGTCGTCGGCAACTACAGGCTGCTGAGCGACGGCCTCGGCGATGAGGTCCGCAGGTTGAAGGAGGAGCCCGGGCAGGACATCGGTATCGGAGGGGCCGGCCTCGCCGGCGCATGCATGCAGCTGGGCCTCGTCGATGAGTGGCGGATGTTCGTCAGCCCGATACTGCTCGGTGGCGGCACGCCCTTCTTTCCGAAGATGGAGAGGGACCTCGACCTGGAGTTGGTGGAGACGAGGACGTTCGCCGCCTCCCGGGTCGTCTATCTGCGCTACATCGCCGCCCCCGGATAAGGGCAACAAAAAAGCCCGCCGTGGGGCGGGCTTTCTTGCCAATCGGGATTGAGCAGGGTTACTTGATGAACAGCATCTCCGAGTACTTCGGCAACGGCCAGAGGTCGTCGGCGACGATCTTCTCGAGACGGTCGGCGACCTCGCGGACGTCGTCCATCGCGGGAATCACCTTGTCGCGCATGTAGACGGCCTCCTTCTGGGCCGAGTCGCCCGGGTGGTTCTCGTCGAGGTTCGCGTCCTCGAGCTTGAGGATCGCGTAGTGCAGCTCCTTGACGACCGGCTCGACCTCGGCGATCAGCTCGTCCATGCCCGATGCCTTGAGTTCGTTGAGGTGCCTGACCGTGGCCGGAAGGACCATGGTGCGGGCCATCGCGGCCGCAGTCTCGGCCTCGATGTTGATGTTGATGACGTACTGCTCGGTGAACACGTCATACCGCGACTCGAGCTCGCGCTTGGTGAGGACCTTGTACTTCTTGAAGGCCGCGACGGTCGATTTGTTGATCAGCCAGGGCAGCGCGTCGGGTGTCGTTTTGAGGTTGGCAAGGCCGCGCTTCTCGGCCTCCTTGTGCCACGCCTCGGAGTAGCCGTCACCGTCGAAGACGACCTGTTTGTTGGCCGTGTAGACCTCCTTGACGACGCTGGTGACCGCTTTCTCGAGCGTTGCACCCGACTTTTTGAGTGCCGTCGTCAGTTTGGCCGTCATCACGTCGATTGACTCCGCCACGATCGTGTTGAGGACCGTGTTGGGCCATGCCGGCGAGGAGTTCGAGCCGAGTGCCCGGAACTCGAACTTGTTGCCGGTGAAGGCAAACGGGCTCGTGCGGTTGCGGTCCCCGCCGTGAAGCGGGA
>CAZFGJ010000099.1:0-10892 GCA_964518445.1 uncultured Solirubrobacteraceae bacterium
CGGTAACCTCCCTCCCGCCCGATGTCCTCTTGGGTGCTGATGCGGTACCCGACGCCGGCCACTGTGGAGATGATCTCGGAGTCACCCAGGCGTTTGCGCAGTGCCGAGATGGTGATGCGCACAGCATTGGTGAACGGGTCTGCGTTCTTATCCCACGCGCGTTCCAGCAGCTCCTCGGCGCTGACGACGCCGCCTTCGGCAGCGACGAGAACCTCGAGCACCGCGAACTGCTTCCGGGTCAGTGCGACAAAGCGTCCATCGCGGTAGACCTCGCGGCGGAACGGATCCAGTCGCAATCCCGCGATCTCTCGCACGGGTGGTCTGTTGTGAGCTCGCCGGCGGTCGAGTGCTCTAAGACGCAGCACGAGCTCCTGGAACTCGAAAGGCTTCGTGAGGTAGTCGTCTGCGCCCAGTCGAAACCCGGAGGCCTTGTCGTCCAGACGGTCGGCGGCGGTGAGCATGAGGATCGGGATGCCGTCGCCCGAGGCGACGATGCGTCTGGCGACCTCGTCGCCAGAGGGCTCGGGGATGTCGCGGTCGAGGACTGCGATGTCATAGGCGTTGACGCTCAGCAGCTGCAGAGCCGACCCGCCGTCAGGTGCGATATCTGCCGCGATCGCCTCCAGGCGGAGCCCGTCGCGGATTGCCTCGGCCATATAGGGCTCGTCCTCGACGAGCAGCACGCGCATACTCCGATGCTAGGGCCGGTGCATATCGTCGGCATATCGAAAACGGCATACGTGCCGGCAACGCGTCGCCTCCTTGACTGGAGGCATGACCTACAGCCAACCAGCAGGAGCAGCATCCCGCCCTCCTCGATCTCGTGTGTACGGGCCGCGCCGTCGCCGCGCGCTGCTCGCGGCAATCGCCCTGCTCATCGCCCTCACGTTGTTCCCGGCAGCCAGCTACCGGCTAAGCGAGACGCCGGCTGCAGAAATCACGACACCGCCTCTTGAAGTGGGACCCGCCTATGGGTCGGCAGTCAGGTGGCCCCAGCAGGGACAGGGTGCGTTGGTCCTGGGCAACCGCCGCCCGCAGGTAAGCCCGCACGAGCAGCCGCTCCCGATCGCCAGCGTCGCAAAGGTGATGACAGCCAATCTGGTGCTGAAGCACTACCCGCTTAGCGGCGTCCAACAGGGATTCACCATCACCGTAACTCAGGCCCAAGCGCAGGCCGAGGCCCAGGACGCCGCGGATGGCGGGTCGGTCGTGGCGGTCAGGGCCGGCGAGCAGCTGACCGAGCGCCAACTGCTCGAGGCACTGCTGATCCCCTCCGGCAACAACATCGCCGACATCCTCGTCTCCCGGGTGGCGGGCAGCGAGAGCCGTTTCCTCGAAGAGATGAACGCTGAAGCCCACACGCTCGGGATGGACCGCACGCTCTACACCGATCCCAGCGGGCTTGATCCGAGCACCGTCTCGACCGCCGGCGACCAGCTCAAGGTGTTCCAGCAGGCGATGCGCTCTCCCGTGTTCCGCAGCGTCGTCTCGATGCCCAGCGTGACGCTTCCGGTCGCCGGAACCGTCAGAAACTTCAACCCACTGAGCTCCGCGGGCTACGCAGGCAAGACCGGCTCGGACTCCGCAGCTGGGGGCTGCCTCGCGTTCTTTACGCACGTGAGCCTCGGCGGGCGCCGGCAGACCGCCGTGGGTGTAGTCCTCGGGCAGGGGCAGGGGAGCGACACGTCGGCGGTACTCGCCGCCGCAGGCGAGGCGGCCGTGCGGATGGTCGGCTCCGTCGCCGGGGGGCCCCATCGCCACGAGCTCGCAGGTCCTCCTCTCAGACGCGGGTGAGCTGTACGGAGCGGGCACGTCCGGTGTGACTGTCCGCTCTGGACCCGGCTGAGACCGGGATGGCGAGGTGGTCAGGATGTGCCGGGACAGCGCAGGTTGGCATCGCGCGGGCCGATCCGGTACTGCGCGAGGGTCGGCGCCACGCCGGTGAAGCCCCCGCTCGTGCAGTTCCGCTGCGCCTGTGTGAGTGTTGTGTCGGTTCCGGCCACCCAGTCGGGCAGGCGGCCGTGGAAGCGCGTCGGGGTTGTCTGCGCCGTGAGGCCCGTGAGCTCCTTCCACTGGGCGCTTGTGGAATAGATCCCGATCGGGCCGCTCGCGCCGGCGCTGTTCAGACCGGCGATAAAGCCCTGGAGCGCGGCGATGTTCAGCTGGTAGGTGCCGGCCCAGCTGGCCATCAGCTCGACGTCCAGCCACCATGGCGCGGTCCTGGCTGCGACCGGGTCGAGTGCGGCGGTGAGCCGGTAGGAGTGGGCGGCGCGTTGCTCGCCGTAGATGTAGGAGCAGGCGCTGGTAAGCCGGCCGTTACAAGCACCGTAATCCGGCGCGGTCCCGGCGCTGGGCCAGTCCGCAACGTGCGCGCCAGGGTTGCCCGTGTTTATGTACAGCGACAGGGGCGGCTGCTTCGGGCGCTTCTGTCCCGGCGCGCCCAGGGCCCAGTTCAGCTCGTCGCTGAGACACGGGTTTGCAGTGTTCGCCCGTCCGCCGTTGACACCAACGATCCCGAACAGCGGATTCGACGGGTAGGAGCCCGAGCACTGGGGGAAGGAGATGTCATAGCCGGTGGTCGGCGACGAGCTGCCGCTCACCAAAACGGCCAACACCGCTACGACGACCAATGCGAGCGCCGCCACCGCCACCCATCGCACTCGGAGCCGGGAACGGCTGCTTGGCGACACGGCCGTCAAGCTACCACGAGGCTGGGGGCCCGATCGCCGCCGGGCCCCCAGGTCCCGCGCTCAGGCGCGCGTGAGCGCGACCGCCGGCACGATCTGCTCATCGGGCTCGATGACGCCCAGCTGCTTGATCGTCTTGACCGTGCCGCCCTGTACCTGGCCGATGAACATGTTCATCCGCACGTGGTGCTGACCGGGCACCATCTCCGCCGGACCTCCCGGGCCGACTGAGATCTTGGCGTGGTCGAGCGCCTCGATCACCTCGCCCTGGTCCAGGGAGCCGGCCTCGCGAACGGCGGCCTCCCACAGCCTCATGCCGCGGAACATCCCCGAGCATGCTCCTCCCCCTGTGAACATCGCGCCACCTGGGTAGCGCCTGTTGTAGCGGTCGAGCAGCTCGCGGCTGAAGGGATCCTCGGCGTCCTGGTAGTAGTCCAGGCAGCTGTAGAGGCCCTCGACCTGCTCGGCCGGGACGAGGTTCAGGCAGTTCTCGTCGAAATAGGTACAGACGAGATGCCCGCCCCGTGAGGTGAAGCCCGCCTCGTGCAGCTGCTGGAAGAACGGCACCACAGCAGGCGGGACAATCGTGTTGAAGACCACTTCGGCGCCACGGGACATGATCTTCTCGATGGCGTCGCTGTAGTCGGTGTGGTCCAGCGGGTAATAGTCCTCCTCGACGATCTCTCCACCGGCGGCGGTGACGATCTGACGGACCTTCTCATTCATGATCCGAGGCCAGATGTAGTCGGCCGACGGCAGGGCGAAGCGCCTGGCGCCGGTCTTCTCGATCAACCAGGGGATCAGCGGGTCGACCTGCTGCGCGGGCACGGGGCCGGTGCAGAAGATCAGCGGGTCGGACTCCTGCCCCTCGTACTGCTCGGGATAGATGTACAACGTCCGACCCTCGGTCACGGCGTTGGCCTTGATGGCCTGACGCGTCGAACTGAGAATGCCGCCGAAGAGGACGTCCACGCCCACCTCGCCGACCAGCTTTGCCGCCGCCGCGGAGGCGGCCTCGTCAGTCGTCTCCGAGTCCTCGATGTACAGCTCGATGTGGCGGCCGAGGAGACCGCCGGCGAGGTTGATTTCGTCGACGACCATCCGTGCGACGTTGGCGTCGGCGATGCCCATGAAGGACATCGGTCCCGTCAGGTCGGCGATCACGCCCAACCTGATGGGTCGTTCCAATGAAGCTGTCGGTGTTCCCATGTTGCCTTGTCCTTTCTCGATCGGTTTGTGGCGCGTCAGGCGTCGAAGCTGCCGCCGCGCTCGGCGACCTGAGGACGGCCCTGGTGCCCGGCCTCCTGCATGATCGGCGGGACCTCGGGGTCCGAGGCGAAGTTCTGCCAGCCCTCGGCATCCCAGTCGAACACGACCCAGACCCGGCTGTCGTCGTTGGGGTCGCGGAACACCTGGGCGCCCTTGGAGCCATGCTCGCGGCGCTTGTCGGCGCCCTTTGTGGAGAAGACCCGCTCGAAGCGCTCGAAGTCCTCGACGGTGGTGGTTGCCAGAAACATCTCAGCCTCTTTCCGATGCTCGACGCCGCTTGTCGGTGCCGATGTCGAGGCGAGTATCCGGCGGCTCGGAGGCCTGCACATCGGGCGAACGCCCTATGCGGGGTAAACCAGCTCCTGTTCAAAGGCCCAAAGCGTGGCTGCCGCACGACTGCGCACTCCGGCCTTCTCGTAGACGTGCTGGACGTGATGGCCGACCGTCTTCACTGAGATGCCAAGGGCGTCGCCGATCATCTGGTTGGAGTCGCCACGCACAAGCGCCAGCAGCACCTCGAGCTCGCGCGGCGTGATTCCACCGGGAAGGTCTTGCCGGCGCTTGGAGATCCGGTGCCCGGCTGCCCCGAGGACGGCGGCGACGGCATCCGGGTCGAGTCGACCCTCGCTCGCATCGCGCATCAGCTCGGCCTCGGCCCCAGGCGCATCGAGAGCAGGCCGGTGGGGGCGCGCTTCGCGCATCGCGACGTAGCAGTCGGCCGCGGCGAGGATGCGGGCTGCCTGGTCGAGTTCGGGCGCCCGTACGCCACGGTGGTATCCGGAGCCATCGAGGCGCTCGTGATGCGATCCGGCGATCTGGCCGATCCGTGCCAGTGCCGTCGACTGCGCAAAGGCCCGTTCGGTGAAGTGCGCATGCATGCGCACCCGCTCCCACTCGCCGAAGCCGAGTTCCCCGGGCTTCTCCCAGATCGAGTTCGGCACGCCGACCCGGCCGAGGTCGTGCGCCAGCGCAGCGCGACGGATGAGTGTGACCTCGCCCTCGTCCAGATTCGCTCGCCAGGCGGCAGCCTCGGCCAGCTCGGCGACGGCGACGCAGTGCTCGCGCAGCCAGGGCGTCTTCAGACCGGTGATGGCGGCGATCGTCGCGAAGCCCTGGTCGATCTCCTCGCCCTGGAGCCAGACCGGCGGCGAGGGCTCGATGGCGAGCGCATGGGCCCACATGCGGGACTCGTCGAATTCCTCGAGCATCTCGTGGAGGTTGGCCACCGCCAGCTCCGCCAGGCGCGGGTCGTAGGCGCTCCCCGAGCGCTCATGCAGCACCTCGCACGCTCGGTCCGGGCCGGCGGCGGAGAGGAACAGCGAGGCGTCCTTCGCGACATGGAGGAGCCGGACCGACATCGGGATCTGCTCGCCCCCCGCGGCCGGAAGCCCGAGTCCGTCCCAGCGCGCAAAGACGTACTCCAATGCCTCCCTGATGCTCGGACGAAGTCCCAGCCAGCCGGCGAAGCGCTGCGCGACCTCGCACATGGTTTCGAGCGATTCACGAGCCCTGGGACCGGCTTCGGCGATCGCCTGTTCGAGCATCTTCGCGCGAACATCCGGCGGCCGCCCGAGTCCCACGAACGCGCGATAGAACTCCAGCACCTCGTCGGGCTTCGTGGGATCGATGAGGTAGAAAGCGGCGCGGTGGGCGATGTCGTCTCCGAACAGCTGCCCGGCCTCGTGTCCGTTGGAGGTGCAGCCGGAGGCATGCAGCAGCGCCACGTAGTAGGTGTCGGCGAGATCTTCCGCGGACGCGCCCGCGAGCTCTCCGAGCCTGACCGCCAGCACAGCCGAGCGAACGGCGTGCTCAAGCGGCTGTCCGGTCCCGAGGTCGGTGGCGATCGAGAGTGCCGCCACCAGCTCGGCAGCGCGGATCGGCGTCTCGACGCGGCCGCTTCGCTCAGCGCTCGAGACAGACGTTCCTGCTTCCGTCAAGCGTCGGCCCATCGAAGCGATCCTATTCGACGCTGAGCGGGACGGTGAGGCTGGGGTCTCCAGCTAGGCTCGGTGGGTGAGTCCCGGTCCCGACGATCCGCCCGAGGCGGGCAAGCTACCCACCGGCCGGCTCGCACGTACGGCTCGCGTCGGTGGCCTCGTGACGGGCCAGGGCCTGCGCTGGGCCGGGATGCGCACAGCCAACCGGGTGCGCACGCCAGAGCGGGCCGCCTCAGCCGAAAGCGAGCGGACCGCCGCGCTCGTCGGACAGTTGGTCGACCAGCTCTCCCAGATGCGCGGCGCAGCGATGAAGATCGGCCAGATGATCTCGATGGTCGATTTCGACGGTCTTCCCGAGGATGAGCGCGATGAGCTGCAGCAACGCCTCGCCGCTCTTCGGGACAGCGTTCCGCCGGTTCGGTTCGCTGATCTGGAGAAGCTGATGCGCCAGGAGTTCGAAGGCCCGATCGGGCGAGTCTTCCGGGACTTCGACGAACAGGCCTTCGCCGCGGCATCGATCGGCCAGGTGCATCGCGCCACCACCGTCGATGGCGAGGAAGTGGCCGTCAAGATCCAGTACCCGGGGGTGGCCGAGGCGGTCGAGACGGACCTTCGCAATGCAACCCTGCTGCTGCCGCTCGTCAAGCGCCTGGCTCCCGGATTGGACGCCAAGGCGATGGCCGGGGAGATGCGCGAGCGCATCGCCGAGGAGCTCGACTATGAGCTCGAGGCCCAGAATCAGCGACGCATCGGGCGCCTGATGCGCGGGCATCCCTTCGTCCAGGTGCCGGCGGTCCGGACGGACCTCTCGACTCGCCGCGTGCTCGTCTCGGAGTACGTCGAGGGAGAAGGGTTCGAGGCGGTGCGCAAGGCCGATGAGGAGCAGCGCGACCGCTACGCCGAGATCGTCTTCCGGCTCCACTTCGGGCTGCTCTATCGCGACCGGATCGCCCTGGGCGACCCTCACCCCGGCAACTACCTGCTCACCCCCGGCGGCCGTGTCTGCTTCCTCGACTTCGGCCTAGTTCGCCACGTCGCCCAAGAGCGCGTCGCCGCCGAGCGAGCGATCGCCCTGGCCGTCCGGGAGGAGGACGCACCGGCACTGAAGAGCGCCCTGCTGTCGGGCGGGTATCTCCCTGCCGAGCGAGCCGATGCGGTCGATGAGGAGTTCGCCCTGCGACTGATGCGGAACGCGATCAGCTGGTACTCGATTCCGGGCGATCGACGGTTCTCGCCCGATGACGGTCGTGGCGAGGAGCAACGAGCCCCTCGTGGCAGCGAGGAGCGCTCCTTGGCGCGCGATCAGGTCAACCAGTTCACCCTGCCGCCCGAGGCGATGCTGATCCGGAGGATGCACGGCATCGTCGCGATCGTCCTTCGCCAGCTCCGAGCGGGCGCCGACTGGGGAGCCATCGCAGCCGAGTACCTGCACGGGGACCGGCCCGCCACTCCTCTGGGGCAGGCGGAGGCGGGCTTCTTCGCCCGCCTCGACCGCTGAACGTCGCGCGACTCCTCAGGAGCCGTTGTTCACGTATGGCTGGTAGGTCCGGCAGGGCTCGTTGCGCAGACTCGGGCACGCCGGAAGACCGGTCGGCACGCTGACCCCCGGCACGATCGGCAGGGTGAGGCTGGCAGGCATGCCGGGCCCGAAGGCGATCGACACGTTGGCCGTGCTCGATTCCGGCTGCGTCTGGTTGAAAGACCAGACGGGCTGGTTGCCGTTGGGAGCCGAGACGGTGACCCTGATGCGCGAGCCTGCGCGGTAGGGATGGCCCTGGAAATACAGCGGAATCGTGACCGGTACGAATTCGCTGGCGGGCATCGGCTGTTTGTCGGAGGCGAGGAACGTCGGGATCGGTTCAACCGCCGTCGGTTCCTGCTTGAACAGGTTTTCCGAGGTGGTGGCGAGCTTGCGCTCGCTGGCGCGGATCCAGCCGTTCTGCACGAACGTCTCATTACCGTCCGGTCGGACCTCGCTGATCGTCGCCTGAAGGTCGACATCGGGCGTCGATGACTTCACCCACAGGTTGACGGCTCCCCCACCGACGGCGGTCGTGTCGGCAGCGAGCGGTGCCGACACGTAGGAGACGGCCGAGCCGGCCGGCGGCTGGGTCCAGTTCCATTTCCACTGCGAGGCGTTGCCCCAGAGACCGCCCGGGCCGGTGCCGCCGGTGTAGTCGGTCAGCGGGGTGGCGTTGGCGTCAGAGGTGTAGGAGTCGACCCCTTCGGAGCCTGCGGGCGCTTCATTGAGGGCGCCGCCCGCTCCGAGGTACCAGGAGCGGGTTTCCGTGCCCGGTACCGGGAAGGCCGAGAAGGACTTTTCGAACCCGGGGTAGGGGTCGCCGGCAATCGTTTTGCCTGTCGGCGAGGTCCCCGCACCGTTGTCGAACAGCACCCGGATCTGCGGCAGCGCAGTGAAGGCTGCCAGCGCTTCGGAGTACTTCTTCTTTTCCTGGATCGGGTCCGGCGGAAGCGTGATCTGGTCTCCCGCGGGGAGGCCGAACGCGGCCTGATAGACGATCGGCGCGATCGTATGCAGCGTCGCTCCGTTGGCGATCGGCGCCTGACGGGCGACGAACAACTCCAGGAAGTCATCCAGTTGGTTGACCGTGTACGGATCGAGCGAGTCGCCGTGCACCCCGTTGGTGAACGTGAACCACTTGCGTTCGGTTCCCGTGAAGTGCTCCGCCAGATCAGCGCAGTGCCCACCGGTCTGCTCGTCCTGCCACTGGCATGCCACGAAGGTCGGCACGTTGATGTTGTGGACAAACGTGATCGGGTCAAGCGCGTCGGCCACCGACGGGTTGTAGGTGGCGTTTTCTTTGACTTCCGCGGGCAGGTTCGTCGCCTCTTCGTGCAGGTCCTGGTTGGACGCGCAGGTCGTGTCGCCTTTCTGGATCTGTTCGTAGGCCCAGTGCTCGCCGGTCGTGGGGCCCGCCGGCAGGGCGTCGAACTGGCGCTCTTCGGCCCATGGCAGGGCGAAACCGGTGTTGAGGACCCCGCCCGGGTAAAGCGTCGAGGCCGATGCGTCGAGCACCGACAGCGGCGCGATCGCCGCCAGCGCCGGCGGACGGAGCTGGGCGGCGAAGAGCTGGCTGATCCCGCCGTAGGAGATGCCGAACAGCCCGACCTTGTGGTGCAGGACCCAGGACTGGTGACCGATCGTCTGGATCACGTCGTAGGCGTCGAGGTTCTGAAGTGCTTCGAAGTAGTTGAAGGCGCCGCCCGAGCAGCCGCTGCCGCGCATGTTGACGTCGACCACGGCGAAGCCCATGTTGTTGGCCAGTGCGGCCAGGCCGCTTTCGGGGCCCGCCGGGTTGGCGTAGCCGTACCCGGAGTATTCGATCAGGGTCGGCACCGCGCCTTTGTGTTTCGAGGACGCGATCGTCGGGGGGTGGACGTCGATCGCGAGCTTCGTGCCGTCGCGAGTCGTGAGGTACCCGTACCCGCTACTGGGGATCGACTGCTTGTAGATGCTGCGGGTCCACGGCTTCGCGGCTTTCGTGTGGACGGTGAACTTTTCCGATTCTTCGCTGTTCGAGATCAGACGGACCCGGTAGCGCTTTCCAGGCGTGACGTTGCGAAACAGCAACCCTCCCATCGAGTCCGCGGACTTCGTGGCGACCGTTTCGCCGCTCGAGTTCAGCAGCGCCATCTGCGCGCCCGGCGCGAGGCCTGTGACATAGACCTGTTCAGCGCTTCCATGCGCGCTGAAAGCCGATGCGCTCGCGGCCGTCACGAGACAAAGGGCAAGGACCAGGACCATCGGGACGAAGCGCTTGACCACACGAGCCGAAAGGCCCCCTGCCGCGATCGAGTTCTCGCCCAATACAACGTCGCCCACAGCCAGACGATTCTCGCCCGCGTCGCGCATCCCCATTTTGTCCCCTCCTGTTGATGTCGACACGCACGATCCCTCGGCCCGCCGCTCGACGTCGTCAGGATTCCACAGCCGCCATTCAGTGTCAACCGCCGCTACCGTTGCCGCCGTGAACGAGGACAGCGCATCGCGCGCCGCACAGTACGAGCGTCTCGGTGTCAAGCCGACCGAGGATGACGGGACGCGCCTGCTCGATCAACCTCCCTGGGATGAGAGCTCCAGACCTCGCCGCGAGCCGTCGGGCGCCGAGATCAGCTACACCGACGCGGGCCGCGCCACGGGGCAGCATCTGATCGACGTTCACGACATGCTGCGCCGCGAGCTCGAGGAGCTCCGCTCGATCCTCACCCAGGTCCGCGACGGCGCCATCACGGCCGGCGAGGCACGCTCGGCCCTCAACACGATGGCCCTGCGCCAGAACGACTGGACGCTGGGCGCCTTCTGTGCGCGCTACTGCTTCGCGGTGGCAAGTCACCACGGGCTGGAGGACGAAGCTGTCTTCCCCCATCTCATTCGCTCCGACCCCGGGCTCGAGCCTGTGATCCAGAGACTCGGCGACGAGCATCTGGTCATTCACGACGCCATCGAGGGGGTCGATTCGGCGCTTGTGCACCACATCGGCAACCCCGAGGACTTCACTGGCCTGCAGCGTGCAGTGGACCTGTTGACCGACACTCTGCTGTCGCACCTCGCATACGAGGAGCAGGAGTTGGTCGAGCCCCTGGCCCGGCTCGGCTTCTACGCCGACCAGGTCTGAGCCCCCTCCTCGCAGGGAGCCCCGCGAGCAGCAGGGTCAATGCCAGGCCGCTGACCATCAACCCCCACCAGCCCCATGGGCTCCGCCACTCCGACTGTGCCCCGAAGGACACGATCACCGCCATCGCGGAGGTTGTGATCAGGGCCCGCCAATTCCATGTCGAGGCGATCAGCGCCACAGCCAGCCCCGGCCAGAGGTAGAAGGCGACCATGACCGGCTCGAACGCGCAGCGGACGGCCAGCGCCGCGGCGGTCCACCACAGCAGGTCGCGGAGTGTTTGGAGGGTCCACGGATCACCTGTGCGCGTCGAGGCGAGCGTGCGGCGGACGACCAGTGCGAATGCGCACGCCAACAGCACTGCG
>CAZFGJ010000100.1:0-10805 GCA_964518445.1 uncultured Solirubrobacteraceae bacterium
GGCCGCAGGACCGCCGCCGGGAAGCCAAGTGGCACCGCCAGGACGGGGTGGGAGGGGAAGGGCGGAGCGCTCGGAGAGGCGCCGCGGTGACGTCCGCGATGGCCGGCACGGTCCTCGTTCGAGACGGGCGCCTCGCTCGAGCGCGTCACCACGGCCCGGCCGAAGGAGTCTCCCTCGCTGATCAGGTCGAGCCAGGAGATCGAGTGGGTGTGGGAGGTCGGGCTGCTCATCAGCGCAAGCGCCTCCTCGAGCGAGCCGACACGGTCGATGTCGGCGATCGACTCGGCACTTCGCATCGGAACGACTCTCAGCCTCGCCCGGGTGATCACGCCCGTCAGCCCCATGCCGCCGAGCGTCGCGGAGAACAGCTCCGGTCTGCTCTCCCGAGAGACCTCCACGGCGCCCAGGGCCGGCGCGCACAGGGTGAAGCTCTCCAGGTTCGTCCCGAAGCTGCCGGCATGAGGATGGTTCTTGCCGTGTACGTCTGCCGCGATGGCTCCGCCGACCGTCAGATGGCGTGTGCCAGGCACGACCGGGAGGGTGTGTCCAGCCCGTGCCAGGCGGAGCAGCACCTCGGCGAAGCTGCTCCCCGCCGAGACCTCGATCTCGCCGCGGGCGACGTCCAGCGAGGGCTCCTCGCGCAGGGATGTCATCTCGAGGACGGCCCCGCCCTCGTTCTGTGCCGCATCCCCGTAGCTGCGTCCTGCGCCACGCGCGATCAGCCCTCCCGGCTTGGGGGACGACAGCCGGTCGACGATCTGCTCGGAGCTCCGCGGGCGCTCGAGGTTCACTCGCGCCCGGTGGGTCCGACCCCACCCACTGAGGACCGCCGCCTGCTCAGTCAACGACATAGACCCCGAAGACGAAGATCAGCATCCAGGCCGAGCCCATGGCCAGGAGGAAGCGGTCACGCATGATCAGGTCTTCGGGCGCCTGACCCTCGCCGCGGTCGATCAGGAGCGCGTAGCGCAGCAGCCACAGGACGAAGGGGATCACCGTCAGCTCATACCAGGTGAGTTTGGCTTGATGTGAGCGCTGGAATGCCCAGAGACAGTAGGCAGCTGTGGCAACCGAGGCCGACAGCCCCGTGACAAACATCAGATAGCGCTCCGAGTACTCCTCGAGCGCCGCTCTGGTGCTGCGTCCGGCGGTGCTCTGGCGCAGTTCTGCGTAGCGCTTGCCAGTGACCAGGAAGAGGGCGCCGAAGGAGGTCACCAGCAGGAACCAGCGCGAGACCGGGACCGATGTCGCGACCCCGCCGGCCAGAGCGCGCAGCACGAAGCCCCCGGCGATCGCCGCGATGTCGGCGACGGCGATGTTGCGCCACCACAGGGTGTAGCTGCCGGTCAGCAGGACGTAGGCGCCGCCGACGACAGCCAGCCAGGGGCGGACCAGGAGCGCGAGTCCGAGCCCGAAGGCGATCAGCGCGATTGCCGCTGCGACTGCGACTCCCACCGGGAGGGCGCCGCTGGCGATCGGCCGGGTGCGCCGCCGAGGGTTCTCACGGTCCTCGTGGCGGTCGTGGATGTCGTTGAGCAGATAGGTCGAGCTCGAGAGGGCGCAGAAGCAGACGAAGGCCAGCAGGATCTTGCCGCCGATCTCCGGTTGCCCGAGCGCCCCGGCCGCGCCGGGAGCGGCGACCACGAGGACGTTCTTGACCCACTGGCGAGGGCGGCATGCCGCCACCAGAGCCAGGAGGACGGCCGGCGCCAGCGTCCTAGGCGTCTTCCTGGCCGCGCCAGGCGGTTCCGCGAGCTCCGCAAGCGGCTCGTCGATGCCCAGGGTCAACTCCTCGTCGAGGGTGCCGCCGTCGACCTCGGCTCTTCTGCGAAGGCTCGGTCGGCCGGCTGTGTCCAGCGCCTTGATGGTTCCGGAGCTCCTGTCAGATCGGTCTTGGGGCAGGCTGCGGCCACTGAGAACACCCGATGGGCGTCAGCTTCCGCCCTACAGACCACCGCCCGGCGGTTAGCCATACCTGTGGATCCGATGAGGAACCTCTTAGGGCGACCGGGAGCTCCCGATCTGGCTCCTAGGATCGATCCGGTGGAGTCATCCTCGGCGCTTCGCCCTGCCCGCCCGCCCGTCCAGGCGCCTGAGTTGCGTGTCTATGGCCCGCCTCCGGTCAGGCGCCTGCGCCGCATCCTCCTCGTGGCCTTCCTGTTCCTCCTGATCCCGGTGGCCTACTCCTATGTCACGACGATGCTCAGGCCGTCCAACTCGAGCATGGGGATACGAACGGTCGAGTGGATGCGAGATCACGGAGCGGCTCAACTGGTGGCCGACGCTGAGTCCTTCTACTACTCGCTGAACGCCCCCGCCAAGGGTGGCCCGCAGCTCAAGGCTCTGCCCCACGTGGGGGTCGCCGGAAGCGCCCTCACCACAGCCAAGACCGTCGAACGGCCTCCCAGGATCACACCGCTCTCATCCCACCCGCTTCCCGGCGAGGGCGTCTGGCACACGATTCGACCCGGTGAGAGCCTGTCCCACCCGCCGCTGCTGGTGAGCACCTTCCGCAGCAATCCGGTCGAATACCCGCGCCTGGTTGCCGGCGTCGCCTGGATCAATACGGCCCGTTCGATCATCTCGCTCTATCCGGGAAGGATGGAGCCCGCCGTGACCCTGCCGTCGCGCGGCGCGATGGAGGTTCCTGGCGAATTCCGCCACAAGCTGCTGGCGACATTCAACAGCGGCTTCAAGCTTGGCGACTCAAGAGGCGGGTGGGGCTATCACGGTCACGCATACGCGCCGATGCGAGAAGGCCAGGCGACCTTCGTTCGATACAGCGACGGGCGCTACGACGTGATCTCCTGGCACAGCGGTCCGTCGCTGCCGCGGAATGTCGAGTTCGCCCGCCAGAACCTCCCCCTGATCATCGAAGGAGGCCGGCCGACCTCACGGCTGGCGAACGGCGCCGAATGGGGCGCGACTGTCGGCAATGCCGTTCGCGTCTGGCGTTCCGGTCTGGGTGTCGATGCGAAGGGCAACCTGCTCTATGCGGCCGCCAACGACCAGACGGTCGGAAGCCTGGCGCACATCCTGATCCACGCGGGCGCCGTCCGGGCGATGGAGCTGGACATCAACTCCTACTGGATCAGCTTCAACACCTACGCCGCTCCGGGGGGGCTCCAGCCGTCGAAGCTGCTGAGTGAAACGGAACGGCCGGCCGAACGGTATCTGACGCCTGACGACCGGGATTTCTTCGCCGTCTACTCGCGCTGAGCACCGCCTGGGCGGGCGCTCGGGCACCGGGCGCTACTCGGCCTTGTGCTCCTCGTCGGCCTCGCCGTAGGTCGCGTCGTCGGCATCGGTCTCGGCTGCTGCGTCACGCATGATCCGCGAGGGGGCGTGTTCGTCGCCGTGGGAGGAGTGTTCGATCAGTTCCTTCTCGGCCAGCTCGAAGCCCTCGGACTCGCCGCCGCCGGCCTCTTCAACGGCGCGCCGCTCCTCGCGGCGTCGCTCCTCGAGGTCTCGCTCGTCCATCGCCATCGCTCAGGCCTGCAGCTGACGGCGGGCCGCCTCCATCAGGGTCTCTGACTCCTGGAGACCCTCCAGCGCGGTCATCATCGCGTCGCGCTCGCACTCGACCTTGGCCGGCCACTCCTTGGGAGGGTGGTCATCCAGGGTCTTCATGCCGTTACCCGTGATCAGGGCGACGACCGTGTCGTCGGGGGCGAAGGTTCCTTTGGCGGCCATTTTCTCGAGCACCGCGATAGTCGTGCCGCCCGCCGGCTCGGTCAGGAGGCCCTCCGTCGCTGCGAGCAGGTCGATGCCCGCGAAGATCTCCGGATCGCTCGCGAAGTCGCTCGTGCCGCCACGTTTGAGGACGGCGTCGATGACCAGATATCCGTCACCCGGTGCGCCGATGGCGAGCGAGTGGGCGATCGTCTCGGGTGTGACCGCGACGACCTCCGCCTCCTCGGCCAGGATCGCGCTCGCGATCGGGTTGCAGCCACTCGGCTGGGCGATATGCATCCTCGTCCCGACCGTCTCGGAGAGCCCCAGCAGCTCCAGCTCGATCAGCCCCTTGTGCATCCGCGATGACAGGGTGCCGCCGGCGGCGGGGCTGACGATGTGGTCGGGCGAGTTCCAGCCAAGCTGCTCGACGATCTCGAAGGCAGCAGTCTTGGCGCCCTCCGCGTAGAACGGGCGCAGGGTTATGTTGGCGAAGTCCAGCCCGGTCGCTTCGGCGACTTCACGGCAGCGCTTGTTGGCTTCGTCGTAGTTTCCCTCGACCTGGCAGACCTTCGCGCCGAGGGCCATGCAGCCCCGCGCCTTCTGCTCCTCGAGACGGTTCGGGTAGAAGATGAACGCGTCGACCCCGGCCTTCGCGGCCAGAGACGCCACCGCCGTGCCGACGTTGCCCGTCGAGACGCAGCCGATCTCGCCCTTGCCCCGCTCGAGCAGCCGGGCGATCGACATCGAGACGACCCGGTCCTTGTAGGAGAAACTCGGCCGCGAGGACGAGTCGTCCTTCAGGTAGAGGTTGCTCAGCCCGAGCTCCGCGCCGAGCCGGTCGGCCCGGATCAGCGGCGTGTAGCCGGAGAACTGCCCGACCCTGGCCTGGGCCTGCTTGTCGACGATCGGCAGCAGCTCCTCGAAGTGCCAGATGTTCTGGGGGCGCTCGGAGCTGGGGACCTCGGCGAAGTGACGGGCCGCCAGCTCGTAGTCGTAGACGATGTCCAGGCCCTTGCCGCAATCGGGGCACGAGAACACCGTGTCCTCGAGCGGCCAGTGGTTGTCACAGCGGTGACAGGTCAGCTCGATCGCGCAGGACCGTGTTCGCTGGCCTGACTGGGTGGGGCTCTGTGGGGCCTGGGTGTTCATGCGGGCACCTTGAAAGATACGCCGGGCCACGGCGTCTGTGCGCTGCCCTCCTCGTGCCCGAGAGCCAGCCACAGCTCCTCGGCCATGTGCGGCGCGAACGGCCCCAGCATCTGGCTCAGCGTCGAGAGGGCTCCGTTGAGAGCCTCCAGGTTGACCGGGCTGAGCGCCGGCTCCCGGGCGAGGACCTTCTTCTCGAAGTCCTTGACGCGGTCGAACAGCCGCATCACGTTGCGCACGGCACTGTGCATCTCGAGGTTCTCCATGTCAGCCGTCGTGCGCTCGACCGCCGCATCGCACCACTGCGTCAGTTTCAGCCGCAGGTGCTCGCTCGTGTCCGCGATCGGCTCGTCGTCTCCATTGGCGCTCGCCAGTGCCACCTTCGCCTGCGAGAAGTCCCAGACCTGCTTGAGGAAGCGGGAACACCTCAGGACAGCCGAGTCGCTCCAGTTCAGCGACCGCTGCGGCGCCGCGGCATAGAGGACCGCCAGACGCACCGTGTCCGCCCCGTAGCGCTTCACCAGCTCGTCCGGGTCGACCACGTTGCCCAGGTGCTTGCTCATCTTGCGCCCGTCGCTGACGACCATCTCGTGGAACAGGCAGCCCGCGAACGGCTCGCCGTCGGCGATGAAGCCGAGGTGCCCGAGGTCGCGCAGCGCCTTCGTGACCGTCCGCTGGTCGAACACGAAGTTGCCGCTGTCCGAACCCGCCACCAGGCGCTCGGAGGGCAGCCAGTGGCGCAGGTCGGGGAGGGCCAGGATCTCCTCGAGGGGCTGCTCGCGCGACTCCGGTGGAACACACGCCGGGATCCACAGCCACAGGGCGTCGAAGTGGCAATCCAGGGTGTCCGTCTCGCGCTTTGCCGGTCCGCCGCAGCCGGGGCACTCGGTGTTGACGAAGTCGTCGAGCTCGGCCAGCGGGTTGCCGGTGCCCGTTGGCGTGATGTCCAGCGGCAGGCGGATCGGCAGCTGCTCGCGCGGGACCGGCACCGTGCCGCAGCTGTCGCAATAGACGATCGGGATCGGCGTGCCCCACGAGCGCTGGCGCGAGATCACCCAGTCGGATGCCTTGTAGCGAACCGCCGGACGCCCGGAAGGGCCCGTGGAGGCGTCATCCTCCTCGGGGCTCGGCAGGCCCAGCCTCGCCGCCAGCACCTCATCGGTCCTGTCCTCGGCGGGAACGCCAAGCGCGATCGTCGGGCCGAAGCGGGCGTCGACCACCGGGGAGATCAGCACCGGCAGCGCCCTGCCCGTGGGTCCGTCGAGGGTCCTGCCCGTATCGACGAGGGGGATCGACTGGGCGTCTCTGGCGCTTCTCTCCCAGCCGCCCGAGCGGAGCTTCTCCAGCTGCTCGGCCACAGCCGGCTCCGCCGCCCAGGCCTCGGCCTCGGGATGGCGAGGGGAGAGGATCACGAAGCTCGCCTGCGCCAGCGCGCCGCCGTGGGGGGTGAAGGCCGTGACCGTCGAGCCGTCCGGCCCGGCCAGGTCCACCTCGACGCCGTCCACCCGGCCCATGACGTCCTGCTGTGAGTCCAGGGCGACCTTGTCCCATTTCCCGCTCGACTCCCGCTCGGCCAGCCTGCTGTCGTTCTCCTCGACGTAGGCGCTGACCTTGAAGTACCACTGGGGGAGCTCGATCAGGCGGACAGGGTTGTGGCAGCGCCAGCAGGTCCCGCCGGCCTCGACCTGGATCGAGGCGAGGGTCGTCTGGCAGTTGTCGCACCAGTCGACCGTCCCGGTGCCCCGGTAGACCAGGCCCGCCTCATAGAGGGTCAGGAAAAGCCACTGCGACCAGCGGTACATGATCGCGTCGGAGCTGAGGAAGGAGCGATCCCAGTCGAAGGAGAAGCCCAGCCGAAGCAGCTGGCCTTTCATGTGGGTCGCACAGCGGTCCACCCAGGCGCTGGGCGGCTCCCCGCCGGCGATCGCGCCGAGCTCGGCAGGCAGCCCGAAGGCGTCGAATCCGAAGGCGAACAGGACGTCCTCGCCACGTGCCCGCCGGTAGCGGGCGTAGGCGTCACCGACCGAGTAGGAGCGGACGTGCCCGATGTGCACGTTCCCCGAGGTGAAGGGCGCCGAGGGCTTGATGTAGAGGTGCGGCTCCTCCGCGTTGAGGGGCGGCGTCCGGAAGACATCCCGCTCCTTCCAGGCAGCCTGGCGGGCGGCCTCGACCGTATGCGGCTCGTAGCGCCTGGGTGTCCCCTCGCTCATGGTCCTTCGAGGATATCCGAGGGCCACAGGCCCCCCTTGGCCATTGCTATGCTCAGCTTCCCTTGGCCGCCATTGCCGATGAGGCGATCACGCTGCTGTGCCGTGTTGCATCTGGCCCCGCCGAGAGCGGGGTTTTTTCGTCCGTGCCGACTGCGAGGATTCCCCGATGGAGATAGAGATCGGACGTGGAAAGAAGGGTCGTCGGGCTTATGGTTTCGACGACATCGCGATTGTTCCTTCCAGGCGGACACGCGACCCCGATGACATCGACATCTCCTGGAAGCTCGGCCCGTACCAGTTCGAGCTGCCGATGCTGGCCTCCGCCATGGACGGCGTCGTCTCCCCCGAGACCGCAGGGATCATCGGGCAGCTGGGCGGCCTGGCCGTTCTCAACCTCGAGGGCATCTTCACCCGCTATGAGGACGCCGACGAGCAGCTCGAGCGGATCTCACATCTGCCCAAGGACCTCGCCACCCGCGAGATGCAGGAGATCTACCAGGAGCCGGTCAAGCCTGAGCTGATCACCCAGCGGATCCAGGAAATCAAGGAGCAGAAAGTCGTCGTTGCTGCCTCCCTGACACCTCAGCGTGTTCTCCAGTACCACGAGCTGGCCCTCGAGGCAGGCCTCGATGTCCTGGTCATCCAGGGCACCGTCGTCTCCGGGGAGCACGTCTCCACGGTCTCCGAGCCGCTCAACCTCAAGGAGTTCATCCCGACTCTCGAGGTGCCCGCCGTCGTCGGCGGCTGCGCCTCCTACCACACGGGTCTGCACCTGATGCGGACCGGTGCTGCCGGCGTTCTCGTCGGGGTCGGGCCGGGCGCCGCCTGCACCACCCGCGGCGTGCTGGGCATCGGGGTTCCCCAGGCGACAGCGATCGCCGACGTGGCACACGCCCGCTCGACGCACATGCTCGAGACGGGCGAGTACTGCCAGGTGATCGCCGACGGCGGCATGAAAAACGGCGGTGACGTCTCCAAGGCGATCGCCCTTGGTGCCGACGCCGTGATGATCGGCTCGCCGCTGGCTCGCGCCTACGAGGCTCCCGGACGGGGCTTCCACTGGGGCATGGCCACGTTCCACCCGAGCCTCCCGCGGGGCGCGCGGGTGGCCACGACCCAGAACGGCTCCCTCGAGGAGATCCTGGTCGGCCCGGCGAGGGAGAACGACGGCACCTTCAACCTGTTCGGCGGACTGAGGACCTCGATGGCCACCTGTGGCCACAAGGACCTGGCCGAGTTCAACCGGGCAGAGGTCGTTGTCGCACCCTCGCTGCAGACCGAGGGCAAGTCGCTCCAGCGCGACCAGCAGGTCGGCATGGGGGCGACGAACGGGAAGGTTGCCGCGTTGGTGAACGACTAGCGTGGCAACCGAGGCTGCAGCCACGATCGAGCCGGAAGGGCGGCAGCGGATCACGCCCGCAGGCGCGCCGACGCACCCCATGAAGGAGCACAAGCAGGAGATCCTGGTGCTCGACTACGGCGGTCAGTACTCACAGCTGATCGCCAGGCGGGTGCGCGATTGCGGTGTCTTCAGCGAGCTGCTCCCTCACCACGTCTCGATCGACGAGGTCGCCAGGCGCAAACCCCGCGGGATCATCCTCTCCGGCGGCCCCGCCTCGGTCTACGCCGACGGGGCTCCCGCGCTGGATCTGGGCCTGCTCGAGCTCGGTGTCCCCGTGATGGGGATCTGTTACGGCATGCAGCTGCTGGTCCACACGCTCGGGGGGCGGGTCGAGCAGGCGGAGGTCGGCGAGTTCGGCCGCTCGGATCTGACCGTCACCGAGCCGGGCGTGCTGATGGCGGGACTGCCCCGCGAGCAGACCTGCTGGATGTCCCACCGCGACACCGTCTTCGAGCCGCCGCCCGGGTTCACCGCTCTGGCGTCCTCGACCGGCTCGCCCGTCGCCGCCGTCCAGGACACCGCCCGGGGGATCTACGGGATCCAGTTCCATCCCGAGGTCGTCCACACGCCCTACGGCCAGCAGATACTCACCTCCTTCCTGACCGAGGTCTGCGGCTGCGAGCCCGACTGGTCGCCCGCCTCGATCGTCGAAGAACAGATCCGGCGGATCCGCGAGCAGGTCGGTGACGGCCACGTCATCTGCGGCCTCTCGGGTGGCGTTGACTCCTCCGTGGCGGCCCTGCTGGTGCACCGGGCGATCGGCGACCAGCTGACCTGTGTATTCGTCGATCACGGCCTGATGCGCAAGGACGAGGGCGAACAGGTCGTCAAGACCTTCAGGGACACCTTCAAAGTGCCGCTCGTGGCGGTCGACGCAGAGCGGCGCTTCCTGGACAAGCTCAAGGGCGTCACCGAGCCGGAGGCCAAGCGCAAAGCGATCGGCGCCGAGTTCATCCGTGTCTTCGAGGAGGAGGCCTCGACCCTCGCGGGCGGGGGAGACGGCGCGAAGTTCCTCGTCCAGGGAACCCTCTACTCCGACGTGATCGAGTCGGGTGGCGGCACCGGGGCGGCCACGATCAAGTCCCACCACAACGTCGGCGGGCTGCCCGACGACCTCCAGTTCGAGCTGGTGGAGCCACTTCGGGCGCTGTTCAAGGACGAGGTCCGAGCCGTCGGTGCCGAGCTCGGACTGCCCGAGCGCCTCGTCTGGCGCCAGCCCTTCCCGGGGCCCGGCCTTGCGATCAGGATCGTCGGCGGCGAAGCCACCCGTGAGCGCCTCGACGTGCTCCGTGAGGCCGACTACATCCTCCAGGACGAGATCCGCAAAGCCGGCCTCTACCGAGAGCTCTGGCAGTCCTTCTGCGTCCTTCCCGACATTCGCACCGTCGGGGTCCAGGGCGACGAGCGGACCTACGGGTATGTCGTCGTCGTGAGGGCCGTCACCAGCGACGACGCCATGACGGCCGACTGGGCGCGGCTGCCCTACGACCTGCTCGAGACGATCGCCTCGCGAATGATCAACGAGCTGCGCGAGGTGAACCGGGTCGTGCTGGACATCACATCGAAGCCACCGGGAACGATCGAGTGGGAGTAGCCCAGGACTTGTCTCGTCGCCCCTGACGGCGTCCTCGATCGCTCGCCTGCGAAGCAGGCCACGCTCACTGTGTCCTGGTCAGGAACCACGATCCTGCGGCCTGGACCGGCTTACGCACAGCCACGTCGGCGTGTGGTCTCGACTTCGCCTATGATGTCTCCTCCGCCGCGCTGATGCGTGGCCTTTTTCACGCCATGGCACCCTCTGCAAAGACCTACGTAGCGAAGCCGACCGACCGCGAGCGGAATTGGGTGCTGGTCGACGCCAACGGCAAGACCCTCGGGCGCCTTGCGACGCAGATCGCAGATCTGCTGCGCGGCAAGCGCAAGCCCGAGTACACCCCGCACATCGACACCGGCGACTTCGTCGTGGTGATCAACGCGGAGAAGATCCACGTCAGCGGCAACAAGCGCCAGGACAAGCGCTACTACCGTCACTCCGGATACCCGGGCGGCCTCCGCTCGCGGACCTTCGAGGAGATGATGGCCCGGCGCCCCGAGGAGATCATCCGCCTCGCGGTCAAGGGCATGATGCCCCGCAACCGGCTCGCCCGCAAGCAGATCACGAAGCTCAAGATCTACGCCGGCTCCGAGCATCCGCACGTGGCACAGCAACCCCAAAGCATTGAGATCGAGGTTTGATGGCAGACGAGGAGACACCCGAGACCCCCCAGCACGCCGTCCCGAGCGAGGAGGCGACAGAGATCGCCGGCTCCACCGAGGACGCGGCTCTCGAGGCCGCCCAGGAGGCTCAGGAGTCCCCCGCAGGCCTCCCCCAG
>CAZFGJ010000101.1:0-10785 GCA_964518445.1 uncultured Solirubrobacteraceae bacterium
AGGAGCTCGCGCGCCAGATGGACGAGGCGGGCTTCGAGACCGCGCGCATCGTCGGCAACACGCTGGGTGGCAACCTGGCCCTCCACCTGGCTGCCCGCGGCCGGGCCGAGAGTGTCGTGGCGCTGGCTCCTGCCGGGGGTTGGGCCGTGGGCGACGAGTCCTACAGGGAGACGATGAGCTACTTCTCGCGTATGCGTGAGCTGCTGATCGAGGCCGCGCCGAACGCTGATCAGATCCTCGCCACCGACGCCGGGCGACGCCGGGCGACGATCGAAATCACGACCCGCTACAAGCACATACCGCCGGAGCTGCTGGCTCATCAGATCCGGGGCGTCGCGGACTGCACCGGCGCGCCGGCGCTCATCGAGCGGGCGCTCCAACATGGCTGGTGGCTCGACGCCGAGGCGATCCGGTGCCCCGTCCGGGTCATCTGGGGCACTGCCGACCGGATCCTGCCCTGGCCCTCCGCCGCGATGCGCTACCGCGATCACTGGCTCGCGCAGGCGGACTGGGTGGTCCTCGACGATGTCGGGCACTGCCCGCAGCTCGACATTCCGCTCGAGACATCCGAGCTGATCCTCGGGTTCCAAAACGGCTGATGCGGTTGAAGAAAGTTCTTCCCTGAGCACCTGACGGCCGGCGCTCGGCGGCTTGGCATGATTGCCGGGTGAGCGACTACGACGCTGTGATCCTGGGCGGTGGCCACAACGGGCTGACGGCCGCCGCCTACCTGGCGCGGGCCGGCCGCAGCTGCCTGCTTCTGGAGCGCCGCAAGCAGCTCGGTGGGGCCGCCGCGTCGGAGCGGTTGTTCAAGGGCTTCCAGGCTCGACTGTCGAGCTACGCCTATCTCGTCAGCCTGCTGCCTCAGCAGATCGTCGACGAGCTCGACCTGCCGATCCTGCTGGCCGCAAGAGGGGTTTCCTCCTATACGCCGGACCACCGCCCGAACCGCAGCCGCGGCCTGCTGGTGGACGGAGGGGACGAAGAGGGAACGGCCGCCTCGTTTCGCGCCGTCACCGGGGGAGAGTCCGAACTGGCCGCCTGGAAGGACTTCTACGCCCGGATGGGGCGACTTGCTCAGGTCGTCTTCCCGACACTGACGCAGCCGCTGCGTTCGCGTGAGGAGATGCGAGCACTGATCGCGGCGGAGGAGACCTGGGAGGCCGTCTTCGAGCGGCCCCTTGGCGTCTCCACGAGGTCCGTCTTTGCCGACGATCTCGTCGCCGGGGTCGTGCTGACGGACGGTCTGATCGGGACGTTCGCCGACGTCGAGGATGCCGGCCTGCGCCAGAATCGCTGCTTCCTCTACCACGTGATCGGGCGCGGAACGGGGCAGTGGCAGATCCCGGTGGGGGGGATGGGCACGGTCTCCGCGGCGCTGGCGCAGGCCGCTGGGCGGGCGGGAGCGGAGCTGCGGACGGGAGCCGAGGTGACGAGCGTCAGGGCCGACCCGGAGGGAGTCGAGCTGAAGGTCACCGAGTCATCGGGTGAACGGACGCTCACGGCCGATCACCTGTTGGTCAACGCTGCCCCGGCAGAGCTCGACCGGCTGCTCGGTCGAGAGCCGGACCCGGCGGAGCCGGAGGGATCGCAGCTCAAGGTCAACCTCCTGCTCTCGCGCCTGCCTCGGCTGCGCGATCAGACTGTCGATCCGCGGCGTGCCTTCGCGGGGACCTTCCACGTCAACGAGTCGGCGTCTCAGCTCCGGACGGCCTACGAGCAGGCCCTCGCCGGGGATATTCCCCAAGTGGTTCCCTGCGAGGCCTACTGCCATTCGCTGAGCGACTCGAGCATTCTGGGACCCGAGCTGCAGGCCGCGGGCGCCCAGACGCTGACGGTCTTCGCGCTGCACATGCCGGCGAGGTTGTTCGCGGCCGACCCGGGCCCCTCACGCGACGCGGCGCTTGCGGGGACCCTGGCCTCGCTCGACAGCGTCCTCGCCGAGCCCATCGCGGACTGCCTGATGCGCGAGCCCGACGGGACTCCCTGCATCGAGGCGCGGAGCCCCGTCGACCTGGAGGCAGAGCTGCGAATGCCGGGCGGGCACATCTTTCACCGGGATCTCTCGTGGCCGTTCGCCGAGCACGAGAGTGAAGTCGGCAGGTGGGGCGTGGAGACGGAGGAGCCTCGGATCATGCTCTGTGGCGCGGGCGCCCGCCGGGGCGGTGGAGTGAGCGGGATTCCCGGCCGCAACGCTGCCATGGCGGTCCTCTCTGCGGGCGCCCTCAGTTGACACGCCTGCACCTGACCCGGGACCCCGAGGAGTTCGACCTCCAACGGAATCTACGCGGCGCTCGGGTTCAGGCCGCTGGCCGACTGGATCGAGCTGGCCTTCGAGCGCTGAGTCAGAGGATCATCTGGGTGCAGGTGAAGCTCGCCGCGAGGCGCTCGCCGCGCATCACCCGTACCTGCCAGACCTGCGTGCGCGAGCCGACGTGCAGCGGTTCCCCGATGGCCGTCAGCTCATCTCCCTCGACCGCTGAGGCGATCACGTTGATCTTCAGCTCGACAGTGGTGAAGCCGCGGTCCTCCGCCAGGTTTCGCATGGTGCCCCATGCCGCGACCGTATCTGCGAAGGCGACCCAGGCACCCCCGTGGACGTAGCCCATCGGATGCAGGTGGCGGCGGTCGACCTTCATCCGGCCGAGGACACGGCTGTCCTCGATCTCAGGCAGCTCGATACCCAGGTCGCCGGGGAACGAGCCGGCCAGTCGTTCGCGGCTTAGGGCGGGGGTGATCGCCTCGTTGATCGGGCTCATTCGCCGGGGAGGCTATGCGATCCGCGGAGGAACCGCTCGAGGCGCTCGTTGTAGGGCTCACCGCAGGCCGGGATGGTGTGGCCGCGCCCGCGAATCGTGTCCCGCTCCGCGCCGAGCTCCCGGGCGGTTGCGTCGCAGACCGCCTCGAACACAGGGGAGTGCCCGCCCGAGAGGACAAGCTTGCGGAAGGGAGCCCGGCGCAGCTCCTCCCACGGCGGGGAGGCCTCCCAGGGCGGGCGTTCGCGCATCAGCATCCGGGCGCCGGCGAGGAGCTCGCCCGTCAGCTCCTCGGGCGTCTGGCGCGTCACGCCGGCTCCACCGCGAAAGGCGAGGAGGAACTGCTGCGGCTCCAGCTCGGCGGCGTGCGCGTATAGCATTTCGCCTCCCGCGATCTGGCTGTCGACCTCCGGAGTTCCGGCGGCGACTCTCAGGCAGCCCGGCTCGGAGACGGTGAGGGAGAGGACAGCCTCGGGGCGCAGGGCGGCTGCGCAGATCGCGATGACCGCCCCGTAGGAATGCCCGACCAGATGCGCCCCCTCGCCGAGCAGCTCGGCGATCAATGGGGCCTCGAGCTCGAAGTCGCCCCGCTCGAGTGGCGGGCTGCCGGCGAAGCCCGGCCGGTTGGGCAGTCGCAGTGTCCAGCGATCGGCCAGCACCATCTGGCGCCGCCATGTGTCACGTGCGCCCAGGACGCTCCCGTGGACCAGGACGACCAGCGGTCCCGAGCCGGTCTCCAGCACGTCCAGCTCGATCGCGCTGCCCATCGGGGGATCCTATGCCGGTGGTCTCCTGCCCGGCTACGATCGGAGCCGGTGGCCACGGTCGAAAAGCGGGTTGCGCCTGATGGGCCGCTGGCACGTATGCCCTCGGCGGCGCTCGTGCTGGGCGCGATCGCATCGGTGCAGCTCGGTGCTGCCGTCGCAACGACATTGTTCTCGGAGATCGGCCCGGCCGGGACCGTCTTCGAGCGTCTGGCCTTCGGCTCGGTGATCCTGGTCGCGATCTGGCGCCCCCGGATTCGGGGGCGTTCGCGGAGTGACCTGCGCCAGGCGGCGGTCTTCGGCCTGGTCCTGGCGGCGATGAACCTCAGCTTCTACGAGTCCCTCGACCGGATTCCGCTGGGGATCGCCGTCGCACTCGAGTTCGTCGGGCCCCTGACGGTCGCGATGCTGGGCTCGCGCCGGATGCTCGATCTGCTCTGGGTCGCCTTCGCAGCCGCGGGGATAGTGATCCTGACCCATCCGAGCGGGCATTCGCTGGACGGGCTGGGGGTCGCTCTGGCCCTGCTGGCGGGTGTCTTCTGGGGTGCATACATCGTCCTCAACGCCCGACTGGGGCAGGTCTTCCCCGGTGTGGAGGGACTGACGCTGGGCATGTGCGTCGGAACCCTGGCGGTCGCGCCGCTGGGGATCGCCGAAGGAATGGGGCATCTCCTGTCGCTGGAAGCTCTGGCACTCGGTGCGACGATCGGTCTTCTCTCCTCGGTCATCCCCTACTCGTTCGAGGTCGAAGCGCTCCGCCGGATCGCCCCTCCGGTCTTCGGCGTCCTCATGAGCCTCGAGCCGGGGGTGGCTGCGCTGGCGGGCTTTCTGATCGTGGGTCAGCCGATCACCCTCGAGTTGCTGATCGGGATCGCGCTGGTCGTCGTTGCGTCGGTCGGGGCGACGCGCTCGGGGACGGAGGTCGCGGTCCTCTGAGCGGGCCGGCGCCGCGCCGGCGACTCTCAGGCGGGCTCGGGCAGGAGACGCTCGAGCAGGGAGAAGGAAGGGCGGCGCCGCAGCTCCTGGCGCAGGTCCAGGCGGTAGTCGAGCAGCGCCAGGCTCGGAGCGATCATCACGTCGGCGGCGTTCAGCTGGACGCCGTTGAGAGTTCCCTCGGAGATCAGGTCGTCGACGCGGTCGAGGAGCGGCTCGAGCTCCGCGTGAAGCTGCTCGCTCCTGCTCGTGGGAGCACTGAAGGCCGTCCGCGCGGCAAACGCGTTCATCACGAGCCGGGCCGTGTCGTTGCGTGCCAGCAGTGGGCCGAGTCTCCCGCGGGAGCCGCGTTCGTGGAGCGCATCGAGGCTGGTCCCCGCTGCTGCCATCACCGTTCTCCGGGCAGCCATCTGCAGCGTCTCATCGCCCCAGTCGAATGCGTCTTCGACTGCGGCGCGCCGGGTCGGATCCGCGGGATACAACGGGGGGTCCGGCTGAAGCTCATCCAGGAAGGCGACTATCTCCCTGTTCGTCTGGATCCGCCGGTCCCCGTAGCGAAGCGCGGGCACGGTCCCCATCCGATCCATCATTGCCAGGCCGCCCTGGGTCTTCCCGTTGACGCTGCGGATCGGCGCGGGGTTCCCGGGGAACCCCCGCATGCGCGCCAGAAACGGATGCATGCCCGTCGGAAGGGTGACCGTCTGGAATGAGATTCCCTTCTCCTCGAGCGCCAGCATTGCGGTCCGGCAGGCGTGGGAGCCGCTGATCACATAGAGCTTGGGTGCGGCGGGCACTATTCGAGCGGTGTGGTGTAGGCGCCCGAGAGGCCGCCGTCGACCAGGAAGCTGGCAGCCGTCATAAAGCTCGACTCGGAGCTCGCGAGGAAGACCGTTGCGCTGGCGATCTCCTCGGCGCGAGCGAAACGCCCCATCGGCACGTGGACCAGTCGCCTTGCAGCCTGCTCGGGGTCCTTGGCGTAGAGCTCTTTGAGCAGCGGCGTGTCCACGGGGCCGGGGCAGAGCGCGTTGACCCTGACGCCCCGGCGGGCGAACTCGACGCCCAACTCGCGTGACATCGCCAGCACTCCTCCCTTGGATGCGGTGTAGGAGATCTGCGAGGTGGCGGCCCCCATCACGGCGACGAAGGATGCGGTGTTGATCACCGACCCGCGTTCGGGGCCCTGGTTCTTCAGCAGCTCGGGGATCCCGTGCTTGCAGCAGAGAAAGACGCTGCGCAGGTTCACCGCCTGCACCCGCTCCCACGCCTCGAGGGCGGTTTCAAGGACCGAGCCGTCATCGTTGGGGGAGATGCCGGCGTTGTTGAACAGCACATCGATGTGCCCGAAGCGCTGAGCGACCTCGCGATACACACCCTGGACCTGCTCCTCACTGGTCAGGTCGGCCTGCAGGGCGAGATCGCCCGGCGAGCCATCCAGGAGATCGACCCCGGCGACGGTTGCACCCTCGCGCTGGAAGGCCTCGACGCTCGCTGCGCCGATTCCCCCGCTTGCGCCGGTCACGACGCAGATCTTTCCGCTGAGCCTTCCGCTGGTGCTCATTGTTCCTCCGTGGCGTAGAAGATCGTCTTGACCTCTGTGTAGGCGTCCAATGCGTGAGGGCCGAGCTCGCGGCCGTAGCCGGACTGCTTGAAGCCGCCGAATGGCGTGGACACTCGAACGGAGCTGTTCGAATTGATCGAGAGCACGCCGGTCTCAACGGCGCGTGCGACGCGCAGGGCGCGAGCGCCGTCGGTGGTCCAGATCGAGCCTGACAGCCCATAGATCGTGTCGTTGGCCATCTCGATCGCCTGGGCCTCGCCGGTGAAGCTGATGACCGCGACGATCGGCCCGAAGACCTCCTCGCGTGCGACCCGGTCGGTCAGGGCGACGGGCGCCAGGACGGTCGGGGCGAACCAGAATCCCGGTCCCTCGGGAGCGCTGCCGCGAAAGGCGATCTCCACATCGTCCTCGAGGAAGGAGGACACCGTCTCCCGCTGTCCCGCGGAGATCAGCGGCCCCATCTGGGTGCTCTCATCGAGCGGGTCACCCACTCGGAGCGACTTGACCTGGGCCTCGAGCAGCTCGAGGAAGCGATCCCGGACGGACTCCTCGACGAGGATCCTTGACCGCGCGCAGCAGTCCTGGCCGGCGTTGCCGAACACGGCCATCGGAGCGGCGACCGCGGCGGCCTCGAGGTCGGCATCGGCGAAGACGATGTTGGCCGACTTGCCACCGAGCTCGAGTGTCACTCGCTTGATCGACTCGGCCGCTCCCCGGGCGATCGTCCTGCCCACCTCGGTGGAGCCGGTGAAGGCGATCTTCGCCACGCCGGGGTGCTCGACCAGTCGCTGGCCGCAGGTGCGACCGGGGCCGGCGACAACGTTGACGACGCCATCTGGAATCCCTGCCTCGGCCGCGATCTGGGCGAACCGCAGCGCCGTCAGAGGGGTCAGCTCGGCGGGCTTCAGCACGACCGTGTTGCCCGCCGCCAGCGCGGGGGCGAGCTTCCAGGAGGCGATCGTCAACGGAAAGTTCCAGGGGGTGATCAATCCGACGACGCCGACCGGCTCACGGACCGTGAAGGCCTGCCCACCCGAAACGGGGATCGTGTCTCCCAGCAGGCGCTCGGGGGCGCCCGCGTAGTAGCGGAAGGTTTCGACGACCATCCCCATCTCACCGCGGGCATCGGAGATCGCCTTGCCGGCGTTGCGGGCCTCGAGAACCGCCAGCTCCTCAAGGTGGCCCTCGAGGTTCTCGGCCAGGTCTCGCAGCGCGCGGGCGCGGTCGCCGGGCGAAAGCCGTCGCCATGAAGGCAAGGCGCCCCCGGCCCGCGCCACAGCCTCGTCGACCTGCTCGACGCCTGCGCGAGGTATCTCCTCGAGCACCGCCTCGGTCGCGGGCTCGAGGACTGCGAGCTGCTCGGCCAGCGTTCAGCCCGCCGCGGCTAGGGAGACTCGGCGACAGCAGGCAGCGCGACTTCTGCGTCCAGCTCGTCGATCGTTCGGATCGGGCCCTTGAAGGTCTTTTTCGCCGACACGGTGTACCAGATCGTCACCGCGGCCATCACAAGGATCGTGATCACCGGGGCGTAGTTGACCGCCGATGTGTTGAAGGCACTTTCCCAGGGCACCCCTTCGGGCGAGAACGGCAGCGAGAAGATGATGACGCAGAGCGCCACCCACACGATCGCGATCGGGTTGATCCATTTGTATTTGGAGCCGAGCGTCCATGTCCCGGTGACGAATTTCGACCCTGCCCGCCAGCGGAGGTAGATCGGAATCGTGTACGCGATGTAGAGCCCGATCACGGCGATCGAGGTCACCGCGAGGAACGCGACCGGGCTGCCCTTGGAGTTCGGGAAGTACGCCGGGATCGTGATGACCAGGGCGAACAGGCAGACGAAGAAGACCGACCAGGTGGGCGTCTTGTTCTTGCCGAGCCTGCGCCACAGGTTGTGTCCCGGCACGGCGCCGTCGCGCGAGAAGGCGAAGGTCATTCGCGAGGCGCTCGTGACGCAGGCCATCCCGCAGAACAGCTGGCCGACCGTCGAGATCAGGATCACGGCCTTGGCGGCCGAGGAGGTGAGCGCGCTCGTGATGATCGTCAGGGCCGGGTAGCCGGCTTTGTAGATTTCGGCTTCGTGGCTCTTCTGGATTGCGAAGGTGAGCGCCAGCAGGACGATCCAGCCGATGATGGCCGAGTACAAGACCGAGCGCCATACGCCTTTGGGCGCGGCATCTTCGGCGCCGTGGGTCTCCTCGGAGACGTGGGCCGAGGCGTCATAGCCGGTGATCGTGTACATCGTCAGCAGGAAGCCCAGCGGGAGCACGTAGAGCCAGAATTTGATTCCTGAGGTCGCTCCTTCCGAGAACCCCGATTCGTTCGCCTTGTGGCCGAAGACGTAGGAAAGGTCGGCGTGATGCGAGGGAACCGCGACCAGGAGGACAACGATGATCGCGACGCCGAATACGTTCCACCAGACGGCGAAGTTGAGGAACGAGGTGACGAGGTGGCTGCGGAAGACGTTGATCACTCCGGCGAGGGCCAGGACGAAGGCGAACAGCGCGAAGTTGACGTGGGCGCTGTAGTGCAGGTCCGTGCCGGCGGCGGCCTTGGCGAAGTCGAATATGAAGTTGACGTTGTAGAGGCCCAGCAGGTACATCAGGAAGGTCGACGAGACGTAGATCACGGATGCGCAGACGGCGACCAGGCCGATCAGGTTGAACCATCCTGTGAACCAGCCCCAACTGGGGCCGCCGAGCTTCGAGGCCCAGTAGTAGATGCCACCTGCGGTGGGCATCGCCGAGGCGAGCTCCGACATCGACACGGCGACCAGCAGGATGAACCCGCAGATCACGGGCCACGCGATCGAGATCGCGATTGGACCACCGTTCTTCAGCGCCTGCCCGTAGGTCGTGAAGGCTCCGGCGAGGATGCAGATGATCGAGAACGAGATCGCGAAGTTGGAGAAGCCGCTCCAGCCTCGTTTCAACTCCTGTTTGTAGCCGAGCTCTGCAAGTTTCTGCTCGTCGCTGCCCATGGTCCCGGCTGCACTCATCCGCACGACCCCCTAGAAGAAGAAAAGGTTTGGTCTTCCGTCCTTCGATCGTGACAATAAGCGCGATCGCGGACGGAAGTCAAGAGCAGCTGACGCGAATCAGCCCGCTATCACGGGACAAATGGCCAAGCGCCCATCACGAGCCGGGGAGCAGCCCGGCGAGAATGTGCTCCGTCCCCTGCAGGTGGTCCGTCATGACCCGGGCGGCGCGCATCGCGTCGCCCTCCCTGACGGCTGCGAGGAGCCTGCGGTGCTGTGTGTTCGAGGAGGCGAGCACCTCCGGGGGATGGGCGATGTAGGCGATCAGATCGGTCATGGCGCCCTGGACCTCCGTCATGTCTCGGACCAGGCGGGCCGAGTGGGTCGCTTCGGCGAGCCCGACGTGGAGGCGGATGTCCGCTTGCCGGTATGCGGCGAAGTCCTCCAGCGTCCCCTCGAGCGCAGCCTCGATCGCGTCGAGCTCGTCGAGATCCTCGGGTCGCGCCCGCTGGGCCGCCAGGACCGCGACGCCCAACTCGACAGCCAGGCGCTGGTCGCAGATCTGACGCCATTCGGAGAGCATCCGGCGCGAGGGTGGATCCGCCGGGGGCTGGGGGTCGGAGACGAACGTGCCACCGCCGCGCCCGCGGGTGGCGAACACGTGGCCGCTCTGGGTCAGGGCGGTAAGGGCCTGGCGGAGTGTGGAGCGGGCGATTCCCAGGCGCCCGCACAGCTCTCGCTCGGCCGGGAGCTGTGAGCCGGGAGGGAGGAGGCCCAGCTTGATGGCCGTCCCGAGCCGGTCGACCGTCTCCTCGAAGGCCGTCTGGGAGCGGACGGGGGCGAATACTGCGTCGGGCGGCGCGGGGGCGGGGGCGGCAGCGCTGCCGCGCTCAGCCGAGCCGGCCAAGGTCTCCCGGACCAGTCCCGCTCATAGCCGCTCGAAGCCCCGGAAGCGCTCCCAGTCGGTGACGCTCGACTGGAATGCCTTCAGCTCGACATCGGCTGCGTTCAGGTAGTGCGCGACGACCTCCTCGCCGAAGGCCTCGCGGGCGACATCGCTCGCGGCAAACTCCTCGCGGGCGTCGCGCAGGGTCTGGGGCACCCTCGGGCGATCGGTTGCGGCGTAGGCGTTGCCCTTCAGCGGCGGCTCGAGCTCGAGGCCGGATTCGAGCCCGTGCAGCCCAGAGGCGATCAGGGCGCTGAGGGCGAGGTAGGGGTTCAGGTCGGCCCCGCCGGCGCGGTTCTCGAAGCGCCGCGACGGGCCGTGTCCGACGACGCGCAGCGAGCAGGTCCGGTTGTCCTCCCCCCAGGCCACTGCCGTCGGCGCGAAGCTCGAGGCCGCGAAGCGCTTGTAGGAGTTGATGTTCGGGGCCAGCAGCAGCGTCATCTCACGCAGGCATGCCAGCTGGCCCGCCAGGAAAGAGTCGAACAGGGCAGGCTCGCGTGCGAACAGGGGGGTGGGTGGGTCCCCGATCTCGGCCAGGGAGAAGTGGATGTGACAGGAGTTGCCCTCCCGTTCGTCGTACTTGGCCATGAAGCTGATCGCCGTGCCCTCGTCGGAGGCGATCTCCTTGGCGCCGTTCTTGAAGATGACGTGCTCGTCCGCCGTGCGAAGGGCGTCGGCGTAGCGGAAGTTGATCTCGTGCTGGCCGAAGTTGCACTCGCCCTTGGAATCCTCGACGACCATTCCGGCGGCGGCCATGCTGTTGCGGATGCGCCGGATCAGGGGCTCCACGCGGGCCGTGCCGAGCAGCGAGTAGTCGACGTTGTAGAGGTTCGCCGGGCGCAGGTCGCGGT
>CAZFGJ010000102.1:0-4905 GCA_964518445.1 uncultured Solirubrobacteraceae bacterium
GAAGACGACCCGTTCGCAGGTGTCCAGGTCGGTGGCCGTCAGGTAGAGCTCGCAGTCGAGCTCGCGGAAGTCATCTGTCCGCCCCGCCTCGGAGAGGACCTCCTCGAGGTACTTCTCGATGCCCGATCCCGTGTAGAGACCCGAGGGCAGGACATCGGCAAGGCCCATGACCAGGTCCATGGCCGACACGCCACCGCGGGTGGAGGCGAACTGCCGCAGCATCGAGAGGACGTGAAGGGGCATCGCGGCGCCCTTGCGGGCGAACTCGAGCAAATTGGGACGGAGCAGGTCTGAGATGTCGACGTCTTTGAAGGGAGCCGGGCCGCCCTTGCGGGTCACCACCCGCATCATCTCCTCGGGCGTGACCCCGTTGGCGGCCAGCGAAGCGATGAAGGCGCCCGCCGATGTGCCGACGTAGACGTCGAAGTTGTTGACGGTGCTGTTGACGGCGAGGAGGTCCAGGGCCCGCAGGGCGCCGATCTCATAGACCCCCCCGGTGAAACCGCCGCCACCGAGCACCAGGGCCGTCTTGTCCCGCCGAGGCCGCCGGCGGCGATCGATCGAGGAGGGCCTGCCGACCCCTCGGGGCGCCACGCGACGTGTCCGGGCGGCCGCAGAGGCCGCCTTCTTCTGGGTCGGTTCCAGCTTGACAACCTTGCCCATCGCCAACATTGTAAGGCCGCGTGGACCTGAAAAGGCGGGGCCTACTACTCATTTCGCTCTGTGGAATTCTGCTGTCGGGCGCCGCGAGTGCCTCGGAGTCATGGGCTCAGGCACCCCTGGCGGCTCTTCAACAGGACATCGGACACCAGCTGGCGCTGGCCGGACGGGCCGATGGGGCCTTCGTCTACGACATAACGGCCAAGAAGACGCTGTTCTCAGAACGGGCTGACACGCTGCGCCCGCCGGCCTCGGTCGAGAAGCTCTACACCGCCACGGCGGCACTCGGGCAGATGGGGGCCAACACCCGCCTGAGCACCTCGGTCTACGGCATCGGGCATCTTGCCGCCGGGGGGATCTGGGAAGGGAGCCTCTATCTGCGGGGCGGCGGGGACCCGACGTTCGGGAGCAGCGGCTTCATCGCCGCCCACTACGGAGGGGTCGGAACCAGCGTCTCGACGCTGGTGAGCCAGCTCGTCAGACACGACGGGATCCACCACATCACCGGGGCGATCAGGGGTGACGAGACGTTCCTGGACTCTCTGAGGGGCGAGCCGTCGAGCGGCTTCGCCTTCGACCCCTTCCTGGAAGGAACCCTGAGCGGACTGGCCTTCAACCGTGGCGCCAGCGGCTCGGAACGAGGAGCCCACGCCCCGGCCGCCTACGCCGCAAGAGCGCTCTGGCGGGCGCTGAAGGGAGACGGCGTCAGCATCGCCGGGGGCGCCGGCGCCGCAACCACCCCCGCCGGTGCCACACTGCTGGCCTCCGCGCCGTCGCCGACTGTGACCGAACTTCTGGGCCTGATGCTGCCGCCCTCGGACAACTTCTTCGCCGAGACGCTGACGAAGGACATGGGCGCCCTCTACGGCGGCGCCGGCACGACCTCCGCCGGAGCCGGCGTGATCCGCCGGAGCGTCGCCACGTTGCTGGGCTTCAGCCCTCGGGTGGTTGACGGCTCGGGGCTCTCGCGAGCCGACAAAACGTCGCCCTATCAGGTGGTGCAGCTGCTGGCCGGCCTTTACCCGACCGCCCTCGGGACGCTGCTGCGCGAACACCTGGCCGTCGCCGGTCGCACCGGGACGCTGGCGCTCAGGATGCGGCGCACGCGGGCCGAAGGCCGTTGTCAGGGCAAGACCGGAACGCTGGAAGGCGCCTCGAACCTGGTCGGCTACTGCAGGGCGGCAAACGGCCACATCCTGGCCTTCGCGGTCTTCACCGACGCGATCTCGACCGCAAGCGCCCACATCTTCCAGGACCACATCGCGATCACCCTTGCCAGCTCGAAGCTGAGCGAAGCCGAACTGGCCAGGGCGAGAACCGGCCTTCCTCCCCGGGCATGAACTGCCCGAAATCGGGCAACAGCTCTGTATGAGCCAATACACAATCAAGAAGATCACCGAGGTTGAGGACTCCGCGCCGAAGTTCGGGCTGGACTCGGTCGGGGAGGCACGGTTCGCAAAGGACGAGCTGGACGCCCAGGCGACGGGTGTGAGCTATCTGCTCCTGAAGCCCGGGAAGCGGCAGCTGTTCGGGCATCGTCACGACGCCGCCGAGGAGATCTACGTCGTCCTGGCGGGCTCCGGCCGGGTGAAGCTGGACGAGGACATCAAGGACATCTCGAGGCACGACGCCATCCGTGTCTCGCCCAAGGTCGTGAGGGCCTTCGAGGCCGGTAGCGATGGGCTCGAGGTGCTGGCCGTCGGCGCCCGTCACGACGGGGACGGCGAGATGATTCAGGACTGGTGGAGCGACTGAGGGGAGTTCGGGACGGCCAGCTGACACGAGTCGGCTAAAGCGCTCACGGGGGCGCGCCGAAGAAACCCCGTGCGCTCCTCCCTTGAACACCGTCGCCTGCCGATCCTCCCGTTTCTGGCCGCTCTGCTGGCGGCGGGGACGCTCGTCGGCTTCACGGCAGTCCAGGAAGGCCTGACCTCCTCGGGCACGCCGGTGGTCCAGCAGGCTCAGGAGTTCGTCGATGAGATCTGGGACGAAACCGAGGAAACGGGCAAGGAAGAAATGATGGCACAGCGGCCCGAACGCGAACAGATGCAGCTGGACCGCGAAGAAGCCGAATTGGAAGCGGCCTCGGATCCCGCAGCTGCGGGGGGCGACCCGGCCTCCGAAGGCTGAGGGCCGCCGGCCTAGGAGCCCACGAGCTCGCGCAGGCCGGCTTCGTCGATCACCGTCACGCCCATCCGCTGGGCCTTCTCGAGCTTCGAGCCGGGGGTCTCCCCGGCCACCAGATAGTCGGTCTTCTTGGAGACCGACCCCGTGACACGACCACCCGCGGCCGAGATCCGCTCGGTGGCCTGCTCCCGCGACCACTCGGGGAGCGTTCCCGTGAGGACCAGCGTCTTGCCGGCGAGCGGGCCCTCGGATGGCGGCGGTCCCTCTTCGTGGAAGCGAAGGCCATGCTCTCGGAGATCGGAGATTAGCGTGCGCATCCTGCCTTCCGCCAGTTGCGCGCGGATCGAAGCAGCCATCTTCTCCCCCACGCCGGGGATCTGTGAGATCTGCTCCTCGTCTGCACCGAGCAGGGCGTCGATGTCACGGAACCCCTGAGCCAGGTTGCGCCCCGTCACCTCCCCCACCTCCTCGATGCCCAGAGCGAAAAGGACCCGTGCGAAGGGCCGCTCCTTGGAGGCGTCGATCGCGGCGATGAGGTTCCGGGCCGAGATCTCGCCGAAGCCCTCCAGCTCGATCAGGTCGGGCTGTTCGAGCCGGTAGAAGTCGGCCGCCGTTCGAACGAGCTCGCGCTGCTGGAGCATGGCCACCTGCTTCTCGCCCAGGCCGTCGATGTCCATCGCCCCACGCGAGACGAAGTGCTTCATCAGCTGCCAGGCCCTGGCCGGGCAGTCCCGGTTGGGGCACTGGGTGAAGATGCTCTCGGCGGGCTTTACCGTCGGCGTGTCACAGAAGGGGCAGCGAGCAGGCGGCCGGGGCAGAGGCGGCCGCCTCTTGTTCTCGGCCACGTGGGGAGCCGGCGAGACGACCTGGGGGATCACGTCGCCGGCCCGGACGACGATCACCTCCTCCTCCTCCCGGAGGTCCTTGCGGACGATGTCCTCCTCGTTGTGGAGCGTGGCCATCCTGATCGTCACCCCGCCGACTTCGACGGGGGTCAGGACCGCGTATGGGCGCAGGTCGCCGAACTTCCCCACGTTCCACATCACCTTCTCGAGCGTCGTGACGGCCGTGGTGGGAGCGAACTTCCAGGCGACCGCCCAGCGGGGGTCGCGTCCCACTGAGCCCAGCCGGTGCTGCAGCGCCAGGTCGTCCACCTTCACCACAGCCCCGTCGATCTCGAAGTCGAGCTCTCCCCTGCGCCGCTCCCACTCGAGGCACTGGTCGATCACCTCGTCCTCGCTGCCAAGGCGCCGAATGCCGCTGTTGACGCGGAAGCCGTGGTCGCGAAGCCAGTCCAGGGCCTCGCTGTGGGCTTTGAAGGAGAGCCCCTCGGCGACCCCGACCTGGTAGGCCCAGATCGACAGCGGCCGCTTGGCGGCATCGGCCGGGTCGAGCTGGCGGATCGTCCCCGCGGCAGAATTGCGAGGGTTCATAAAGGTCGACTCCCCGGCTTCGGCGCGGCGCTCGTTGAGGGCTGTGAAGTCCTTCAGCGACATGTAGACCTCCCCCCTCACCTCAACCAGGGGCGGGGCATCGGCGATTCGCAGCGGTATCGCCCCGATCGTGCGCAGATTGTGGGTCACGTCCTCGCCGATCTCGCCGTTGCCCCGGGTGGCGCCCCGCTCGAGGACCCCGTCGCGGTAGAGCAGGCTGATCGCCAGCCCGTCGATCTTCGGCTCGACGACGTAGTTGAAGGCCGGGTTCTCGATCCCCTCGCGGGCCAGGTGGTTGCGCATCCGCTCGACCCAGGCCCGAAGCTCCTCGGCCGACCGGACGTTGCCCAGCGAGAGCATCGGCTCGAGATGCTCGACCTTTGTCAGCTTGCCGACCGGTTCGCCACCCACACGCTGGGTGGGCGAGTCGGGAGTCTGCAGCTCAGGGTGGTCTCGCTCGAGTGCTCTCAGCTCGTCCAGCAGGCGGTCGTACTCATCGTCCCCGATCTCGGGATCGTCGAGCACGTAGTAGCGGTGGGAGTGGTGTCCGAGCTGCTCTCGTAGCTCAGCGGCCCGCTCGGCCTCCACGGAAGCGGGGTCCTTCGCGTCGTTTCTCGCCGACGAGCTCGTGCTCACGGAGCCGCGTCGGGCGCGAGCGGCTCGAGTAGGCCCTCGAGATCGAAGC